>NZ_JARKOZ010000219.1 GCF_029978005.1 Solidesulfovibrio sp. | reverse complement strand
CGCGCCCGCGCCGGCCGTGGCCGCCCCTGCGGCCTCGGCCCCCACGACGGCGACGGCGGCCGGCCCGGACTTCAGGCCCAAGCCCTTCACCCCGGCTCCGCCCGAGCCTCCGGCGGTGGAGAAGCCCGGCGCGGTCCTGTTCGAGCAGCAGGGCAAGCCGGCTTCCGCCGGGCCCGCCGCCGCTCCTGGGGCCAAGGCCTCGCCGGCGGCCCAGCCCGCGCCCGCTCCGGGCGAAGCCGCCGCCCCCGGCGAACGGGCCTACTTCACCTTCGAGGTAGGCGAATTCGCCCATGCCGCCTCGGGCAAGGAACTCATGGCCGCCCTGGAGGCCAAGGGCTTTTCCACCCGCATGGACCAGGCCAAGCGCAACAACAAGACCTTCTACAAGGTCTTCGCCGGCAAGGAAGGCTCGCGGGCGGCGCTGGAGGCCGAACTGTTCGGCGACGGCGTGACCGAGCCGCGCCTGGCCGAGGAACGGCCGGCCGGATCGGCTCCGGCCGGAAAGGCCGCCGCTTCGGCCCCGGCTCCCGCCGCCGCGCCCGCGGCCAAGGCCCAGCCGGCGGCCGGACCCAAGGTCTCCGCACCCATCGCGCCGCCCATCGTCGAGCCCGCGCCGCCCTTGCCCGACGGCTACGTGCCGCCGCCCAAAAAGACCGGTTCATGATCCCCGGCCGTCCCCCCGGACCGCCGCCCCCCGTTTGGGCGCGGTCCGGGCCGGGCGGCCGGGACCGGCCGTGGCCAGGCCGACGATGCCGGCCAGCACGGTCGCGCAGCCGACCATCTCCCGCCAGCCGACGGATTCCCCGCACACAAGCGCCGCGAAGAAAAGCGCGGACACGGGCATGACGCCCGTGACCACGCCGGCCGTGGCCGCGTCCACCCGCACCACGCCGTAAAACCACAACACGTAGGCCGCAATCGTCACCCCCAGGGCGTAGTGGACCACGGCCGCGACGACTCCGGGAGTCAGCGCCGCAGGATCGAGGCTCCCTGCCTGCCACAGGCCCGGCGCCAGAAAAAATCCCGTGCCGGCCGCCGAGACCCAAAAGGCGGCTCCGAGCGGCGAAAGGGGCTCGGTCAGGGCCCGGCGCAGCAGCAGGAACACGGCCTCGAAGGCCACGGCGCAAAGGACCAGGGCGTTGCCGAGCACGGGCGAGGGAGTGTCGGCCCTGGCCGGCGCGGCAGTCAGGAGGGCGATGCCGGCCATGGTGGCCAGGATGCCGGCCACGGCCCGGCCAGACGGCCTTTCCCGGAAGAAAAGCCAGCCCAGAAGCGTCACGGCGGCCGGGGTCGCTGCCGCCGCCACCCCGGCCTCGGCCGCGCCCGTCAGGCGCAGCCCGGCCAGCAGGCAGACCGTGAAAAGAAACGAGCCGCAAAGCGCCTGTCCGCAAACCACGGCCAGGCCGCGCCGGGACAGGCGCGGCAGCCGGCCCTCGCGGGCGATCACCAGCGGCGCCAGTACCAGGCTCGCCAGGGCGAAACGCACGAGCGAAGCGAAATGGATGGGCAGGGCCGCCGTCAGGATGCGGCCGGCGGCCACCGAGGAACCGACCAGGAGCATGGCCCCGGCCAGGGAAGCCAGGGCCTTGGCGCGCGTCGTCATATCGCCTCCGGAAAATGGGGATGACGGGCGCAGGATAGACTTATCGGGCGGCGGGGTTTTGAACGATCTTGCGGTAGGCTCCGGGAGTGAGGCCAAAGCGCCTGGCGAAGGCGCGGGTCAGGTGGCTCTGGTCGGCGAAACCCGTTGCCGCGGCGATGTCGGCCAGGCGGTCGGGCCCGGCCAGGGCGCGCCTGGCGGCGCGCAGGCGATGGGCCAGCAGGTGGGCATGGGGCGGCAGGCCGGTGCGGTCGGACACGGCCCGGGCCAGGTGCCAGGGAGAAAGGCCCGTGGCCCGGGCCAGTGCGACCAGGCTGACATTTTCGGCGTAGCGTGCCGCCAGGATGTCCAGGGCCAGGCGCACGGCCCGGGGCTCGGGGCCGGGCTTTCGCGAGGGAGCCTGGCTCTCGGCGAAGCGCCGCACCCAGGTGGCGAGCAGGGCGAGGAGCGCCGTCTGCCGCGCCATCTCGCCGGCTTGGGGCGAAAAAAGCAGGCAGTGGACCTCGGCGACCTGGGCCGCAAGGCTTGGGTCCTCGATGATTCCCTGGCGGAAGAACGGCGGGGCCGCGCCCTCGGGCAGCACCATGGCCAGGGCCGCGGCCGGCAGGTAGAGCATGCGGTAGCGCCAGCCTTCGGGCAGGGCCGGTTCGCCGTCGTGGGGCACGTCCGGCTGCACGAGGTTGACGCAGCCGGCCGGGGCCACGAGCCGGCTGCCCCGATAACGGAAGGCCAGGGCCCCGGCCTCGATGACGCCCAGGGCATAGCCGTCGTGGGCGTGGCGGGAAAAGCGCTGGCGGCGGTAGCTGGCCCGCACGGCCAGGGCGTCCGGGCCAAGGAAGGGCAGGGGGCGGGCCTCGATGGCGTCGGTCGGGGGATTTCGGGGCGTGGTCATGGCGCGCCGCCGCCGCGCGGGGCGCGGCGGCGGCAGGCGGGGCCGTCTACTGGGAGACGGCGTTTCTGCGGTACTGGATGTAGGCGTCCTTGATGGCGCTGTAGGGATCCACGGCCGGCTTGGTCACGCTGTCGTAGGTCTCCAGGGTGGTGGGCAGGTTGTTGAACACGTCGCCCGCCTTGACGATGTAGGACAGGTACCAGGGGTTGTCGTCGCCGTAGACGGCCCAGGGGCCGAAGATCCAGAAGAGCGGGTTGGCCACGGCGTCGCCGGCCAGACCGACGGTGTCGCGGGCGGACGAGGGGCCAAGGAAGGGCCAGACGATGTAGAAGCCGTCGCCGATGCCCCAGGAGCCGAGGGTCTGGCCGAAGTCCTCGTTGCCCGGCTGGAGGTTCGGGTCGGCCTTGGCCACGTCCATGAGGCCGCCGACGCCGATGGTCGAGTTGATCATGAAACGCCCGAATTCCCTTTGAGCCTTGGTGAAATTGAGCTGGAGCAGGGCGTTGACGAAGCGGATGGGGAAGATGAAGTTCTGGTAGGCGTTGGTCAGGCCCGTGCGTACGAAGCGCGGGACCACGATGGCGTAGCCTTTGGCCAGGGGCCGCATGAACCCGCTGAAGAACAGGTGGTTGAAGCCGAACCAGAACTTGTTCCAGCGGTAGAGGGGATCGGCCACGGGCGCGGGCGCGGTCTCGGCGTAGCCGTCGTCGTCCGCCTTGGCCTGCGAAGCCGTGCCGGTTTCCAGGGCGGCTGGCGCGCTCACTGCCGGCTTGGGGCTCTCCTGATTGATGGGAGTCCCGGCGGCCTGACAGACAGGAGCGGCCGCAAGCGTGGCGGCGAGCAGGACGAGCAGGATGTTGCGCGGCATGGAGATAGGCATGTGTTGTTCCCCGGCAATGCGTTCCGTGGCGTTCCCGGCTGCCTGGCCCATGCTCTGCGGCAGCCCTGTTGCTTGTCCGCGACTCCCGGCGCGAGGCTAGGATTTCTTCGCGGCGATCTTCGCGATCAATGCGTCCGGCGACTCGTTGACGAGGATCTGGCCGAACTGGGTGCGGTAGTTCTGCACGAGGCTCACGCCCTCGATGACCACGTCGTAGACCTTCCAGCCGTTACGGTCGGAAAGGCGGTAGGAGATGGGAATCTCCTTGCCCTTGCCCACGACCTTGGTGTCCACTTCCGCCTTGCCGGGCCCCAGATCCTGCTCCTTGAGATACTGCACCTTTTCATCGGTGTAGCTCTCGATTTTGTCAAGGTAGGTGTTCTGCAAAAGCTGCCCGAACGCGGTCACGAAGCGCTGCTGCTGCTCGGGGCTGAAGTTGTTCCACTGGGCGCCCAGGGCCCGGCGGGAGAGCTCCTTCATGTCGAAGACGGCGTCGATGGACGTGAGGAGCTTGGCGCGCATGGCCGGCCGGGTGTCCGGGTTCTTGTAGGCGGGATCGGCCAGCAGGGCGATGATCTTGTCGATGGAGACGCTTAGGGTTTCGGTCGGCGCGCCGGCCAGGGCCGGAGCGGCCAGGGCGGTGACGAGGGCCAGGGACGCAAACAGGCGGCTCAAAGAACGCAGCATAGGAAAATACCAATGTTCCGTAGAGGTTCGCTTGGGTCGGACGCGCTATTTCACGCCGCCGAACACGTATTTGCCGATAAGGTCGCCGAGGTCCACCGAGGCCTCGGTCTCGACGATGACGCCGCCGGGGCCCAGAACTTCGTCCGAGCCGCCGGGCGAGACTTTGACGAACTTGTCGCCGATGAGCCCGCTGGTCTTGATGGAGGCGATGGAATCGTCGGTGAGGCGCACGCCCTTGTCGATGTCGAGGGTCACCAGGGCCATGTTGTCCTTGGTGTCGAGCCTTATGCCGCCCACCCGGCCGATGCGCACGCCGGCCATCTCCACGTAGGCCCCGCTTTTGAGTCCCGTCACGTCCTTGAAGCGGGCCGTCAGCGGATAGCGGTCGCCGCCGAGCACCTCGAGCTTGCCGAGCTTGACGGTCAGGTAGGCCACGCACAGAAGGCCCGCCAGAACGAAGATGCCGACCGTCGTCTCCATGGAGTATTTTTTCATGCCAGTGGCCTTTTACGGCTATCCCGCCGAAGTTGCAACTCGCCCCGACGCAGCCTCAAAGGAGGAACGAGGTCAGGACGTAGTCCGCCACCAGGATGGCGACGCAGGAGAACACCACCGCCGCCGTGGTGGCCAGGCTCACGCCCTTGGCGCCGAAGCCGTCGCGGCGGGCGTGGGTGAAATAGCCCTGGTAGCAGCTGATGGCCGCCACGAGCAGCGCGAAGACCACGGATTTGACGAAGCCGCCGCTCACGTCGGTCAGTTCCACCGCCGCGTCGATGCGGTCGAAATAGGTTCCCGGGTTGATGCCCAGAAGGGCCACGCCCGTGAGGTAGCCGCCGCCGATGCCCACCACGTCGAAGATGGCCGTCAGGAGCGGAAAACAGATGAGCGAAGCGGCCAGCCTTGGCGCGATGAGAAAGCGCATGGGGTTGATCCCCATGGACCACAGCGCGTCGATCTGCTCGGAAATGCGCATGATGCCGATCTCGGCCGCCATGGACGAGCCTGCCCGGCCCGTGATCATGATGGCCGTGAGCACCGGACCCAGCTCCCGGATGATGGATAGGGACACGGCGGCCCCGAGAAGCCCTTCGGAGCCGAACTTCACCAGGGTGTAGTAGCCTTGCAGGCCGAGCACCATGCCGGTGAAGAGCCCGATGAGCACGATGACGAAGATGGATTTGACCCCGATGAAATAGACCTGCTGCACGATCTTGCGCCAGGACGGGGAAGGGATGGCGATCCGCCAGAGCCCCTGGACCAGGAAGATGCAGAAGCCCCCCAGCTCGGCGACCACGGTGAGCACCGTGCGCCCGACGAAGGCCGCAGGGGAAAGCAGGAATGTGATGGCGTCGGTCATGGCATGCTGGCGCTTGGTTAGGCCCTCCTCGGGCCGGCCGGGCTTCGGATTACACCGGATTCATGCAAATGGGAAGCGCTCCCGGCCCCTTTCCCGGGTTGACGGGGTGGACTTTCTGTTTTAACCGTATGGTTAAAAGAAAAGGTTGGACCATATGGTTGAAAACGACTCCCAGGACACGGTGCGCCAGCGCATCCTCGAAGCGGCGGCCGAGGAGTTCGGCCGGGCGGGCTTCTCCGGGGCCAAGGTCGAGGCCATTGCCCGAAGGGCCGGGGTCAACAAGGCCGGGCTCTACTATCACGTGGGCAACAAGGAAAAGCTCTACGAGGCGGTCATGCTGCACCTCTTTGGCCAGGTGGCCGGCGCGCTGGAGGCGGCGGTCAAGGCCGGCCCGGGGCCGGGCGACGCCTTCACCGCCCTGGCTCTGGCCATGGCCGGGCTTTTCTCCCGGCTGCCCGCCCTGCCGCGCATCATGGCCCTGGAGATGGCCTCGGGCGGGGCCAGCATGCCGCCGGCGGCCATGACGGAATTCCGGCGCATCTTCTCCGTCACCCGGGGCATCCTGGAAAAGGGCCTGGCCCAGGGAACGCTTTCGCCGGCCGAACCCGTGCTGGTCCACCTGACCCTCGTCGGGACCATGGTCATCTACAGCCTGTCCGAGCCGCTTCGGACCCGGTTCGCCGCCGCGTCCCGGGATCTGGGGCTGCGCCTCGACCTGTCCTTGACCGACGCGGCCGCCTTCGTCGGCGGCCTGCTGGCCAGGGGCCTGGCCGCTCCGGCCCGGCCGGACGCGCCCAAGGAGGGAGGCCATGAAAACGCCTAGAAGCCGCCTTGCCGTGCTCGTCTTGGCCTGTATTCTCCTGGCCGGTTGCGAATCCGGGGAGCCCAGGGCCTACCAGGGCTACGTCGAGGGCGAGTTCGTGTACGTGGGCGGCAAGATCTCCGGCCGGCTGGACGCCCTGCGCGTGGCCCGGGGGGACGTGGTTTCCGCCGGCCAGGCGCTGTATGTGCTGGAGCACGCCTACGAGACGGCCGGCGTGGCCCTGGCCGAGGCCGACCTGCGTCAGGCCGAGGATACGCTTCGCGACAAGCAGAAGGGCCTGCGCCCGGAAGAGATCGACCAGCTCGTGGCCGACCTGCGCCGGGCCGAGGCCGCCCACGCCCTGTCGGCCCTGGAATACGACCGCCGCATCAAGCTCTACGGCGACGCCGTCATCGCCAAGGAGGACCTCGACACCTCGCGCACGACCAACGCCCGGTACAAGCAGGAGGTGAAGGAGCTGGAGGCCAAGCTGGCCACGGGCAAGCTGCCGAGCCGCGTGGACCAGATCCGCGCCGCCCAGGCCGCCGTGGACGCGGCCCGGGCCGCCCTGGACCAGGCCCGCTGGAACCTCGGCCAGATGACCCAGGCCGCCGGCGTTTCCGGCCTCGTCTACGACGTCCTGCACTACGCCGGCGAGTGGGTGGCGGCCGGAAGCCCGGTGGTGACGCTCCTGCCGCCGCAAAACGTCAAGGTGCGCTTTTTCGTGCCCGAGGCCGTGGCCGGGTCTCTGGCCGTGGGGCAGTCCGTCGAGGTCTCTTTCGACGGCGGCGCGCCCGCGACGGCCACGGTGTCCTACATCGCCCCCTCGGTGGAGTACACGCCGCCGGT
Source organism: Solidesulfovibrio sp. (assembly GCF_029978005.1). Lineage (GTDB taxonomy): Bacteria > Desulfobacterota > Desulfovibrionia > Desulfovibrionales > Desulfovibrionaceae > Solidesulfovibrio. Next base: position 3,047 of record NZ_JARKOZ010000219.1, on the reverse strand, counting down.
CATCTACAGCCAGGGCTTTCGGGAAAAGCTCGTGATCATGGTGGAGGGGCGCTTCGCCCCGGAGGTGGCGGCGCGCATGCATCCCGGCCAACCCGTGGACGTGTCCCTGCCGTCCGCCCGGGCCGCCAAGCCGGCGGGAGGCGGGGCATGAGCGAGGCGGCCCCGGTCATCGACGTCACGGGCCTGACCAAGATCTTCGGCAAGAAGACCGTGGTGGACCACATCGACATGCGCGTGGCGCGCGGGGAGATCTACGGGTTCCTGGGGCCCAACGGCTCGGGCAAGACCACGTTCATCCGCATGCTCTGCGGCCTGTTGCGCCCGGACGACGGCGCGGGCACCTGCCTGGGCTTCGACGTGCGCGGCCAGGCCGAACTCATCAAGCCCCACGTGGGCTACATGTCCCAGAAGTTCTCGCTCTACGAGGACATGACCGTACGCGAGAACCTGGACTTCATCAGCCGCATGTACGGCGTGGCGGACCGGGCCGGGGCCATCGACCGCACCGTCGCGCGCATGAACCTGGGCCGGTTTCGCGACCAGCTGGCCGGCACGCTCTCGGGCGGCTGGAAGCAGCGTCTGGCCCTGGCCGCCTGCATGATCCACGAGCCGCAGCTCCTGCTGCTCGACGAGCCCACGGCGGGCGTGGACCCCATGGCCCGGCGGGATTTCTGGGACGAGGTGCACAAGCTGGCCGGCGAGGGCATCACGGCGCTCATCTCCACCCACTACATGGACGAGGCCGAGCGCTGCCACCGCCTGGCCTACATCGCCTACGGCCATCTGCTGGCCACGGGCACCGTGGCCGAGATCGTGGCCGCCGAGGGCCTGGCCACCTACGAGATTTCCGGTCCGAAGCTCTACGACCTCATCGACCGGCTGCGCGGCCTGCCGGGCGTGGAGCAGGTGGTGGCTTTCGGCCTGACCCTGCACGTCAGCGGCCGGGACGGCGCGGCCCTGGCCAAAAGCCTCGAACCCTTCGGGCGCGAGCCCCTGGCCGTGACGCGCATTCCCTCCAACCTCGAAGAGGTCTTCATCAGCCTCATGCGCAAGGCGACCACGTGATGCGAAGCATCTTCACCTTTTCGCCCAAGCGGTTCGCGGCCGTGGTGAGCAAGGAGTTCACCCAGATGCGCCGCGACCGGGTGACCTTCGGCATGATGGTGGGCATTCCGCTGCTCCAGCTCATCCTCTTCGGCTACGCCATCAATTCCGACCCCAAGCACCTGCCCACGGCCATCCTGGACAACGACCGGTCGATCTTTTCCCGCGACATGGCCATGGCCATGAAAAACAGCGACTACTTCGCCTTCACCAAGGAGATCTCGCACGAGGCCGAGGCCGACGAGCTGCTGCGCCTGGGCCGCATCCAGTTCGTGCTGACCATCCCGGAGAATTTCGGCCGCGACCTGGCGCGCGGCGACCGGCCGGTGGTGCTGCTCGAGGCCGACGCCACCGACCCTTCGGCCACCTCCAACGCCGTGTCCGCCATCCGCCAGGCGGCGAGCGAAGCCTTCAACCGCGACCTGACCGGGCCGCTGGCCCCCCTTCGGGCCGCCGAAGGGCCGGTGGACCTGCGCATGCACGCCCGCTACAACCCCGAGGCCATCACCCAGTACAACATCGTGCCCGGGCTCATGGGCGTGGTGCTGACCATGACGCTCGTCATCATCACGTCGCTCGCCATCACCCGCGAGCGCGAGCGCGGCACCATGGAGAACCTGCTCATCACCCCGGTGCGTCCGACCGAGGTGCTGCTCGGCAAGATATTGCCCTACATCATCGTGGGCTACCTCCAGATGGGGCTCATCGTCCTGGCGGCCAAGCTCCTGTTCCGGGTGCCCATGGTCGGCAGCCTGCCGCTGCTTTTCCTGGTCTCCTTTCCCTTCATCGCCGCCAACCTGGGCGTGGGCATCACCTTTTCCACCATCGCCCAGAACCAGCTACAGGCGGTGCAGATGTCCTTCTTCTTCTTCCTGCCGAGCATTCTGTTGTCCGGTTTCATGTTTCCCTTCCAGGGCATGCCGGAGTGGGCGCAGTGGATCGGCTCGGCGCTGCCGCTGACGCATTATCTGCGGGTGGTGCGGGGCATCGTGCTCAAGGGCAACGGCTTCTTCGACATCCTGCCCCACATGTGGCCCATCGGCCTCTTTCTGCTCCTGTCCCTGGGCCTCGGCGTCAAACGCTACCGCCAAACCCTGGATTGATCCGCGCCCAAGCACCGCCTCAGGGAACATTCCTCCCCCCAGTGGGGAGGTCCAGGAGGGGGTCACCCCCTCCTGGCCGCCGGAGGCATCTTCCCTTCTCTCCTCTCTCCTCTCTCCCTACCGTCGTGAGCCGCCGAAAATCGCGCCCAGGACGCCTCGGGCGATCTGGCGGCCGATCTGCGTGCCGATGGAGCGCAGGGCGCTTTGGGCCATGCCGATGACGAGCTTTTCGGCCTGGGACGGTTTTTCCTTTTGGGGCGCGGCTTGCGTTTCCCGGGCCTCGGCGCGGGACTTGAGCATCTCGAAGGCCGAATCCCGGTCGATGGCCTGCTCGTAGTGCCCGTAAAGGGGCGAGGCGCGCACCATGGCCTCGCGTTCGGCGTCGCTTAGGGGCAGCATGCGGCTTGCCGGCGGCACGACCAGGGCGCGCTGCACCACGCTTGGCTCACCGCGCGCGTCGAGGCAGGAGACCAGCGCCTCGCCGACGCCGAGCGCCGTCAGCGCCGCCTTGGCGTCGAGCTTCGGATTGGGCCGGAACGTGTCGGCCGCGGCGGCCACGGTCTTCTGGTCGCGCGGGGAAAAGGCGCGCAGCGCATGCTGCACGCGGTTGCTGAGCTGGCCGAGCACCGTATCGGGCAGGTCCAGGGGCGACTGGGTGACGAAATAGACGCCTACGCCCTTGGAGCGGATGAGGCGCACGGTGAGTTCGATTTTTTCCAGCAGCGCGGCCGGGGCGTCGTCGAAGAGCAGATGCGCCTCGTCGAAGAAAAAGACGAGTTTGGGCTTGTCCGGGTCGCCCACCTCGGGCAGGCGCTCGAAAAGCTCGGCCAGGAGCCACAG
>NZ_JARKOZ010000221.1 GCF_029978005.1 Solidesulfovibrio sp. | reverse complement strand
ATCATGGTGCGCGACAAGCTGTTGGCGGACAAGGCCGCGGACTTCATCTACGCCAACGCCGCCGTCACCAAGGTGCCGCCCGCGGAAAAGCCCGAGGGCGAAGCGGAAGGGGGCGACAAGGGCTACGGCGTGCGCGACTAGCCCAGTGTTTGGGCCGGTTCTTGCATACCGTTCGTTGACGACAACGGGCCGCGGCGGCGAAAATCCGCCTGCCGCGGCCCAAAACCCGAAGCGCGCGTGCGCGGCGGGGACGGGGAAGCGACAGAATTGTCCAGCCCGCCTCCCCGGCCGGCGTAAAACGGGAGCGACATGACCACCATCCCCATAGTCATCGAGACCACCGGTCGTTCCGAACGGGCCTACGACATCTATTCCCGGCTGCTGCGCGACCGCATCATCCTGCTCGGCAGCGCCGTGGACGATTATGTCGCCAACCTCATCTGCGCGCAGCTCCTTTTCCTGGAATCCGAAGACCCGGAAAAGGAAATCTTCATGTACATCAACTCCCCGGGCGGCGTGGTCTCGGCCGGGCTCGCCATCTACGACACCATGCAGTTCATCCTGCCGCCGGTCTCGACCCTGTGCATGGGGCAGGCCGCGAGCATGGGCGCGCTTTTGCTGTGCGCCGGCGCCACGGGCATGCGCTACGCACTGCCGCACAGCCGCATCATGATCCACCAGCCCTCGGGCGGCTTCCAGGGTCAGGCCACGGACATCGAGATCCACGCCAAGGAAACCAAGCGCACCCGCGACGCCCTCAATGAAATCATGGCCAAGCACACCGGTCAGCCCATCGAGAAGATCCAGCTCGACACCGAGCGCGACAATTTCATGAGCGCCGAGGAGGCCATGGCCTACGGCCTCATCGACAAGGTGTTGACCTCCCGCGATCCTATTGCGAAGAAGGAACCCGAGGACGCCTAGCGCGGCGTCCTTGAAGATGGGCTTGTTTTGGCGAAAAATAAGTATTCTGGTAAGTTGCCTTGGGAGCATGCACGCGCGGACTTCGAGGAAAAGACGCTGGGTCCCGCCGGGGACCAGGTGAAAACGTCCGGACGGTCGGACAGGGTGGGTTTACCCAATGACTAAGAAGAAGAGCACCGTTTCAGGCGAGTTGTGCTGCTCGTTTTGCGGAAAGAACCAGGACGAGGTCCAGCGGCTCATCGCCGGGCCCGACGTCTACATCTGCGACGAGTGCGTCTCGCTTTGCAACGAGATCATCGCCCAGGAGTCCGTGAGCGAGGAGACCGAGGGCGGCAAGCTCCTGCCCCCGGCCGAGATCAAGCGCCTCCTCGACGAATACGTCATCGGCCAGGAGCAGGCGAAGAAGATCCTCGCCGTGGCCGTCCACAACCACTACAAGCGCGTGTTCTACGCCGGGGCCGCCGGCGTCGACGACGTGGAGATCGACAAGAGCAACATCCTCCTGATCGGTCCCACCGGTTCCGGCAAGACCCTGCTGGCCCAGACCCTGGCCCGCATCCTCAACGTGCCCTTCGCCATCGCCGACGCCACCACCCTGACCGAGGCCGGTTACGTGGGCGAGGATGTGGAGAACATCCTGGTGCAGCTGCTGCAGAATGCCGACTACGACATCGAGGCGGCCAGCAAGGGCATCATCTACATCGACGAGATCGACAAGATCGCGCGCAAGGGCGACAGCCCGTCCATCACCCGCGACGTGTCGGGCGAGGGCGTGCAGCAGGCGCTGCTCAAGATCATCGAAGGCACCGAGGCCAACATCCCGCCCAAGGGCGGCCGCAAGCACCCGCAGCAGGAGTTCATCCGGTTAAATACCGCCAACATCCTGTTCATCGTCGGCGGCGCCTTCATCGGCCTGGACAAGATCGTCGGCCAGCGCATGCGCGGCTCGGCCATGGGCTTCGGGGCCAAGGTCGAACCCCGCCACGACGACGACGCCACGCGGATGCTGGCCCAGACGCATCCGGCCGACCTCATCAAGTTCGGGCTCATCCCCGAATTCATCGGCCGCATTCCGATCCTGACCAGCCTCGAGGAGCTGACCAAGGACGACCTCGTGCGCATCCTGACCGAGCCCAAAAACGCCCTGGTCAAGCAGTACCAGAAGCTCTTCGAGCTGGACAAGGTGCGCCTGCGCTTCACGAAAAACGCCATGGACGCCATCGCCGAGAAGGCCATCGAGCGAAAGACCGGCGCGCGGGGGCTTCGCAACGTCATGGAGACCATCATGCTCGAGATCATGTACAAGCTGCCGTCCTTGACCGGCGTCAAGGAGTGCGTGATCAACAAGGCCGTCGTGGAGAAGGGCCTGGAACCGCTGCTTTTCTACCACCAGGAAGTCAAGACGGCCTGATGCCCGCGTCACCCGTTTGACAACGGCGGCATCGGCCTTACACTAGAACCTGCCGCAAAAGGACCGCCGGGCCGGAGCGAACCTCCGGCCCGGAGCCCACAGCCGAGAAAACCCCGTAAGCGGGAGGTTGCATGACGGGTTTTACCTTCGACAATGACCGGTTCGCCGCCGACGCCATACGCCTGCCCATGATGAGCCTTCGGGAAGTGGTCATGTTCCCGCGTTCCATCGCCCCCCTGTTCGTCGGACGCGAGGCCTCCATCAAGGCCATCGAACAGGCCGTGGCCGCCCACGACAAGAAGATCTTCCTGGTCGCCCAGCGTTCGCCCGAGACCGAGAAGCCCAATCCCGACGATCTGTTCGGCATGGGTACCGTGAGCAAGATCCTCCAGATGCTGCGCCTGCCCGACGGCACCATCAAGGTGCTCTTCGAGGGCCTGTACCGGGCCGAATGGGAGCCCGAGACCATGGGCGTGGGCGAGGACGCCGACTATCCCATGGTCACCGTGCGCCGCGTGCCCGAGGAGGAGTCCGCCGGGGCCGAGTCCGACGCGCTGATCCGCGCGACGCAGGAAGCCCTGGAACAGTACGGCCGCATCAACAAGAAGCTGGCCCCGGAAACCATTCTGGCCATCAATTCCATCACCGCCCCGGGACGGCTGGCCGACGCCGTCATGCCCCACCTCAAGGTGGACTACATCAAGAAGCAGGGCGTGCTGGAAGAGCTCGAGCCGGTCAAGCGCCTGGAGGAGGCCTACGCCTTCCTGCAGGGCGAGATCGAAATCTCCTCCATCGAGAAGCGCATCAAGAACCGCGTCAAGCAGCAGATGGAGAAGAACCAGAAAGAATACTATTTAAACGAGCAGATCAAGGCCATCAACAAGGAGATGGGCCGCGAGGACGATCCCGGGGCCGAGGCCGCCGAATTCGAGACGCGCCTGGCCGAGAAGAACATGTCCGACGAGGCCCGGGAGAAGACCCTCCGCGAGATCAAGAAGCTGCGCCAGATTCCGCCGTCCTCGGCCGAGTACACGGTGGTGCGCAACTACGTGGAATGGATCCTCGATCTGCCCTGGAACGTTTACAAGGAAGCCGACCTCGACATAACGGCCGCCGAGAGCGTGCTCAACGAGGACCACTACGGCCTGGAAAAGCCCAAGGAGCGCATCCTGGAGTATCTGGCCGTGCAGAAGCTCGTCGAGCGCATCAAGGGGCCGATCCTGTGCCTGGTCGGGCCTCCGGGCGTGGGCAAGACGTCGCTGGCCAAGTCCATCGCCAAGGCCATGGGTCGCGAGTTCGTGCGCCTGTCTCTCGGCGGC
>NZ_JARKOZ010000159.1 GCF_029978005.1 Solidesulfovibrio sp. | reverse complement strand
TGACCTTTCCGGAGAGGCTGGCGAGCTTCACCGCGAACTTCTTGCTGGTCTTGGCATAGTCCACAAGGACCTTGGCCGCGACGACCGGGTCGTCGTAGCCGAAGGCAACGGCGTTGTTGTCCTTCAGATGGTCCTTGAGGGCGTCGTGGACGCCGTCTTTCACCGCCAGCCGGGCCAGGGTGTTTTTCACGACCTGGTAGTCGACACCCGCGGCGCGGAGCTTGACGCGCAGATCGGTCAGCTCCTCGACCGTCATGCCCCGAAAGTCGGTGACCAACGCAATGCCGGCCCGGTCCGCCTTGGCGCGCAGTTTTTCGATGATCTCGTTTTTTTGCGCACGTTGCACGGTACCTACCTCCACATGCGGGTTGGAGGGCCTTCAAGTGAGCCAAAGCGGGGTCTCGGCGGGAAATTAAGGGGTACGCCCCCACCCGCTGTCTCTGACTCGCCTTCCATGCCCTGTTTTATATCGAAAAATCGTCCCCGGCCAAAGGACGTGCCTCTGGCCCGGGACAATCGGTGACTCTGGTTGCGAGGACGGTCGTTAGCCCTCGAGGAGTTTGCGCACGGACTGGGTGTCCACCTTGATGCCGGGGCCCATGGTGGTAGCCAGGGCCATGGCCTGAAGGTAGGTGCCCTTGGCCGCCGAAGGCTTGAGGCGCATGACCGTGTCGATGAGCGCCCGGAAGTTGTCCAGGAGCTTCTCGGGGCCGAAAGAGCGCTTGCCCAGCGGCACGTGCAGCACGCCGGCCTTGTCCACCTTGAACTCGACCTTGCCGGCCTTGAGTTCCTGCACGGCCTTGCCGATGTCGAAGGTGACGGTGCCGGTCTTGGCGTTGGGCATGAGCCCGCGGGGGCCGAGGATCTTGCCGATCTTGCCCACGGTGGCCATCATGTCGGGCGTGGCCACGGCCTTGTCGAAATCCAGGAAGCCGCCCTTGATCTTCTCGATCAGGTCGTCTCCGCCGGCGAAGTCGGCCCCGGCCTCGCGGGCCTCGGCCTCCTTGTCGCCCTTGCAGAAGGCGAGCACGCGCACGTTCTTGCCCAGGCCGTGGGGCAGGGACACCGCGCCGCGCACCATCTGGTCGGAGTACTTGGGGTTGACGCCCAGGCACAGGGCCACGTCCACGGTCTCGTCGAACTTGGCGACGCCGGCCTTGACGGTCAGGGCCATGGCTTCGTTGACGTCGTATTTCGCCTGCAGGTCAATATCCTTGACCGCCTCGCGATATTTCTTTCCATGCTTGGCCATCTCGAAATTCCCTCTTGCGCGCGCGCCGGTTAGACGATCTCGATGCCCATGCTGCGGGCGGTTCCGGAAATGGAGCGGCAGGCCGCATCCAGATCGTTGGCCGACATGTCCACCAGCTTGAGCTTGGCGATTTCCTCGATCTGGGCCTTGGTGATCTTGCCCACCTTGGTCTTGTTGGGCTCGCCCGATCCCTTTTCGATCTTGGCGGCCTTGGCCAGAAGCACGGACGCCGGAGGAGTCTTGGTGATGAAGGTGAAGGAGCGGTCGGCATAAATGGTGATCAAGGCCGGGATGATGGTGCCCTTCTGGTCCATCGTCTTGGCGTTGAACGCCTTGCAGAATTCCATGATGTTGACGCCATGCTGGCCCAGCGCCGGACCGACCGGGGGAGACGGGTTGGCGGAACCGGCCGGAAGCTGCAGCTTGACCTTGGCGGTGATCTTCTTGGCCATTGCGAATATCCTTGCGAGAGAGGGCCAAAGCCCCCTAGTTTTTGCTCACCTGCACGAAATCCAGTTCCACCGGCGTCTGGCGGCCGAAGATGGAGACCGACACGCGAAGCTTGCCCTTGTCGTAGTTGACGTCCTCGACCACGCCGTTGAAGCCGCCGAAGGGGCCGTCGATGACCCGGACGTCGTCGCCCCGCTCGAAGTGGTACTTGGGTCGGGGCTGTTCCTGGCGGCTGACCATCAGATTGAGGATCTTGTCCGCCTCGCTGTCGCGCATGGGCGTCGGCTGGTTCTTGCCGCCGATAAATCCGGTCACGCGCGGGATCGACTGGACGAGGTGCCAGGAGTTGTCGTTCATGGACATCTTGACCATGACGTAACCCGGGTAGAACTTGCGCGTGGACGTCTTCTTCTCGCCCTTGACCAGCTCGATGACCTTCTCGGTGGGGACGACGACTTCCTCGATGCATCCGCCGTCCTGGCCCGTGCGCATCATTTCGCGGATGGTCTGTTCCACGCGATTCTCAAAGCCGGAATACGTGTGGACGATGTACCACCGGGCGGGCGCGCGCTGGTCGTCGGGGATGTCTTCGTTCGTTGTCATGACCGTTTCCGTTGCGACCCGTTAGGAGAGGATAAGCGCCACGAGCCTGGAAAGGACCATGTCCACGACGCCCAGGTAGATGGCCATGACCACGCTGAAGACGAGGACCGCGATGCCGGTCTTGACCGTCTCCTGGCGTGTGGGCCAAGTGACCTTTTTGAGTTCGGCCTTGGACTGCTCGAAGAATTCCTTGGCCGAGGCGATGCGCGCCGCGAGTCCCGTGGGCTGTCCGGTCGCCCCTTCGCCGCCCTTGGCTCCGGCCTTGGCGGCCGTCTTGGCCTTGGCCGGCTTGTCGCCCTGGGGAACGGCCTGGGGGGCCGGGGTCGTCTGCGTCTTTTCTTTGGCCATGACCTACGCCTTGCTCGAAAATGGCAGGGCAGGAGGGATTCGAACCCCCAGCCCTCGGATTTGGAGTCCGATGCTCTACCGTTGGAGCTACTGCCCTGCGTTAAACCCGGCGCCTTGCTACTTCGTTTCCCGATGGACCGTGTGCTTACGGTCGAACGGGCAGTACTTCTTCACTTCGAGGCGGCCGGTGGTGTTCTTCTTGTTCTTTTCCGTGGCGTAGTTCTTACGCTTGCACTCGGTGCACTGCAGCTGGATATTGATACGCATCGCTTACTCCACGATTTCCGACACGACGCCGGCGCCGACGGTGCGGCCGCCTTCGCGGATGGCGAAGCGCAGGCCCTTCTCCATGGCGATGGGGGCGATCAGCTCCACGTTGAACGTGGCGTTGTCGCCGGGCATCACCATCTC
>NZ_JARKOZ010000147.1 GCF_029978005.1 Solidesulfovibrio sp. | reverse complement strand
CGTCCAGGGCGTTCTCCCACTTGGCCACCACGATGGTGGCGATGCCGTTGCCGATCATGTTGGTGATGGCCCGGGCCTCGGACATGAAGCGGTCCACGCCCAGAAGCAGGGTGAGCGAGGCCACCGGAATGTGGCCCACGGTCTGCAGCGTGGCGGCCAGCGTGATGAAGCCGCCGCCCGTGACCGCGGCCGCGCCCTTGGAGGTCAAAAGCAGAATGCCCAGCAGGGAAAGCTGGTGGCCGAGGTCCAGGGGCGTGTTGGTGGCTTGGGCCAGGAACACGGCGGCCATGGTCAGGTAGATGCAGGTGCCGTCCAGGTTGAACGAGTAGCCCATGGGCAGGCACAGGCCGACCACGGACTTGTCCGCGCCGGCGGCCTCGAGCTTGGCCATCATGCGCGGCAAGGCCGCCTCGGAGGACGAGGTGCCGAGCACCAGCAGGATTTCCTCCTTGATGTAGCAGAGGTAGCGCCACAGCGAAAAGCCGGCCAGGCGGCAGACCACGTAGAGCACGCCGAAGATGAAGATGATGCAGGTCGAGTAGACGCCGAGCATCAGGTACAGGAGCTTGAGCAGCGCATCGACCCCCTGGGAGGCCACCACGTAGGCGATGGCCCCGAACGCGCCGAAGGGCGCGAAGTACATGATGTAGTGCACGACCTTGAAGAGTCCCTTGGAGAACTCGTCGATGATCCTGACGAAATTCTTTGCTTTTTCGCCGAGCTGGGCCAGGGCGACGCCGAAAAGGATGGAGAAGAACAGCACCTGGAGGATGTCGCCCTTGGCGAAGGCGTCCACCACGGAAGTGGGCACGATGTTCATGAGGAAATCCACGGTGGTCATCTTCTTGGCCTTGCCGGCATAGGCCTCGACCTTGGCCACCTCGGCCTGGTTGGACTGCATCTTGGCGGCGTAGTCGTCCATGCCCGCGCCGGGCTGGTAGAGATTGACGATGACCAGGCCGATGGCCAGGGCGAAAAGCGTCATGGTCCAGAAATAGAGCATGCACTTGATGCCCACGCGCCCCACCTTGCCCATGTCGCCCATCTTGGCGATGCCCGTGACCACGGTGCAGAAGATGATGGGCGCGATGATCATCTTCACCATGCGGATGAACGCCACGCCGAA
>NZ_JARKOZ010000142.1 GCF_029978005.1 Solidesulfovibrio sp. | reverse complement strand
GCCTGCGGGGCCGGCCCATTTCCCCGACCACCACCACCGAAGTCCCGCCGCCCGACGTTTCCGACCGCCTCCCCACCCGCACCCGTCGGGGAGGGTCCGGGAGGGGGTCACCCCCTCCCGGCCGCCGGAGGCATCTTCCCTCTTCGCCTTTCCCGCCCCTATCCACCCAAATACGCGGCCCGCACGCGTTCGTCGGCGATGAGTTCCGCGCCAGTGCCGGACAGGGTGACGCGTCCGGTTTCGAGCACGTAGGCCTTGTGGGCGATTTTAAGGGCGGCGTGGGCGTTTTGTTCGACGAGCAGCACGGTCATGCCCTTGTCGTTGATGGCCTCGATGATGTCGAAGACTTCGCGCACGAGCAGCGGGGCCAGTCCCAGGCTGGGCTCGTCGAGCATGACCAGGGCCGGGGCGCTCATGAGCGCCCGGCCGACGGCCAGCATCTGCTGTTCGCCGCCGGAGAGGGTGCCGCCTTTCTGGGCGCGCCGTTCGCTCAGGCGCGGGAACATTTCCATGACCCAGGCCATGTCCTTGGCGATGCCGGCCTTGTCGTCGCGGCTGTAGGCCCCGAGTTCCAGGTTTTCGAGCACGGTCAGGTGGGGGAAGATGCGCCGGCCTTCGGGGGACATGACGATGCCGGCCTTGACGATGGCCACGGGGTCGGCGTTCGTGATGTCCTTGCCGTTCCAGACGATGGTTCCCTTGCGGTTCTTGCACAGGCCGGAGATGGCCCGCAGGGTGCTGGTCTTGCCGGCGCCGTTGGCCCCGATGAGGGTGACGATCTCGCCGGTGGGGACGTCGATGGAGATGCCCTTGACGGCCTTGATGCCGCCGTAGGCGACGTGGAGGTCGCGGATCTCAAGCATGGGCGTGCTCCTCGCCGAGGTAGGCCGTGATGACCTTGGGGTCGGACCGGATGGCCTCGGGCGGGCCGGAGGCGATGGTCTGCCCGTAGTCCAGCACCCAGAGGTGTTCGCAGATGCCCATGACCACCTTCATGTCGTGCTCGATGAGCAGAATGGTGAGGCCGAAGGCCTGGCGGATGGCGCGCACGAAGCCCATGAGGTCCTCGGATTCCTGGGGGTTCATGCCGGCGGCCGGCTCGTCGAGGAGCAGGAAGCGCGGCTCCGTGGCCAGGGCCCGGGCGATCTCCAGGCGGCGCTGGGCTCCGTAGGGCAGGCTCGAGGCCTTTTCCCCGGCCAGGTCGGCCAGACCCACCGCGTCGAGGAGCTCCAGGCAGCGCGCCTGGTCCCGGCGATTTTCGCGCTCGGACGCCGGCGTGAAGACGAGGGTTTGCAGCCAGCTGGTCTTCTGGCGCAGATGCCGGCCGATCATGACGTTTTCGAGCACGGTCTCGTTGTTGAAAAGGCGGATGTTCTGGAAGGTCCGGGCGATGCCGGCCCGGCAGACCTTGTGGGCGGGCAGGCCGGCGATGGGGACGCCCTCGAAGAGCACCTCGCCCGAGGTCGGGCGGTAGAAGCCCGTGATCATGTTGAAGCAGGTGGTCTTGCCTGCGCCGTTGGGGCCGATGAGCCCGGTGATGCTGCCGCGCGGGAAGGAGGCCGAGAAGTCGGCCACGGCGAGCAGGCCGCCGAAGCGCATGGTCAGCTCGCGGGTCTCCAGGATCACGTCGTCGGCGGGCGTCGTTTGCGTCGTTGGCATCAGGCTTTCCCCCGGGAAAAGACGCCGGCCAGGGAGCGCCAGGTCAGCTCGCGCATGCCCATGAGCCCTTCGCGGCGAAAGAGGATGATGACGATAAGCGCCAGGGAGAAGACCACCATGCGCATGCCCGGGATGCCCGGCAGGGAAAAGCCCAGGAGGTCCACCGGGTTTTCCACGACGCGCAGCCATTCGAGCAGCACGGTGATGCCGATCCCGGCCAGCACAGAGCCGGTCAGCGACCCCAGGCCCCCGGCCACCACGATCATGAGCACGTTGAAGGTCAGGGTGAACAGGAACATCTTGGGGTCGATGGTGGTGAGCAGGCTCGCCAGCAGCGCGCCGCCCACGCCGGCGAAGAACGAGCCCACGGTGAAGGAGAGCAGCTTGTAGCGGAAGACGTCCACGCCCATGGCCTTGGCCGCGATCTCGTTGTCGCGGATGGCCTTGAGCACGTTGCCGGTGTTGCTCTGGAGCAGGCGCACGATGACGTAGAGCGCGACCAGCGCCCAGCCGAAGTTCCACCACAGGTCGGCGTAGGCCGGAATGCCCTTGAATCCCAGCGCCCCGTTGGTCAGGCGCGGGACGTTGTTGGCCACGACCCGGATGATCTCGGCGAAGCCCAGGGTGGCGATGCCGAGGTAGTCGTCGCCCAGGCGCAGGAGCGGAATGCCGACGACGGCCCCGAAGATCGCCGCCACCGCGCCGCCGGCCAGCACGGCCGCGAAGAAGGGGGCGTGGGCCGTCTGCACCCAGTCGTAGGCCGGCTGGAGCAGGAACAGCATGTCCTTCTGGTCCGGGGTCATGATGAGGATGGAGCAGACGTAGGCCCCGATGGCCATGAAACCGGCGTGGCCCAGGCTGAAGAGTCCCGTGAAGCCGTAGATGAGGTTCAGGGACAGGGCCAGAATGATGTTTATGGCGATGAGGTTGAGGATCTGGAGCTGGTACCCGTTGCAGTACCCTTCGGCCAGATGCAGAAGCAGGCCGAAGACTCCGATGGCCAGGACGTTGAGCAGGATGGTGCGGCCGCGTCGCATCAGACTTTGTCCTCCGGTCTTTCGCCCAGCAGTCCGGTCGGTTTGACCATCAGGACGAGGATGAGCAGCACGAAGGCGAAGGCGTCCCGATACCCGGCCAGATCCGGAAAGAAGGCCACGGTCATGATCTCGATGAATCCCAGGGTGAGCCCGCCGATGACCGCGCCCTGGATGGAGCCGATGCCGCCGAACACGGCGGCGATGAAGGCCTTGAAGCCGGGGATGGTGCCCATGATGGGCTGGAGCTGCGGGTAGCGCAGCGCCCACATGATGCCGCTGGCCGCGGCCAGGGCCGAGCCGATGCCGAAGGTGACGGCGATGACGCGGTTGACGGGCACGCCCATGAGGTAGCTCGTCTCGATGTCCTTGCTGATGGCGCGCATGCCAAGGCCGGTCTTGGTGCGGTAGACGATGTAGACGAGCAGCAGCATCAGGACGAGGGAAAGCAGGGGCACGAAAAGCGTCAGCGGCAGCACGCGCACCCCGTGGACGAGGATGGGGTCTTCCAGCCAGGCCGGGCGGTAGACCTCGCGCGGGATGGCCTGGAAGAAGACGATGGCCACGTTTTGCAGGAAAAAGGAGACGCCGATGGAGCTTATAAGCGCCGAGATGCGCGGGGCGTCGCGCAGGGGCCTGTAGGCCACCTGGTCCACCAGCACGCCGAGGCTGGCGGTGACGAGGATGGCGAGCACCATGGCCACGGGCCAGGGCAGATGGACGAGGGTGATGCCCCAGAAGACGAAATAGGCCCCGAGCATGAAGATTTCGCTGTGGGCGAAGTTGATCAGGCGCAGGATGCCGTAGACCATGGTGTAGCCGATGGCCACCAGGGCGTAGAGGCTGCCGAGCGTCAGGCTATTGAGAATATTCTGGATGAACGTGGCCAGGTTCATGAGACGTCCTTGTCGCGCTGTGGCCCGCCGTTTCGCCGGGCGGCCGGGAGGTCTCCGGCGCGGCCCCGAAACATGGGGTCGCGCCGGAAACGCACGCGAATGCTCTAGAGTTCCGGAACGATTTCGCCTTCGTAGACCTTCTTGCCGTCTTTTATCACGACCAGGCCCACGGGCTTTTCGGCGTCGTGGGTGGCGTTGATGGCGGTCTTGCCGGTCACGCCCTCGAAGGCCTTGGTCTCGGCCAGGGCCTTGGTGATGGCTTCGGGATCGGCCTTGCCGGCGCGCTTGATGGCGTCGAGGATGATCATGTAGGCGTCGTAGCCCAGGGCGGAGTTCACGTTGGGCTCCTTGCCGGGATAGGCGGCGCGCCAGTCGTCGGTGAACTTCTTGGCCATGGCGCTCATGTTCTTCATGGACGGGTCATAGGGGAAGGTGGTGTGGGTGAAGCCCTCGACCGCCTTGCCTCCGATGTCGGTGATCTTGGGGTTGTCCATGGCGTCGCCGCCCATGATCTTGAAGGTCGCGCCCAGTTCGGCCGCCTGCTTCATGATGATGGCGCCCTCGGCGAAGTAGGAGGGGATGAAAAGGACGTCGGGCTTCTCGGAGATGATCTTGGTCAGCTGGGCGGTGAAGTCCTGGTCGCCGGACTGGTAGTTGAGCGTGCCGACCATCTGGCCGCCGAGCTTGGTGAAGGAGCGCTCGAAGTACTTGGCCAGGCCCACGGAATAGTCGCTGGCCACGTCGACGAGCATGGCGGCCTTTTTAAGCCCCAGGGTCTTGAAGGCGTAGGTGGCCG
Organism: Solidesulfovibrio sp.; assembly: GCF_029978005.1. Lineage (GTDB taxonomy): Bacteria > Desulfobacterota > Desulfovibrionia > Desulfovibrionales > Desulfovibrionaceae > Solidesulfovibrio. Next base: position 18,209 of record NZ_JARKOZ010000142.1, on the reverse strand, counting down.
CGCCGGCGCCCTGGTAGGGGTCGATGAAGCACACGCGGAAGATGTACTTCTTGCCCTGGGTCACCAGCGGGTTGGTGCAGCTGGTGCCGACCTGGGGAATGTGGGCCTTTTCCGAGACTTCGCCGCCGGCCATGGCCAGGGAGGAGCCGTAGGTGCCGATGATGGCCTGGACCTTCTCCTTCTCGATGAGGCGCTGCACGGCGTTGGCCGCCTCGACCTTGTCGGATTTGTTGTCCACGACGAACAACTCGACCTTCTTGCCGAGGATGGTCGGGGCCTCCTTGTTGGCCATCTGCACGCCCTCGAGCTCGAGCTGGCCGCCGAAGGCGTTCTGGCCGGTCAGGGGCAAAAACACGCCGATCTTGACGGTGTCGTCGGCGGCAAAGGCCAGGTTGGCCAGGCCCAGCACCACGGCCAGGCTCAGCAGTAGCAGCTTGCGCATGAGTCTCCCTCCACGTTGATGGTTCTTCCCGATGGTTCCCTACGCCTCTTCGCTCACAGCGAAACCACGGCCGACATTTTCTTGGCCAGCTCCACCAGATAGCCGGAGAACTGGTCCTCGAACTCCTTCATGGAATACGTCGCGGTGGACGAATCGAAACTGACGGCCCCGACCACGGCCCCGGTGCGCAGGGAAAAAAGCGGCGCGCCGATGGCGATGAGCCCGGGCAGGGACTCTTCGTTGTTGCGTGCATACCCCAGTTCCCGCACCGTTTCCAGTTCGGCCAGCAGGGCGGCCGGCTCGGTGATGGTGCGGCTGGTCTTGGCCACCAGGTCGAGGCGGTCGGCCAGTTCGGCCAGGACGTCGGGCTCGAGATAGGCCATGGCCGCCTTGCCCGCGGCCAGGTAGTGCAGGGCCGAGGAATAGCTGAAGGAGCGAAACGCCCGGGTGTCGGGCGAATCGTGGCGGTAGATCAGATAGATGGCGTCGTTTTCCAGAAGGCCGACGTCCACGTGCACGCCGTGGCGCTCGGCCGCTTCGTCCGCCAAAGGCTTGACCAGGCTCACGAGTTCGCTGTGTTCGATGATGGTCAGGGCCAGGGAGAGGGTGCGCACGCCCAGGCGGTACAGGCCCGAGCGCGGGGAGCGGGCCAGGTAGCCTTGGTCGCACAGCATGCTGGCGTAGCGGTGGGCCGAGGTCTTGCTGCCGCCGATGCGGTCGGCGATTTCCTTGAGCGTGTAGCCCGAATCCTCGACGCCGAGGAGCTCCAGGATGGCCAGGCCCTTGGCTTTGGATTCGGCATTTTTCCCTTTTTTGTCCACAAAGCCATCCAGTGGGCTGAAAAAGCGTAACGCCCGTTCCGTAAATCGGAACACCCGGTCCGAATGGAACGGCTGATACGCTTCGCCGGCCTCCCTGTCAAAGTCTGTTTTTCGGATCAGGAATCGGCGCGTTTTCGGCCGGTTCCGACGAGGCGGGCACGGGCGCGCCGGGCGCTGCGACGTGCCCTGCGCCTCGGTTCCCTGGGGGAAACCGGCCCGCCTGCCTTCCCTTTTTGTCTTGCGGCCCGCGACATCGGGAGGCTTTTGACGCTGCCCGGCCCCGGGCTTATACAGGAGACGCCCGGCCGGAAGTCCCGGCTGCAAGGAACGCACGACCATGCATGTATTGCCGATCCCCCCCGACCTGCGCGCCCTGCCCACGCCCTGCCTGCTGCTCGACGAGGCGCGCATGGGGCGAAACATCGACCGGCTGCGCGGGCGGCTGCGGACGGCGGGCGTGGGGTTTTCCCCCCACCTCAAGACGGCTCGCTGCCTGGAGGTGGCCCGGCGGCTCATGACCGGCCCGCACGGCCCGGCCACGGTGGCGACGCTCGGCGAGGCCGAGGCGGCGGCCGCCGGCGGGATCACGCGGCTCACCTACGCCGTGGGCATCGCCCCGGACAAGCTGGAGCGCGTGACGGTCCTGCGGCGGCGCGGCACGGACATCGCCGTGCTCCTCGACAGCGTGGAGCAGGCGCGGGCCGTGGCCGCGGCCGGCGACCCGGCCGACCCCGTCCCGGCGCTGGTCGAAATCGACTGCGACGGCCACCGTTCGGGGGTGAGGCCCGGGGACGCGGACCTGCTTGCTGCCATCGCCCGGGCCCTGACGCCCGGCGGCCGCCTCGGCGGCGTGCTGACCCACGCCGGCGAGAGCTACGAGGCGCGGGGCCGGGCGGCGCTGGAAGCGGCGGCGGAAAACGAGCGCCGAAGCGTCGTGCTGGCGGCGGACGTTTTGCGCCAGGCGGGCCAGGCCTGCCCGGTGGTCAGTGTCGGCTCGACGCCGACGGCGCATTTCGCCAAGAGTTTCGAAGGCGTGACCGAGGTGCGGGCCGGGGCCTTCGTCTTTTTCGACCTCGTCCAGGCCGGCATCGGCGTGTGCGGCCTGGAGGACATCGCCCTTTCCGTGCTGGCCACGGTCATCGGGCGCAACCGGGAAAAGGGCCGCGTCATCGTCGACGCGGGCTGGACGGCCCTTTCCAGCGACCGGGGCACGGCGACCCAGGCCGTGGACCGGGGCTTCGGCCTGGTCTGCGACGCCTCGGGCCGGCTGTTGCCCGGGCTCACGGTCACGGCCCTGAACCAGGAGCACGGCCTCGTGACGGGGCCTGGGGCCGGGCCATGGGGCGGGCCGGATTTTCCCATCGGAACGCGGCTGCGGATTCTGCCGAGCCATGCCTGCGCCACGGCGGCCCAGCATGACCGGTACCATGTCATCGACGCCGCCGGGGCGGTCGTCGCCGAGTGGCCGCGCTTCGGCGGCTGGTAGCGGGCGCCCGCCGGGGGCGGGCGACGGGGTTTTTCATGTTCGGCATCCACGACCTGGGGCTTTTCGTCGTTTCGGGCATCCTCTTCAACCTGGCCCCGGGGCCGGACGTGCTCTACGTCATGCGCCGCAGCGCCAGCCACGGCGCGCGCGGCGGCATGGTCGCGGCCCTCGGCATCGGCACGGGCTGCTTCGTCCACATCCTGGCCGCCGCCGTGGGCCTTTCCGCCGTGCTGGCCGCCTCGGCCACGGCGTTCACCGTGGTCAAGTTCGCGGGCGCGGCCTACCTCGTCTATTCGGGCCTGGCCATGATCGCGCCCCGGGGCAGGAAATCCGGCGACGCGCCGGCCGCCGCGCCCGCCCCGGCCAGCGCGCGCGGCATCTACGTGCAGGGCTTTTTCACCAACGCCCTCAACCCCAAGGTGGCGCTTTTCTTCCTGGCCTTCCTGCCCCAGTTCGTCGACCCGGCCGCGCTGGACAAGCCCTGGGCCTTCCTGTGCCTGGGCTTGCTGCTCAACGGCACGGGCACGGCCTGCAACCTGCTCCTGGCCTGGTCCACGGCCCGGGTGGCGGCGGGCTTCGTCCGGACGGGGAAATGGCGCACGCTGTGCGCCCGGGGTGTGGGCGGGCTTTTCATCCTGCTCGGCATCCGGCTGGCCCTGGCCGACAATTCCTGAATTTTCAGACAGGGGCGACGCCGAGAATCCAGCCTTCGACGGCCGCCACGGCCAGTTCCTCGGGAGAAAGGCGCGGCGTGAGATATTGCGGCAGCGCGCCCGAGAGGTCGGCCCGGCGCAGCCAGGCGGCGGCGCAGCAGGCGTCGTGCTGGTCGGGCGTGTGGCCGGGCCGGCGCGGGAACGCTTCCCGCCACAGGGACGGGTAGGCCTCGGCCAGCGCCGAGACGCCCGGCGGCACGTCCCAGCCGTCGTAGGGCCAGAAATGGACCCCCCGGCCGAGCCCGCGCCGCAGGCGGCGCAGCCAGGGCAGGCCGGCGAAGGTGGACTTGGCCACGGACCCGGGCACGTCGAAATGAAAGACCGACTTGGCCCGGCCCGTGCGCGCCTCGCAAAGCCGCCGCCAGCGCGCGTCGCCGCCGCGCGCCGCGCCCCGGCCGGTCAGGCCCCGGCGTACGTCCTCCACCCGCGCCCCCGGCGCGTCCGTGGGCCAGTGGGCCGCGAAATCGTCCAGAAAGGCCGGCCAGTCCGGGGCCAGGCCGTATTTTTCGAAATAGGCCCGGGGAAAGGAAAAGCCGTGGTCGATGCCGACCAGGGTCGGGACGCCCTCGGCCAGCAGGCGCATGAGCCAGTCGGCCAGGCCGGCCCGGGACCAGTGCCGGCGGGGACTTCCGGGCGGGCGCGCCTCCGTCGGCGGCGCGTCCCGGCAAGCGACGAAGGCCCGCAGGCCGGGCAGGGACGTTTCGGGCGCGGCCGCGCCGGAATAATCGATGCCGACGTAGCGCCGGAAAGCCGGGACCGGGAGGAGGGCGGCGTCCATGGGCCGAGCATGCCTCGGCCTGGGCGCGGCGGCAAGGCCGCGCCCGGGCTATCCCTGTCGCTGCATGTCCACCACGAGCTGCTGCAGCACGTGGGCCTGGCGGGCCAGGTCGGCCACGGCCTGGGTGGCCTGGCCCATGGCCTGGGCCGTCTCGGCGGCGATGGCCGTGACGTCCTGGATGGACCGGTCGATCTCCTGGCCTTCCCGGGCCTCCCGCTGGGAGGCGTCGGCGATGGAGGCCACCTGCCCGGACGTGCTGCCGATGAGGTCCACGATGGCGGCCAGGGCCCCGCGCGCGGTGTTGGCCTGGGCAGTGGAGGCGGCGATGGCCCCCGCCGCCCGGTCCACGCCCTCGATGGCCACCCGGACCCCTTGCTGGATGTCGGCGATGGCCACGTTGACCTCCGAGGTGGCGCTCATGGTCTTTTCGGCCAGTTTCCGAACCTCGTCGGCCACCACGGCGAAGCCGCGGCCGGCCTCGCCGGCCCTGGCCGCCTCGATGGCGGCGTTTAAGGCCAGGAGGTTGGTCTGGTCGGCGATTTCGCTGATGACGCCGATGACCCGGCCGATGCCCTCGGCTTGTCCGCCCAGGGCCGCCATGTCCTTTTTCAGCCCGAGCGCCATGTGCTGGGCTTGCCCGATGCCGTCCACCACCGTGCCCACCACGCCCTGGCCGTCCTGGGCCTTGTCGCGGGCGTCCTGGGCCGTGGTCGCGGCCTCTCCGGCGTTTTGGGCCACACCGGCGATGGTGCGCGACATGTCGTCCATGGCCCGGGCCGTGCCGGCCAGGCTTCGGGACTGTTTGTTCATGCCCTGGCTCGTCAGCTCGATCTGGGTCGAGAGCTCCTCCGAGGCCGAGGTGAGGATGTGCACCACTTGTTCGATTTCCGAGGCCGCCTGGGCGATGCCCTGCCGGGTGGCTTCGGCGGCTTGCGTCCGGGCCGTTTCGGCGGCCTGGGTCGCTTCCCGTGCTTTCTGGGTTTCGTGGGCGGCTTGCGCGCCTTTGTCCCGGGCCTCGGCCAGCAGCCGCTTGAGTTCGGCCACCATGCGGGAAAGGGCTCCCGCGAGTTGGCAGAGTTCGCCCACGCAGCGCACGTCGAGGCTCTGGTCGAGCTGGCCCCGGCTGACGTCGTCGGCGTAGGCGACCACGGCCGCCAGGGGCCGGGTGATCAGGCGCGTGAGCCCCAGGCCGAAAGCCAGGGCCAGCAGCGCGCCCAGGGCCATGCCGATGACGATGTTGCGCGTGTCGGCCCGGGCCGTGGCCTCGGCCCGGCGGAAAACCTCGCCGGAGGCGGCCACCGTGGCCTCGATGGCGGCGTCCAGGGCGTCCAGGCTTTCCTTGTGCACCGCCCGCATGTCCGAGGTGGTGGCCAGCACGTCCATGGTGGCCAGCACGTCGGACTTGTCCGTTTCCCATTCGCGGATTTTGGCGAACAGGGCGTCGTTGGCCTGCCGGGTCTTCTGGAGCACGGCGATCAGGGCGTCGATGCGGGCCTTTTCCCCGGCGGACTTGGGCGAGGCCGCGATCGCCTCCAGGGAGGCGCGGATGGTTTCCCTGGCCTTTTGCACGATGGCCGTCTGTTCGGCGGCGAAGGCCCCGTCGATGCCGGGCACGAGCAGGGTGCGCTGGGCGACGATGATCTCCCGCAGGGCCGTGCCCACGCGAAGCAGCGCCGGGATGGCCGGCAGGCGGTTCTGGACGATGTCCTCCATGGACGTGGAAGTCTGGCGCAGCCCGTCGTAGCCGACGACGCCGACGGCCAGGGCGATGGCGGAAACCACGAGGAACGCGCCGATGATCCGCGTTCCTATGCGCAAGCCGTTCATAGCGGCCTCCCGGGAGGGTTTGGGGGAGCGTGCGCGGCGGGGAAGCCGTCCTATTTGTAGACGCCGCAGCCGATGAGCAGGCCGTCCGTCTTCTCCATGTACATCGACTTGGGCTCGATGAGCTTGTTGGCCGGGTTGAGGAACTTGTAGTCCTGCCAGAAGCTGTCCTTGGTCTTGGCCAGCTCCACCCGCTCCTTGACGAAGAACTTGCCGTCCGGGTCGCGCAGTTCCATGAGGTCCTTGCCGATCTGCTTGGGATTGGCCCCGTGGGCCAGGCACTTGCCCGAAAGGTCGTAGACCACGACATAGAGGTCGCGGTCGCGGAAGGGGCCGTTGGGGTCGTTGATGGCGGCGAAGGCCTTCTCCCGGCCGTCGGCCTTGATGGCGGCCATGGCCTTTTGCACCATGGCCACGGCTTCGTCCTTGGAGCCCTTGTCCTGGGCCGGGGCCAGGGAGGCGGTGGAAAGCAGGCAGGCGAGACACAGCCAGACGAACAGCAGGCGTTTCATGGGGACCTCCTTGCCGTGGGCGGCGTATGCAGCGGTTTGAACGGATACGGCCGCCACAGTAGAGGGCGGAGGCGGGCTTTGCAAGGGGGGAGGGGAAAAAGGGCAGGGTCTCGCGGCCGGCTCGGCGTCAGAAGAGCGCCTTGGGATCGGCCTCGGACGCCGGCGGCGGGGCCACGGCCTGGGACCGGGAGCCGGAGGGGTCGGGGAATCCCGGGCCCCGGGCGCTCGGCGGCAGGAATTTGATGCCGGCGACCAGGGCTTCTTCGGCCGCCGGATCGAAGGGGGCCGGGCTGAAGGCGGCCAGGCGCTCCCGCACCCGGTCGATCTGGTCCGGGGTGAGTCGCTTTTCCAGCACGGCCTTGGCCTTGCCGGCGCGGACGAGCAGCGGGTCGTTGCCCGGGCTGGCGCTGGCCAGGGTGAGCCAGAACAGGGCGGACTCGAAATCGCGCGGCACCACGCGGCCCTCGTAGAAAAAGCCTGCCAGCATGGCCTGGGCTTGCGGATAGCCCTGGCCGGCGGCCAGCCGGTACCAGCGGAAGGCCTCCCGGGGGTCGACGGCCGTGCCGCGCCCGGTCAGGGTCATGCTGGCCACGTTGGACCGGGCTTGCGGGTCGCCGCGCCTGGCCGCCTCGCGCATGAGGGCCAGGGCCTTGGCCTCGTCCACGGGGCCGCCCTTGCCGGTCAGGTACATGAGTCCCAGGTTGAACTGCGCCCGGGCGTCGCCGGCCTCGGCCGCCTTGGCGTACCACTTGCGCGCCTCGGCGAAGTCCGGCGGCCCGGCCAGGCCCTTGGACAGCAGCGAGCCCAGGGCGAAGCCGGCCCGGGCGTCGCCGGCCTCGGCCGCCTCGCGATAGAAGTCCATGGCCTTGGCCAGGTTGGCGGCGCTGGGGAACTCCTCCTCGGACAGGGCGGCCAGGAGCGTCTTGGCTTCGGGCAGGCCGGCCTCGGCCGCCAGCCGGCACCAGCGGAAGGCCTCGGCTGGGTTGCCGGCCACGCCCTTGCCGGCCAGGTGGAGCAGGGCCATGGCGTACATGGCCTGCGCATCGCCGGCCCAGGCGGCCCGCGAAAGAAGGGCCGTGCCCGTGGCCAGGTCCCCCGGCAGCCGGCCGCGCACCATGCCGAGGCCGAGCAGGGCGGCCGAGGCGGCGTCGCCGGCCGTGGCCGCCTTGGCGCAGAAGCGCACCGCCCGGGCGGCGTCGCGGCGTTCCTCCGGGCCGGCGGCGAACAGGCGGCACAGCGTCGCGGCGGCCTCGTCGCTGGCCGCGCCGGCGGCGTCGTACAGGGCCATGGCCCGGCGCGGGTCGCGAAAGACGCCCAGGCCCGCGTAATACATGTCCGCCAGCTTGAGCATGGCCGGGACGTGGCCGCCCTCGGCCGCGCGCTCGAACAGGCGGGCCGCCTCCAGGGGATAGGCCCCGACCCCCTGGCCGGACAGGTAGTCCAGGCCCAGGGCGTAGGCCGCCGGGGCGTAGCCGGCCTCGGCCGCACGGCGGCGCAGGGCCGCCGCCTTGGCCGTGTCGCGGGGGACGCCCTGGCCGGCGGCGTACAGGTCGGCCAGGCGGGAGAGGGCCTCGGGTTCGCCGGCCTCGCCGGCGGTGGCGAAAAGCGCGGCGGCCTGGGCCGGATCGCCGCCGCGCGGGTCGCCGGCCGCGATCAGGGTGAGCAGGGCCTGGCCCAGAGTCGTGGCCGCCCGGGCGTTGCCGGCCCCGGCCGCCCGGCGCAGGAGCGCGAGGGCCTCGTCCTGGTCGGCCGCGATGCCCGCGCCGGCGAAGAGCATGGCCCCGAGCCGGGCCATGGCCGGGACGTCGCCGCGCGCGGCGGCCTGTCGGTAGAAACGGGCCGCCGCGGCCGGGTCGCCGAAGCGGCGTTCCAGGTCGCCGGCCCGGGTCATGGCCGGGACGTTGTTTCCACCGGCCGCGTGGCGGAAAAGGGCCAGGGCCCGGCGCAAATCCGGGGGGCCGTCGCCGGCCGATTCCAGCACGAGCCCCAGGCGGTAGGACGAGGGGACCGAGCCGCGCGCGGCCGCGGCGGCGAGCAGCGGCCGGGCCTCCTCCAGGCGGCCCTGGTCGTAAAGGCGCGAGCCGCGCTCGGGCGTGCCGCAGCTGGCGGCGATGAGCCAAAACGCTCCCAGAAGGACCAGAGCGCTCCCCGCGCCGGCCAGGAAGCGGCGGCGGGAGGCGATCTCGGCGGCGGAATCCGGCATGGCTGGCGTCCTCGGGCGGGCCTTAAAAACGGGGCAGGACGAAGGAGAGGTAGGGTTCCCCGGCCAGGCGCAGGGCCATGGCGGCCAGCGCCCCGAGGGCGATGGCCGGGCCGTAGCACAGCCGCAGGCCGGGCAGGCCGCCGTTGCCGAAATAACGTCCCCAGGCCATCCAGAGCAGAAACTGCGCCCCGCCGGCGATGCTCGTGAAAAGCGCCACCGTGATCACGGCCCGGCTGCCGAGCCCCGCTCCGACCACGGCCAGGAGCTTGACGTCGCCCGCGCCGAGCAGGCCGAAGACATGGGGGATGAGAAAGACCACGAAGCAGCCGGCCAGGCCCAGGGCGGCGTCGCCCAGGCCGGAGAGGCCGGAGAAGACGCCGTGCACGGCCAGCAGGGCGGCCATGGCCGGAAACGTGACCAGGTTGGGGATGCGCCGGGAGCGCATGTCCACCACGGCCCCCGCCAGGCAGGCGGCGGCGGTCAGGGTGAAGGACAGGACGGTTTCCGTATCGGCGAACATGGGGGCTCCCGCGTATGGCCTTGCTTCTTAGCGGCTCGGGCCCGCCTTGTCCAACGGCCGCCTTGACGATTGTCGGGGAAATGGTCAGTGCTGACGAAAAGCGGCAAAAAACGGGAGCCCAGGCCCTGGCCTGGGTTTTGCGGAGTCTGCATGGAACACGACGCCATCGACGCATCGGCCCGGGCCGCCGCGACGGGGCAGGACGAGCCCTTTTCCGATTCCCTCGCGGCGGCCCGGGCCACCATCGAGCGGCTCACGGCCGAGGCGCGCGCGGCCAACCAGGCCAAGGCCGACTTCATGGCCCGCATGACCCACGAGCTGCGCACGCCCCTTTCGGCCATCATCGGCCTGGCCAATCTGGCCCTGCCCCTGGCCGCCGACCCGCGCTCCGTGGATTACCTGGATAAGATCCTGGCCTCGGCCCGGGGGCTGCTCGGCGTCGTGGACGACATCACGGACTTCGCCCGCCTGGAAAAGGGGCTGGCCGCCCTGGCCCCGTCCCCCTTCGATCTGGCCGAGACGCTCGGCCGGGTGACCGGACGCTTCGCCGCCGCCGCCCAGAGGCGCGGCCTGGTCCTGGCCACCCACCTCGATCCCCGCGCTCCGGTCGCCCTGGTCGGCGACAGCGCCCGCCTGGAAGGAGTGCTCGGCCATCTGGTCGGCAACGCGGTCAAGTTCACGGAAAACGGCCGGGTGGACCTGTGCGTGGAGCTGCGCTGGCGGCGCGGGGGCAAGGCGCGCCTGGCGCTTTCCGTGCGCGACACGGGCATCGGCATGGACCGCGAGGCCATCCCCGGCATGCTCGAATCCTTCACCCAGGGCGACGGCTCCCTGTCGCGCCCCTACGGCGGCACGGGGCTGGGGCTGGCCCTGGTCCAGCGCGGCGCGGCCCTGCTTGGCGGCGAGCTGGAGGTGGCCAGCACGCCCGGCCGGGGCACGTCCTTTTCCTTCGAAGCCACATTCGACGAGGACCTTCACCAGGACGCGCCCGCGGCGGCCGAGGACGCGCCGACGCCCGAACCGGAGCCGCCGGTCGTCCGGGAGGCCTCTGCCGCCCCCCTGGCCGGCACGCTCATCCTGCTCGTGGAGGACAACGCCATCAACCAGCAGGTGGCCCGGGAGATCCTCGTCCGCCTGGGCGCGGCCGTGGATGTGGCCGGACACGGCCGCGAGGCCGTGGACATGACCGGCCGGGTCCTCTACGACGCCGTGCTCATGGACGTGCAGATGCCGGTCATGGACGGCCTGGCCGCCACGCGGGCCATCCGCGCCCAGCCCGGCGGCGAGGACCTGCCCATCATCGCCCTGACCGCCCACGCCCTGGCCGAGGACCGCGACCGCTGCCTGGCGGCCGGCATGAACGACTACCTGACCAAGCCCATCGAGCCGGCCCGCCTGCTGGCCGCCCTGGGGCAATGGATCGTGCCGGTGGTCCCGGTCATGCCGGCCAGGGTGGCTGCGGCCGCGCCCCCCGCGCCTTCCGTGTCTGCGGCGGGAACCCCGTCCGGCATCGACTTGGCCAAGGCCCTGGCGCGCCTTGGCGGCAACGAGGCCCTGCTTTCCAGCATCGCGGCGGAATTCGCCAGGGATTACGCCGCAAGCGCGGACGAGATCATGGGGCGCGTCCGGGCCGGGGACCTCGACGCGGCCAGGCGGCTGGCCCACACGGTGAAGGGGGTGGCCGGCAACATCGCCGCCGACGCCCTGGCCGAGGCCGCGCGCGAGATCGAGGCCGCCCTGGGGCGGGGAAGCCCGCCGGAAGGGGAGCGCCTCGACGCCTACGCCGCGGCCCTGGCCGCCGCCGTGGCCGACGCCAGGGGGCTGGCCGCGCCTGCGGCCCCGGCTCCGGCCTGTCGCGAGGAGGGGTGCCTGAACATCCTGCTCGTGGACGACGCCAAGCTCAACCGGGCGATCTTTTCCCAGATCCTGCGCGAGGCCGGCCACGAGGTGGCCCTGGCCAAAAACGGCAAGGAGGCCTGTCGTGTCCTTTTCGGGGAAAAGGCCGCCGGCCGGCCCTTCGACTGCATCCTCATGGACATCGAGATGCCGGAGATGGACGGGGTCACGGCCAGCCGGGTCATCCGGGGGTTGCTCGCGGCCAGCGCCAATCCGCCGTGCCCGGGCGACATCCCCATCGTGGCCCTGACCTCCCACGACGCGGACGCCGAGCGCGACCGCTGCCTGGCGGCGGGCATGAACGCCTGCCTGGCCAAATCCTTCGAACGCGAGGCCCTGTTGCGCTCCATCGCAGAGGTCCTGCGCGAGCGCGACGCCGCCTCGCCGGCCGGGACGGCCGCACGGCGCGGCGGGCCCAGGCGCGCCCCCGACGCCGAAACGGCTCCGGCCGCGACCTGTCGCCGCCTGGCCGCACGCCTGCGCGCCGGCAGCATCCAGGCCGACGAGGAACTGCGCGTCCTGCGCCGGGACCTGGCCGGCCGGCCCCAGCCGACGCAACTGGAGCCCCTGGCCCGGGCCGTGGAACGGTTCGCCTTTGCCGAAGCCCTGGACATCCTGGGCGAACTGGCCCAGAGCCTGGGCCTCGACGCGGGCCTCACCGCCGGGGACGGGCGATGACGCCGGACCGCGAAAACGTCATTTGCGGCGCAGCTTGCGGCCGAGGACGACGCCGACGACCACGGCGAAGACGAGGACGAGCGTGACTATGGCGAGATTGGCCCCCATGCGTGCCTCCCTTGCCCCCCCGGCGCGGCTGCGGCCGGCCCGTGGGGGCGGGGCCAGCATACAGGCGAACATGGCCCGGGGCAAAAGGGAATGCGCGCCGTATCGCGGCCGGGGGCCTGCCCGCGCCGCCTCCGGAGGGTGCCATGGGCACGGTGCTTGAGGGGCTTCGCGGCTTGTTTTCGGGTTTTCGGCGACGTTCCCCATCCGTGGGGCGGGAGGAAACGGCGGCGATATTCCGAAACAAATACAACGAATTCCAGTCGTTGCTCGAGTCGAACACCGAGCTGCTCAAAATTTTTTCCGAGATGGAGGTCATGCTCGACGGCCGCGAGGTCTTCGGCATGGCGTTTATCCGCTCGCGCACCAGCCGGGCCGTGTTCCACGCCATCCGCATGATACGGAGCTTCGAGCGCCTCTCGGCCCGGCCCCAGCCCGTGCTTCTGGCGCTGGTCGAGCGGCTTTCGGCGGAAATCAAGGGCGTCCTGGAAGGCCGGGCCGCCCCCCATCTGGGCAAGCCCGTGCTGCGCCTGTCCGAGGTCACGGCCGAGATGGTCGACCAGGTGGGCGGCAAGTGCGCCAACCTGGGCGAGGTGGCCAACCGGGTGGGTCTGCCCGTGCCCGGGGGCTTTTGCGTCACCACCGCCGCCTTCCGCTCCTTTTTCGAGCAGGCGGGCCTGTTCGAGGCCATAGCCAGCATCCGTCTCGGCATCGCCCCGGACGACCCGGCTTCCATGGCCGCCGCCGCCGAGGACATCCAGGCGGCCATCCTGCGCGCCCCTCTGCCGGAGGACCTCGCCCGGGAGCTTGAGGCCGCCGCCGGGGAGAGCGCCGGCGACGACGGCGACGCGGCCCGCTTCGCCGTGCGCTCGAGCGCCATCGGCGAGGACGGCGAACTGTCCTTCGCCGGCCAGTACCTGACCATGCTCAACGTCGCCCCGGACCGCATCGTCAGCGCCTACAAGTTCGTCATCGCCAGCCTCTACACCCCACGGGCCATGTCCTACCGGCTCCTCAAGGGCATCCCCGACGACGACGTGGCCATGGCCGCCGCCTGCCTGCGCCTGGTGCCGTCGCGGGCCGCCGGCGTGCTCTACACCCGCCTGCCGGAAGATCCCTGCCGCGACGAACTGCTCATAAACGCCGTCTGGGGGCTCGGCCCCTACGCCGTGGACGGGGTCGTCACCCCGGACGCCGTGCTCCTGGACCGGGGAAGCCTGGCCGTGACCCGGCGCGAGACCGCGGAGAAGCCCCGCATGCTGGTGCCCTCGCCCACGGGCGGGCTCACGGACGTGCCCGTGCCCGAGCACATGCGCGCAAAGCCCTGCCTCGACGACGCGGCGGCCCGTCGTCTGGGGGCCTGGGGCATGTTCCTCGAACGCCATTTCGGCCGGCCCCAGGACATGGAATGGGCCATGGACGCCAAGGGCGAGCTTTTGGTCCTCCAGTCGCGCCAGTTGACGGCCCTTGCCGACGGCGCCTGCCTGGCCGGCGGCCCGCCGGTGCCCGGGGCGGAGATCCTCGCCGAGGGCGGGCAGGGGGCCTGTTCCGGCGCGGGAGCCGGGCCGGTGCACCTGGTGCTCGGCAGCGACGACCTGGAAGCCTTTCCCCAGGGCGCGGTGCTGGTGGCCCCGCACAGCGACCCCCAGTTCATGGTGGCCATGAAGCGGGCGGCGGCCATCGTCACGGACCACGGCAGCGTCACCGGGCACATGGCCTCGCTGTCGCGGGAATTCGGCGTGCCCACGCTCCTCGGGCTCGAAGGGGCCACCCGAAGGTTCGCCCAGGGCGAGGTCGTCACCGTGGACGCCGCCACGGCCAGGGTCTACCGGGGGCGGGTGGAAAGCCTGCTGCGCCAGGACGACGAGGTCGAGCCCTTCATGGCCGGCACGCAGATCCACGCCATCCTGGCCGAGGCGGCCAGGCGGGTGGTGCCGCTCACCCTGCTCGACCCCAAATCCCCGTCCTTTACGCCCGAAAGCTGCACGAGCCTGCACGACGTCACGCGGCTTTTGCACGAATGGTCCTACGGCGAGATGTTCGCGGTCAGCGACCTGGCCTCGGGCCAGCAGGGCGTGACCACGGTGCTCGACGCGCCCACGGGCCTGGACCTGCACATCATCGACCTCGGCGGCGGTCTGCGCGAGGAGGCGGGCCGCAAGCGGCGGGTCGCTCCCGGGGACATCGCCTCGCGGCCGTTTCTGGCCCTGCTCAAGGGGCTGGTCCTGACCGAGGAGGCCCTGGCGGTGCGGCCCGTCAACCTGGGGGGCTTTCTCTCGGTCATGTCCGAGCAGCTCATCGCCCAGCCCAAGGCCGGCAGCGACCGCTTCGGCGACAAGTCCTATGCCATCGTCTCGGACAAGTACTTGAATTTCAGTTCCCGCGTGGGCTACCATTACGGCGTGCTCGACTGCTACTGCGGCGCCACGGTCAACAAGAACTACATCACCTTCTCCTTTGCCGGCGGCGCGGCCGACGACGTCAAGCGCGCCCGCCGGGCCAGGGCTATCGGCCGCATCCTGGAAGCCCTGGGCTTCGCCGTGGAATCGGCCAAGGACAGGGTTTCGGGGCGGTTCCAGAAGGTGCCGGCCCCGCTGATCGAGGAAAAGCTCGCCCACATGGGGCGGCTGCTGCAATTCACCCGCCAGACGGACATGCTCATGGTGAGCGAGGAAAGCGTCGAGGCCATGGTGGCCTGCTTCCTCTCCGGCGCGCCCTGCTTCGACCCGGCCGCCGCCGCCAGGGCGCAATCCGCGCCCGAGCCTCCCCAAGCCGTATCATAAGGAGTTCTCCATGCCGCGACTTGCCGCCAATGTGACCATGCTCTTCACGGAACTGCTTTTTCCGGACCGCTTCGCCGCCGCGAAGAAGGCCGGCTTTCGGTATGTCGAGTATCTGTTCCCCTACGATTACCCGGCCGAGGAACTGCGCGGGCTTTTGGACGACAACGGCCTGACGCAGGTGCTCTTCAACCTGCCCTGCGGCGACTGGGCCGCCGGGGAGCGGGGCATCGCCGGCCTGCCTGGCCGCGAGGCGGAATTTCGCGACGGCGTGGCCCGGGGGCTGGAATACGCCGAGGCCCTCGGCGTGGCGCGTCTCAACTGCCTGGCCGGCAAACTCCCGGAAGGCGTCTCGCCCCGGGCTGCCCTGGAGACGCTGGTGGCCAACGTGAGCTTCGCCGCCGACGCCCTGGCCGCCAAGGGCCTGACCCTCGTGGTCGAGGCCATCAACCGCTGCGACATGCCGGGGTTCATGCTCAACCGCACGGCGCAGGTCATGGCCCTGCTCGATTCCGTGCGTCGCCCCAACGCGGCCATGCAGTACGACGTCTACCACGCCCAGCGCGAGGAAGGGGAGCTCGTCGCCACCATCGCCGCCAACCTGGCCCGCATCGGCCACATCCAGGTCGCGGACAACCCCGGCCGCCATCAGCCCGGCACCGGCGAGATCAACTATCCCTTCCTCTTCGCCGAGCTGGACCGCCTGGGCTACGACGGCTTCGTGGGCCTGGAATACGTGCCCGCGCCCGATACCCTGGCCTCGTTGACCTGGATTCCGGCAATGGGCCTGACGTTATAACCCCCCACCGGGGGGCCCGGGGGGGCTGATCCCCCCCGGCGGGTCCAGGGCGGAGCCCTGGTCGCCGAAGGCATATCCCAGGAGACATCACATGAAAAAAATCGGCTTCATCGGCCTTGGCATCATGGGCAAGCCCATGTGCCGCAACCTGCTTAGGGCCGGCTACGAACTGACCGTCTTCAGCCGCACCGCGGCCAACGTCGAGGCGGTGACCGCCCATGGCGCGGCCTACGCCCCCACGCCGGCGGACGTGGCCCGGGAAAGCGAACTGGTCATCACCATGGTGCCGGACTCGCCGCAGGTGCGCGAGGTGGCGCTCGGCGAGAACGGCATCATCCATGGCGTAACGCCCGGGCTCTACGTGGTGGACATGAGCTCCATCGCCCCCCTGGCCAGCCGGGAGATCGGGGCCGCCCTGGCCGGGGCCGGGGCACGCTTCCTGGACGCGCCGGTCAGCGGCGGCGAGCCCAAGGCCATCGACGGCACCCTGTCCGTCATGGTCGGCGGCGATGCGGCGGACTTCGAAGCCGTGAAGCCCGTGCTGTCCGCCATGGCCGCCTCGGTGGTCCGGGTGGGCGAGGTCGGGGCCGGCAACGTGGCCAAGCTGGCCAACCAGGTCGTGGTGGCCCTCAACATCGCGGCCATGTCCGAGGCCCTGGTGCTGGCGGCCAAGGCCGGGGTGGAGCCGGAGATGGTCTACCAGGCCATCCGCGGCGGGCTGGCCGGCAGCACGGTGCTCGACGCCAAGGCCCCGCTGGTCATGGACCGCAAGTTCGACCCGGGGTTCCGCATCCGCCTGCACGTCAAGGACCTGGCCAACGTCTTGCAAACGGCCAACAATTTGCATGTGCCGCTGCCGTTTACGGCCTCGGTCATGGAAGTGATGCAGGCCATGCTGGCCGATGGCTGCGGCGAAGACGACCACGGCGGCATCATCCGCTATTTCGAGAAGCTGGCCCATGTGACCGTCTCGCGCTGACATGGAGGATTGACGAATTGTCGTCAGACCCACGGCCGTGCCCGCCTGCCTGCGGGGCGCGGGCCGCATCCGGCGCGAAAGCGCCGCGAAGGAGATCGCCGTGAGAATGCGAAAACCGGCCATGGCTTTCGCCCTGGCCCTTTGTCTCGTCTGCGCCGTGGCCGTGGCCGCCAAGGTCATGAGCGTCGCGGTGCGCGACGGGCAGGTGCGCGAAACGCCGTCCTTTCTCGGCAAAATCGTGGGCAAGGCCGCCTACGGCCAGAGCGTGGACGTGGCCGAGGAGCAGGGCGACTGGTTCAAGGTGACCGCGCCCGGCGGGGTGTCCGGCTGGATGCACCGTTCGGCCCTGACCGCCGCCAAGCTGGCCCTGTCCGGCGGCCAGGGCACGACCGGCAGCGTGTCCGGCAAGGAGATGGCCCTGGCCGGAAAGGGCTTTTCCGCCGAGGTCGAGGCCGACTACCGCCGCAGCCACGGCGGCAACTTCGCGGCCGTGGACGCCATGGAACGCATCAAGTACGACCCGGCCCAGCTTCTGGCCTTCCTGAGCCAGGGCGGGGTGACGCCCAAGGGAGGCGCGAAATGAAGCCGCGCTTCCTCCTCTCCCTGTTCGGCCTGCTGGCGGCCGGGCTGGTCCTTTACGGCTGCAACAACCCCGACGCGGTCTCGCGCGTGCTCGGCTCCCTCGGCAGCGTGGGCGGCGCGCCCGTGGGCGACTACGCCGCTTCGGCCGTCAAGGGCGCGTCGGCCGTGGCCAAGGCGGCCGAGGACTTCACCCCGGAGCAGGAATACTACATCGGCCGGGCCGTGGGCGCGTCGGTGCTGGCCAAGTACCAGCCCCTCAACAACGCCAAGGCCAACGCTTACGTCAACGAGGTGGGCCAGGCCCTGGCCATGTTCTCGGACATGCCGCAGACCTACGGCGGCTACCATTTCCTCATCCTGGACTCGGCCGAGATCAACGCCTTCGCCGCCCCGGGCGGGCTCGTGTTCATCACGCGCGGCATGCTGCGCTGCTGCGCCGGGGAAAACGCCCTGGCCGCCGTGCTGGCCCACGAGATCGCCCACGTCCAGGGCAAGGACGCCCTGCGCTCCATCAAGCGCGCCCGCACCACCGAGGCCCTGGCCATCATCGGCGGCGAGGCCATCAAGCACGCCGGCGGCGCGGACCTCGCCCGCCTGACCAACATCTTCGCCGACTCCATCGGCGACATCATGACCACCATGGTCAATAGCGGCTACTCGCGCACCCTGGAATATCAGGCCGACAAGACCGCCGTCGCCATCCTCGCCCGCACCGGCTACGACACGGCCGGCCTGCCCGACATGCTGGCCGAGATGCAAAAGCAGCTCAAACCCGGCGGCGCGGACTTCGCCAAGACCCACCCCGCGCCCCAGGACCGCATCACCGAGCTGGCCAGCCTCGCCCGCGTGGCCGAGATCAAGGAACCCCCGGCGCGCATGGCCCGCTTCAAGGCGGCGCTCGGCAACATGTAGGCGAAGAGGGAAGATCGGGGCGCTGCCCCGAACCCCGCCGGGGGGCATGATGCCCCCTGGTCCCCCTCGATGGCGGGCACGCGTTGCTACCGGCCTCGCATGGCGAGGCCGGTAGCAACGCGTGCCCGCAGCAGGCCGTCGCCCTTCGGCCGAAGGAAAGCGTATGCACAAGCAATCTA
>NZ_JARKOZ010000128.1 GCF_029978005.1 Solidesulfovibrio sp. | reverse complement strand
CCGGCGTACAGGAAGGCCGTGACGGTGTGGATGGAGAAGGCCCAGATGACCGACACGAAGGCCAGGAACTTGCACCACTTGGGCGGAGTCATGTCGTTTTTGAAGTACTGCAGGCTCGTCCAGCCCACGATGATGTTCAGGAACAGGTAGCCGTTAAGGACCATCATGTCCCAGAAGAGCATCGAATGGGGCGTGGCGTTTAAAAGCACGTTCATCATCCGTTGCGGCTGGCCGATATCCACGATGATGAAGCCCAGGCACATGACCACGGCCGCGATGGCCAGGAATTCGCCCAGGATGATCATCCTGGAGAATTCCTTGTAGTGGTGGAAGTAGTAGGGCAGCACCAGCATGACGGCCGAGGCGGCCACGCCGACCAGATAGGTGAACTGGGCGATGTAGAAGCCCCAGGACACGTCGCGGTTGAGCCCGGTGATCTTCATGCCGAAGGTCAACTGGTAGAACCAGAAGCCCAGGCCGAGCAGCACGACCAGCCCGAGGCCGATCAGCGTGCCCCAGTATCGGGGGCTTCCCTTGAGCGCTTTTTCCAGCATGGCTTACCTCACAGAATGTAGTACACGCTCGGCGAGGTGCCGGCGTCCGGTTTGCGGCGGATGGCGAAGTGCTCGCGCAGGGCCTTGCGGACATCGGAGTTCTCGTCGGACAGGTCGCCGAAGGCGATGGCTCCGCCGGCCGCTTCCACGCACATGGGCAGTTTGCCGATGGCCAGGCGCTCGGCGCAGAAGTTGCATTTTTCCACAACGCCGCGCATGCGCGTGGGAAACTGCGGGTTGAAGTGCTTGATGAACGGGCGCGGGTCCTGGAAGTTGAAGCTGCGCGCGCCGAAGGGGCAGCCGGCCATGCAGTAGCGGCAGCCGATGCAGCGGTGGAAGTCCATCATGACGATGCCGTCCGGGCGCTGGAAGGTGGCCTGGGTGGGGCAGACCTTCACGCACATGGGCGTCTCGCACTGGTTGCACAGAAGCGGGAACTGCCGGTGCTCGATCTCCTCGGACAGGTAGTGGCCGTGGGCGTCGGGGAAGGACTCCTCGTAGGAAGCGCCCCAGAACCACTTGATGTTCTTGTCGCCGGGGATGTCCGGGACGTTGTGCTCGGTGTGGCAGGCCAGGCGGCACTTCTCGATGAGCTCGGGGGTCATCTTGGCCGAGAAGATGGCCATGCCCCAGTGCTTGGCCTTGAGGCCCTCCTCGAAGTTGGCCACCCCGGGGAGCGGGCCGGCGTAGGCCGGGGCGTCGCCCAGGAAGCCGAGACGACCGGCGCCGACGCCGATGGCGGTCACGGCGGCCAGTTTCAGGAACTCTCGTCTGTTGTTCTTCATGATATGGTCCCCTTGAGTGGAGGTGTCACCGGGCGCGCCGGCCTAGTGTCCGCCCGCTTCGCCGTTTTGGGCGAGGGGAATGGGCGATTTCTGGTTCGGCGTCAGATTGTGGCAATCCCAGCAGTAGGGGGCCACGCCAACCGTCTCGTGGCAGCGATCACAGAACTTGGCCTTGTCCGTATGGCAGCTCATGCAGGTGTTGGTGAGGCTCTTGACGAACTTCTGGCCCTTGGCGTTGACGTAGATGCGATTGCCGTCGCGCACGGCCTCGTTGCGCCACTCGTTTAGGATCTGCATGTGCTTGTCGCGCATGGTCTGCGCGTCCTCGATGCAGTCCTTCTGGTCCTTGGGCAGTTCCGGTTTCACCTCGAAAGCGCCTTTGCCCATGTTGTAGGCGACGGGTGCGAAGATGAGGGCCAGGAAGAAGATAATGCCTGGAATGATGTATTTGGCATTGTACATAGGTTATTCCTCCTCGTCCTCCATCCCCGGCAGGGGGTTTTGCCTGAGGTCGGTGGTGCGCTTCTTCTCGCCGTCGAGAATGAGCGCATTGCCCACCAGCTCATGCACGCCGGAGACGCCGACACCCGGGGCCCAATAGTCGCACAGCGGCGGCAGGGTGGCGCGGTCGATGGCGCAGATGCAGGCCAGGTTGTTGACGCCGTGGCGATCGCGCACGTACTTGACCGCGTTGCCTCTGGGGAGGCCGCCGCGCAGGCGCGTTTCCGTGAACTCCTCGTTGTTGAGGCCCGCGCCGCCGCCGCAGCAGAAGGTCTGCTCGCGGATGGTGTTTTCGGGCATCTCGTAGAACTGGCGGCAGACGTTTTTGAGGATGTAGCGCGGCTCCTCGAACAGGCCCATGCCGCGGGCGGTGTTGCAGGAGTCGTGGTAGGTGCTGACGAAGTTGTCGTTGCGGCTGGGGTCGAGCTTGAGCTTGCCGTTTTTGATCAGGTCGGCCGTGAACTCGCAGATGTGGAGCATCTTGGTGCCGGCGGCGGCGTCGAATCTGGTGCCGGTGACGGGCGAGACCGGGGTCTCCATGAAGTCGGCCGGGCCGTTCATGGTCAGCATGTACTGGTTGATGACGCGCCACATGTGGCCGCACTCGCCGCCGAGGATCCACTTGGCGCCCAGGCGCTTGGCCTCGGCGTACATCTTGGCGTTGAGCTTCTTCATCATCTTGTCCGAGGTGAACAGGCCGAAGTTGCCGCCCTCGGACGCGTAGGTGCTCCAGGTGACGTCCAGTCCGAGGTAGTCGAACAGGATCAGGTAGCCCATGTAGGTGTAGATGCCCGGGTCGGCGAAGATGTCGCCGGAGGGCGTGATAAAGAGGATCTCGCAGCCCTTCTTGTTGACGTTGGGCCGGACGCGCCTGCCGGTGATCTCCTCGATGTCGTCGCAGAGGAAATCCATCATGTCCTTGTAGGCATGGGGCTGGATGCCGAGGTGGTTGCCGGTGCGGTTGCAGTTGGCGGCCGGCTCGAGAATCCAGTTGATGTTGCAGCCCACCTCATGGAGGAGTTCCCGCGCCATCATGGTGATCTCGGCGGTGTCGATGCCGTAGGGGCAGAACAGCGAGCACCGGCGGCACTCGGTGCACTGGTAGAAGTACATGAACCATTCCTTGATCACGTCTTCTTCCAGCTTGCGCGCCCCGGCCAGCTTGCCGAGCACCTTGGCCGCGGCCGAGAACTCGCCCCGGTAGATGGAGCGCAGCAGTTCCGCGCGCAGCACCGGCATGTTCTTGGGGTCGCCGCCGCCGATGAAGAAGTGGCACTTGTCGGCGCAGGCGCCGCAGCGCACGCACACGTCCATGAAGATCTTGAACGAGCGGTACTTCTTGAGCTTCTCGCGGAACTTCTCCATGACGATGCGCTGCCAGTCCGGCGGCAGCTTCCAGTCGTCGTCCATGGGGTTCCACTCGCGGGGATTGGGCATGCCGAGGTACTTGAGGATGTCGGGCTTGCCGGGATAGCTGAAATTGCCGGGCTTAAACGCGGTCTTGGAATCCATCCAGGATTTGACCGGCGTGGTGTAGTTGATCTTGATGAGTTCTTCCGGTGGCGGATACTTGGCCATGATCGCTCCTCGCTTCTCTCCAGAATGATGAAATGGGGTTGCGGCCCGCTTAGGCCTGCTTGTCCACAGGGAGTCCGGCTTCGATCATCTTCTCGCGGAAGTCGTCCTCGTAGGCCTCGTAGGAGTGGGGCTTGATGCTCGGGTCGTTCCACGGGTTCACCCACATGGCCC
Organism: Solidesulfovibrio sp.; assembly: GCF_029978005.1. Classification (GTDB taxonomy): domain Bacteria; phylum Desulfobacterota; class Desulfovibrionia; order Desulfovibrionales; family Desulfovibrionaceae; genus Solidesulfovibrio. Next base: position 5,245 of record NZ_JARKOZ010000128.1, on the reverse strand, counting down.
GCCGGCTCATGTTGGGCAGGACGCGGGTGGGAGAGAGGAAGACGCCGCCCATGTGCATGAGCTTGGAAAAGGGGAAGTAGATGAAAAGCGCGCACACCAGGGTGAGATGGGCGTAGACCGACGGGTCGATGGCCTCCTTGGGCAGGTGGGGGTGCAGGGTGACCAGGCCCATGGCCAGTTCCTTGACGGCGATGACGTCCACCTTGACCACGTAGCGCATCCAGATGCCGGTGAGCGCGATGCCGAGGATCAGGAGCAGGGGGAAGTAGTCCTGCATGAGGGAGATGTAGCGCACCTTGCCGTCGAAGACGCGGCGGGCGAACAGGAAGAACAGGCCGAGCAGGATCAGGGCGTCGGTCTGGTACATCACGGGCAGGCCGATCTGCAGGATGGAGTCGAAAAACTCCGTGACATGCACGGCCCAGGGCACCGGCGCGAGGAAGAAGCGCAGGTGCCGGATGAGGATGACCAGGAAGCAGTAGTGGAAGATGAGCGCGAACAGCCACAGGGACTTCTCGGAGCTGTATCCCACCTTGGGGCCTTCCTGCTGGAGCTTCACCGACGTGTTGCGGAAAAGCGAGCGAAAGGTCAGCACCTCGAAGACCATGCGCATGAACACCCCTTTCTTGTCAGAGGGGTTGTCCCAGGGGCTGTTCTCGATCCAGGGCAGCGATTTCTGCTGGCCGCCCGTGGTGGGAATGCAAAACGGCACCGGGCTCTTGGCCCAGTCCACGATGCGCAGGACGAATCCCACCATGAACACGATGATCGCGATGTACGGGAGCACGATCCCGAACAACGCCCCCATCCCCATCCCGGCGCCCAGCCACGGGATGACGATGAGCGCCAAGACCGCGAGTAAGGAATAAAACGCTGCCATGTACCCTCACCTCGTTAAAGGTTTGCCCCAAACGCGCCTCACGGTTCCTCTCCCTCGGCGGAGAAGTCGCAGACGAGACCCGACCGCTTGAGGAGCCGGTCGTATTGTTTCCTGATCTGGGCGATGCGCAATTCGGCGATCTTGGCCCGGCACTGGCAGTAGATGTCGAAGGCGAAGAGCGCCAGAACGTCGACGGCCGACTCCAGGGCGAGCAGTTCCACGAACAGGTCGTGCTCGACGACCTTCTCCCACAGCGTTTCGCGCACGGCCTTTTTCAGCAGAAAGACGAAGGCCGTGGCCTGGGACGGGGTGAAGTCCTGCACGGCCCGCACCCGCACGATCTCGTCGAGCATGGGGGCGAAGACCTCGGCCCGCGGACTCTCGCCGCACCCGGCCAGGGCCACCACGATGCCGCGCATGCCGGCCTCGAACTTGTGCCGCACCGGATTGGCGAAGGGATCGTCCTTTTTTTTCCAAAGCACCGCCGTATTTTCGGCGTAGGTATCCAGGACCAGGTCGAACCAACGGTCGAGGACGGCCTTCTGCTCGAGGACCAAGAAATCCGCTAGCTTGAGCATGAAAAATGTCCCTTTCTTCACAATCGCTTAACAGGCTGATTCCTTATCAGAAAAGCACAAATTGTAAAGGAGGGGCAAGCGCGCGCGGCGTCTTGCAACCCCGTGAAATCCCACTCCTTGCCTGACAGGGGAGAATTTTGCTATTTTCGGAAAAAAGAAGCGGCCCATGAAATTACCCCCCATGCAGCAGGAAATCCTCCGGGCCGCCGCGGCCTTCGCCACGGTGGAACGGTACCAGGGGGCCCTGCCCAGACGACAGGCCCTGCTCTATTCCAAAAAAGACCTGGCCGCCCTCGAAGAGGCCGGACTCCTGGAGCGCATCAAGCTCTCCTACCCCTGCGGCCGCACCATGGCCGGCTGGCGGCTGACCGAGGCCGGCCGCCTGGAGCTGCCCCAGGCCGAGACGCCCGAAGAGCCCGAGCTCATGCCCGAGCACCTGCGCATCTTAAACGACGTCTACCACTACTCGCGGCTGTCCACCTTCCGGGGCATGATGCCCGGCGACGTGGCCCGTCGACAGTGCGACAAGGACGACCTGGAAGACCTCTTCAACCACGGCTACCTGCTGCGCATCCGCGTGAAAAACGACGGCAAGGCCAAGGGCTGGGTGGTGTCCAACAAGGGCTTGGCCGCCCTGCGCCGCCGGCAGGAGCAAGACGGAACGCCCGCCGCGCCCGCCTAAGGACTAGGACGCCCCTCCCCTCTTCCGCTCCGCCCTTTCGGCGACAATACCGTCATTTTCCCCCGTTGCGGATGACTTTTCCGTGCATCCGTGAAAAAAACGAGAGGTCGGCCACGGTCCTGCCCGAAGCCGCGACATCCAGGAGCAGCCCTGCCGCGTCGTCGGGGAATCGTCTTTCCTTCCCGTCAGCGCCTGCCGCCTCGCCGGCTGCGCCGCGAACCGATGGGAACAAGGAGCCCGACATGCGCCGCATCCTCGCCGTCCTCGCCCTCGCCCTGCTTTCCTGGCCCGCTCCCGCCACGGCCGCCCCGCCGCCGGACGTCATCTTCCGCAACGCCACCTTCGCCACCCTGGACGCGTCCGGCAGCCTGGCCCAGGCCGTGGCCGTGAAAAACGGCAAGTTCACGGCCGTGGGCTCGGAAGCCGACGTCACGGCCCTGGCCGGGCCGGACACCCGGCTGGTGGACCTCGGCGGCAAGTTCGTGAGCCCCGGCCTCATCGACGCCCACACCCACCCTATGGAGACCTACTATCTCAAGAACGACTGGGTGGACTGCCGCTACCCGGACACGCCCTCCGTGGCCGAAGCCCTCAGGCGCATCGCGGACTGGGCGGCCAGGACGGCCAAAGGGCAGTGGATCTACGCGGCCTGCGTGTCGGCCTCGGAGAACAAGTTCGCGGAAAAGCGGCTGCCGAACCGGGCCGAGCTGGACAAGGCCGCGCCGGACAACCCGGTGGTCCTGGCCAACGGCGCGCACCAGGTGGTCGTCAACTCGGCGGCCATCAAGGCCCTCGGCATCACGCAGGGCATGACCAAGATGCGCCACGGGGCCACGGTCATCCTCGGACCGAACGGCGAGCCCACGGGCGTGGTCCTCGACGCCCAGGCCGACATCCCCACCGACCCGAGTCCGGCCACCCTGGAGCGCGCCTACACCGACGGCATCCAGGAGCTGTGGAACGGCTACGGCTTCACCTCGGTCGCGGCCATCACCCCGGCGGCGGCCCTGCCCGTGCTGCAAAAAATCGCCGCCTCGGGGGCCAGGCCGCACATCCGCTACACCGTCTCGGTCTGGACGTCTCCCAACGCCTCGGACATGCCGGAAAACCTCGACGCCTTCCGCATGCCGGCCAAGGCCGACCCGGCCTGGTACCGGTTCGCGGCCGTGAAGGCCTGGATGGACGGGGAAAACGACGCCAGGAGCGGCTACATGTGCGAGCCCTACCTCGGCCACGACCGCGACGATCCCCCGGGCGGCCGCGGTTCCCTGGTGACCAGCCAGGCGCAGGCCGACCGCTTCGCCGCCATCGCCGCGAAAAACGGCGTCATGCCCATGCTGCACTGCTCGGGCGACGCGGCCACGGACATGGGGCTTGCGGCCTACGAGCATCTGGTCAAATCCGGCGCCCCCCTGCCGCCGCTCATGCGCATCGAGCATTTCGGCATGTTCCAGCTCAAGGCCGACGAGCTCGCCCGGGCCAAGGCCCTCAGGGACAAGGGGCTTCGCATCTCGGTCCAGCCCGTGTGGCTCACGGCCCTGGTCAAGGCGGACTTCGAGAACATGGACCCCAAGCTGGCGGCCACGGGCTTCCGCTTCCGCGACATGATCGACGCGGGCCTTACGCCGGCGGCCAGCACGGACATGACCGGCATCTACCTGGCCAACATCTCGCCCCTGAAGGCCATGGCGGCCAGCGTCACGCGCCAGTCGGACATGGGGGTCTTCGAGCCCCAGGAGGCGGTCACGCCCGAGGAGGCGCTTCGGATGTGGACCACCTGGGCGGCGGCGTCCCTGGGCGAGGCCGACCTCAAGGGCAGCATCGAGCCCGGCAAGTACGCCGACATGACGGTCTACTCGGACAACCTGCTGACCGTGCCCAAGGAGCGGATCAAGGACGTCGTGGTCACGCGCACCATCGTCGGCGGCGAGACCGTCTACCAGGGGCAGTAGCGACGAAACCGGAAAGATACGCCAGCGTCGTTTATTAAACGCCGGGCATCGTTGCGCCGCGCCAAGCCTGGGCGCGTTGGGGAGGGCCCGGCGGCAAGGGTCGCCGCTCTCCCGGGCCGGTCGCCCGGCCGGCCCCGGTAAAATGGCTTCGGGCTAAAATTCGCCGCGCAGACTGGCGGCTTCGGGGCGGTGGGGACGCCAGGACAACCGCACGTCCAGCCCCTCGCGGTCGCCGCCCTGGCTGGCGCGGATCTCCACGTCCAGCATGACCGCCGGGGACAGGTTCATGGACATCCGCCCGGCCGTGACCCCGAGGCTGCCGGCCCGCAGTTCCCGGGCCAGGCCCTCGAGCCTGTCCGCCGCCTCCCATACGCCCATCACCCCGCCCAGGCGGGCCGTTTTCGTGTGCATACGCGCCTCCCGGCCGCCTGCCGGCGGCCATGGCGCGTCCTACCCTTCCCGGATGTCCGGCCGACGTCGGCGCGGTTACGGACGGATTGCTTCCGGCTCGTCCCCGGCCCTGGGGCCGGCGGCCATGGCCAGGACCCCGGCCATGGCCTCGAGCGCGGCCTGGCGCTTGACGGCCAGCCGGTCTCCGTCGAACTGGAAGCGTTTGACGGCCACGCCGTCCGGGCCTTCCCAGGCTATCCAGACCGTGCCCACGGGCTTTTGCGGGGTGCCGCCGGACGGCCCGGCCACGCCGCTTATGGCCACGGCCACGTCCACCCGCATGACGCCGCGCGCCCCGCGCGCCATGGCCAGCACCGCCTCGCGGCTGACCGCGCCCTTGGAGTCGAGGGTGTCCTGGGACACGCCGAGCACGTCGCGCTTGACCGCGTTGGCGTAGGCCACCACCGCGCCGTTGAACCAGGCCGAGGCGCCGGACGCATCCGTGAGCACACTCGCGAGCAGCCCGCCGGTGCACGATTCGGCGCAAGCAAGCGTCCAGCCCCGCGCCACGAGGGCCTCGCCGAGCCTTGCGGCCATCGCCTGCAACTTCTCCTGCATACACTCCCCCCTGCTTCGCTCCTTTACCCCGACTAGCCGATTCCCCTGCCCTTGTCACCGCCGCGACGCCTCTCGCCTTTTCAACAATATTGTCATTCCATCCCCTCCCCCCTTTCGGGGTGGTCCAGGAGGGGCCCTCGGCCCC
>NZ_JARKOZ010000114.1 GCF_029978005.1 Solidesulfovibrio sp. | reverse complement strand
AGGCACGGCCCGCAGGTGGCCGGGCCGACGATGCAGCCGGAATCCATGAAGGTTTCGATCAGCCCTTCGGCCAGGGCCTGCCGCCAGATGGTGGGGGTGGCGGGCAGGACGATGCAGCGCACGGTCTTGGCGACCTTCCTGCCCTTGAGCACGGCGGCGGCCTGGCGCAGGTCCTCGATGCGGCCGTTGGTGCAGGAGCCGATGACGGCCTGGTCCACGGGCAGCCCGGCCACGGCGGACACGGGCTTGACGTTGTCCGGCAGGTGCGGGCAGGCGATCTGCGGCTCCATGCCCGTGGCGTCGATGACGACGACGCGCTCGTAGACCGCGCCGGGATCGGCGGCCAGGGCCACGTCGCCCTTGCGGCCGTGGGCGGCGGCATATTCCAGGGTCTTGGCGTCCGCGGGGAAGAGCCCGACCTTGCCGCCGGCCTCGATGGCCATGTTGGACATGGTCATGCGGCCCTCGACGGAGAGTTCGCCGGCCAGGGGGCCGGTGAATTCCAGGGCCTTGTAGAGCGCCCCGGAGACGCCGATGGTTCCGATCAGCGCAAGCATCAGGTCCTTGCCGCCGACGTACTTGCCGAGAGCCCCCTTGAGCACGACCTGGATGGTGGGCGGCACCTTGAACCAGGTTTCGCCCAGGGCCATGCCGCCGGCGATGTCGGTCGAGCCCATGCCCGTGGCGAAGGCGCCGAGGCCGCCGTAGGTGCAGGTGTGGGAGTCCGCGCCGATGACCACGTCGCCGGGACCGACGAGGCCGAGCTCGGGCAACAGCGCGTGCTCGACGCCGACGTTGCCGCCTTCGTAGTAGTGGGTGACGCCCATTTCCCTGGCGAACTCGCGGCAGACCTTGACCTGCTCGGCCGAGGCGATGTCCTTGTTGGGCGTGAAGTGATCGGCCACGATGGCCACCTTGTCCTTGTCGAAGACGGCGGTCGCGCCCATCTGCTTGAAGGCCTTGATGGCCAGGGGCGCCGTGATGTCGTTGGACAGCACCAGGTCCAGCCGGCAGCGCACGATCTGGCCGGGGCCGGTGATCTGGTCGTCGCAGCGGGACTGCAGGATTTTCTCGGCTAAAGTTGCGGGCATATCCGGTCTCCCTCCTTTTTGGCCAACCTGTTGAGAGCATTGATGAAAGCGAGGGTGCTGGCCATGATGACGTCGTCGTGGACGCCGCGTCCCACGGAAGTGGCGTCGCCCTCGCGCACGCGCACGGTCACCTCGCCCTGGGCGTCGGTGCCGCCGGTGATGGCGTTGATGTGGAATTCCTCGAGTTCGGGCTTGCGGCCCACGGCCTCGCACACGGCGTTGAACGAGGCGTCCACCGGGCCGGAGCCGGAGGAGTACTTGCGCACGACCTGGCCGTCCACAAGCACCTGGATCACGGCCGAGGGCGCGAGCTCCACGTTGCCGCAGTGCACGGAGATGAACTGGAGGGCGTAGTGGTCGGGCCGGCGCAGCACCTTTTCGAGGATGAGCGCCTCGATGTCCTCGTCGAGGATGCGCTGCTTGCGGTCGGCCAGTTCCTTGACCGCGTCGAAGACGATCTTGAGTTCGTCGTCGGTGAGCTTGTAGTTGAGTTCCTTGACCTTGGCGTCCAGGGCGTGGCGGCCGGAGTGCTTGCCGAGCACCACCACCGCGCCCTTGCGGCCGATGCTCTCGGCGGTCATGATCTCGTAGGTGCGGCGGTCCTTGAGCACTCCGTGCTGGTGGATGCCGGACTCGTGGGCGAAGGCGTTCCTGCCGATGACCGGCGCGTAGGGGGGGATGGGCTGGCCGATGATGCCCGAGAGGCGGCGGCAGGAGGGGAAGATCTCCTCGGTGACGATGCCCGTGGTCAGGTTGTAGTAGTTGGGGCGGGTGCCAAGCCCCATGACCACCTGCTCAAGCGACGCGTTGCCGGCGCGCTCGCCGATGCCGGAGAGCGTGACCTCGGCCTGCCTGGCCCCGGCGTGGAGCGCGGCCAGGGTGTTGGCCACGCCAAGGCCCAGGTCGTTGTGGCAGTGCACGGCGAAGGTGACCTTCTCCGCGCCTTTGACGTTGGCCAGGAGGTAGCGGATGAGGTCGGCGAACTCGGCCGGCTGGGCGTAGCCCACGGTGTCGGGGATGTTGACGATGGTCGCGCCGGCGGCGACGACGCGGTTGCAGACCTCGACCAGGAACTCGGGGTCGGAACGCGAGGCGTCCTCGGCCGAGAACTGGACCTCCACGCCCTTGGACACGGCGTGGCGCACGGCGGCCTCGGCCATTTCCAGCACCTGCGCCGGGGTCTTGCCGAGCTTGTGCTCCATGTGCAGGGCCGAGGTGGCGAGGAAGGTGTGGATGCGGCCGCGCTTGGCCTGCCTTATGGCCTCGTAGCCCCGGTCGATGTCGGCCGGCAGGGCCCGGCACAGGGCCGCGACCACGGGTTTCTCCACGGCGGCGGCGATGGCGGCCACGGCCTCGAAATCGCCGACGCTGGCGGCCGGGAATCCGGCCTCGATCACGTCCACGCCGAGCGTTTCCAGCTGGCGGGCCATGCGGATCTTTTCCTCGCGGGTCATGGTGGCTCCGGGCGACTGTTCGCCGTCACGGAGCGTGGTGTCAAAAATGTACACCCTATTGTCTACGGACATGGGGATGCTCCCTTTTTTGTCCCGCGACGGGCGCGGGAAGCGCGGACCGAGCGGCACGCAACAGCGGATGTTGGTTAGCCGAGGCCCCGGGCGATGACAAGAGATGTCAGAAAGGGAATGATGGTATTATGAGAGCTCCTGGAGGGGCTCCCGTAGCTTGGCGCGGCGCGGCAGAACGAAGAAGGTGTAGAGGGGACCGGAGAGGAGGTAGGCCGAGAAGAGCAGGAAGCCCATGAACCAGGGCTCCGAGGCCACCACCACGAAGAGGAGCATGGCCGTGACCATGGCGCTGAAGGGATGGGCCTTGACCAGGCCGAATTCCTTGAAGGAGGCGTAGCGGACCCGGCTGACCATGAGGAAGGACAGGGCGTAGACCAGGCCCAGGCAGACCTTGGGCGCGAAGTGGGCGGCGACGTCGGCCGGCAGGTAGCGCTCGAACATGTAGGTGAGCGCGATCATGCAGCCGGCGGCCGGGATGGGCAGGCCGATGAAGAACTTCTTGGACGTCGTGGTCTTGCCGGCCATGACGTTGAAGCGGGCCAGGCGCAACGCGCCGCAGGCCACGAGCATGAAGGCGGCCAGGATGCCCAGGCGGCCGAAAGCGGCCAGATGCCACTGGTAGACCATGATGGCCGGGGTGACGCCGAAGGCCACGAGGTCGGAGAGCGAATCGAACTGGACGCCGAAGTCGCTGCTGGTGCCGGTCAGCCGGGCCACCTTGCCGTCGAGGCCGTCGAAGAGGCAGGAGAAGAGGATGGCCAGGGAGGTCATCTCGAAGCGGCCCTCGATGGCCCACAACGCCCCCAGGAACCCGGCGAAAAGGCTCGCCATGGTGAACAGGTTCGGCAGGATGTAGACGCTCCTGCGCGCCCGGCTCTGGGTGATCGGCTCTTCCATCGATACCGGCTTCTACTCGGCCTTTTTCGCCAGGACGGTGACGCCCGCCATGGTCTTCTGGCCCATTGTGACGGCTGGATGATAACCACGAGGCAAATAGACGTCAAGCCGGGACCCGAACTTGATCATGCCGTAGCGCTCGCCGCGCCTGACGGCGTCGCCGGGCGCGGCCTTGCACACGATGCGCCGGGCGATGAGCCCCGCGATCTGCACCACGGACCACTGCCCGCCGTCGGCGTCGCGGATGCCGATGATGTTGCGCTCGTTGTCCGTGGAGGCCTTGTCCAGGGAGGCGTTGAAGAACTTGCCCGGGATGTAGCGCACTTCCGTCACCGTGCCGTCCAGCACGGCGCGGTTCACGTGGACGTTGAACACGTTCATGAAGATGCACACCACCTGCCGGGTCTCGCCGGTCAGGGGGTCGGCCGCCTCGCCCATCTTGCAGACCACGCCGTCGGCCGGGGCCACGGCGATGCCGGGCCCGGTGGGCGAGGCCCGGTCCGGGTCGCGAAAGAAATTGAGGGAAAACGCCGTGAGCGCCAGGAGCACGACGGCGGCCCAGGGCCAGCGCAAAAGGGCCGCGACCAGCGTCGCCAGGGCGAACAGGCCGATGAGGGGCAGGCCGTCGCGGGCCAGGCCGAAAACGGGGTTATACACGCGGGACTCCAAGGGAGGGGCAGACGGCGGCCAGGTCGCGGAAAAAGCCGGCCTCGTCGCGGTAGAGGATGGTGTGAAAGCCGAGGGAGGCGGCCAGTTCCACGTTGCGGGGCGCGTCGTCGATGAAAAGCGACGCCTCGGCCCGCGCGCCCATGGCGGCCAGGGCCAGCTCGAAAAAGGCGGCGTCGCGCTTGCTGACGCCGTGATGGTAGCTGTTGAACACGGCGTCGAAGTGGGAAAAGACGTCGTGGCGGGCGTCGAGCCACTCGAGCCATTTGGTCTGGTCGCTCAGGATGGCGGTGCGGATGCCGGCGGCCCGGGCCGCGTCCACCACGGCGAACATCCAAGGCCGGGGGACGAAGCGCGAAAGCACCATGTCCGTGAGCCAGGCGTCGTCGGCCGCGATCCCCGTGGCCTGGCGGAAGGCCCGCCAGAAACAGGCGTCGTCGCAGCCCCCGACCACGAGCCCCGTGCTCCAGGCCATCTCGTAGGCCACGGGCACGATTTCCGCCGGGTCGCGGCCGGTTTCGCGGGCAATGGCCGTCAGGCCCTCGTGAAACCCCTCCTCGGCCAATACGCCGCCGAAGTCGAAAAAGATGGTCGTGGGGCGGCAAAGCCCCTCAATCACGTGGTCCAAAAAACGCCTCCGCCGCTTCCCCTGCCGGCCCAAAGACCGTAGACTGCCAAGCGGCCAGTCCGCCTTTAGCCGGTTCCCCCGCGTCGATCAAGCCGGGGACGCATGGGGAGGGGAAGAGAAGAGGGAAAACGGGGCGCTGCCCCGGGCCCGCCGGGGGGCCATGGAACCATGGCGCCCCCCGGACCCCCTCCAAGGGGAAAATGAGAGAGCGGTTGGATCGGACAGGAGAGGTGGGGAGGAACCATGGGGGAAACCATTCGCGTGGGGGTGAGCGCCTGCCTGCTGGGCGAGCCCGTGCGCTACGACGGCGGCCACAAGCGCGACGCCTATGTCGTGGAGACGCTGGGAAAATTTTTCGAGTTCGTGCCCGTGTGCCCGGAGGCGGAATGCGGCCTGGGCGTGCCGCGCGAGCCCATGCGCCTGGTCGGGGACCCGGCCGCGCCGCGCCTGGTCACGACAAAAACGGGCCAGGACCTCACGGACCGGATGCGGGCGTGGGCGGCCCGGCGGGTGCGGGAGCTGGCCGCCGAGGACCTGCGCGGCTTCATCTTCAAGGCCAAGTCCCCGTCCAGCGGCATGACCCGGGTCAAGGTCTACAACGAGAAAGGCTCCCCGGCCGAGCGCGGGGTCGGGCTTTTCGCCCGGGCCTTCATGGACGCCTTTCCCCTGCTTCCGGTGGAGGACGAGGGGCGACTCCATGACGCCCGGCTGCGGGAAAACTTCATCGAGCGCATCTTCACGCTTAACCGCTGGCGCGCGGCCCTGGCCGGCGACGGCCGCACGAGCCTGCTCGCCCGGCTTGTCGCCTTCACCGCCAGCCACAAGCTCCTGCTCATGTCCCACAGCCCGGACCTGGCCCGCCAGCTCGGCCGGCTCGCGGCCGAGGCCAAGAACTGGCCCGCCGACGGCCTGCAACGGTCCTACGAGACCGTGCTCATGCGCGCCCTGGCCCTGCCCGCCACCCCGGCCAAGCACGCCAACGTGCTGGAGCACGTCGCCGGCTATTTCAAAAAGCATATCGACGCCGAGGACAAGGCGGAACTGCGCGACATCATTCATGCCTACCGCACCGGACTGACGCCGCTGGTCGTGCCCGCGACCCTATGCGCCCACTACGCCCGCAAGTTCCGGGTGGACTATCTCCTGTCCCAGTACTACCTGCATCCCCATCCCGTCGAACTCAAGCTGCGAAACCACGTCTAGCCCGGGAACACGCCATGCGCCTTTTTCTCCCCGCCCTGCTCGTCCTGACCCTCCTGCCCGCAGCCGCCCGGGCGGCCGGGAAACCCGAGACGCTGCCGAACGCCCGGGCCACGGCGCAACTCGTCGGAAAACTGACGCAATCCGGCCGGGTCCACGGCCTGGTCGTCGGCTTCGTGAACGCGTCCGGCCGGGCGACCTACGGCTTCGGCCACTTCGGCGAAGGCCGCGACTCCGCCCCGCCCGACGGGCGCACCCTGTTCGAGATCGGCTCCATCACCAAGACCTTCACCGGCCAGATGCTGGCCCAGGCCGTCATGGAAGGCCGGCTGCGCGTCACCGACCCCATGCGCCTCTACCTGCCCCAGGGGGTCATCGCCAAGGATTCGCCGCTGTTCTGGGTGAGCCTGCTCGACCTGGCCACCCACACCTCGGGCCTGCCCGAAACGCCCGCCAACCTGCCCTCCACCGACCCGCGAAACCCCATGGCCGGCTATTCCACGGCCATGCTCCTGGACTACCTGCGCACGGCCAAGCCCATCGCGCCCATCGGCCAGGACTTCTACTACAGCAACACCGCCGCCGGCGTGGCCGGCCTGATCCTGGCCCGGCTGTGGGACACGGACTACGAGACGCTCGTCAAGACGCGGCTTTGCGCGCCCCTTTTCATGCGCGACACGACCATCGCCCTGACCCCGGACCAGGCCGCGCGCATGACCCGGGGCCACGCCGCCGACGGCAACGTGACGCCCAACTGGGACGTGACGGGCCTCGAAGGGGCCGGGGCCTTCCGCTCCACGGCCGAGGACCTGCTCGCCTACGCGGCGGCCAACCTGGGCATCGTGCCCACGCCCCAGCTGCCGGCCATGAAGCTCGCCCAACTGCCGCGCAAGCACGTCTCCTCCATTCCCACGCTCTACATCGGCCTTTTCTGGAACGTCATGAACTTCGCCGGCAAGGAATACGTGCTCCACGCCGGCCGTTCGGGCGGCTACTTCGCCCTGGTGCTCCTGTCTCCCGAGGACGGGGCCGCGGTGGTTTTTCTTTCCGACACCGAAGGGGACTTCTCCGACGAGGGCTGGAAGCTCCTGGAGCTCGTCTCCGGCAAGCGGCAGCCCTGATCCGCCTTTCTGGAACCATACTTGCATTTCGTCGGCGACCGGCACGTTTGGCCGCGCCGTCCGAGCCGCGCCGCGCCGCTGACGTCCGAGAACGCACCGACACGGAGGTCCCGCATGGCCCAAGAGGCATCGGAAAAACTCGCCGGCATCACCGGGGAACTGGAAGCCCTGCCCCTGGAAAAGGCCTGCCGCTACTACCGCAACTATCTCGACGCCTTCCAGATCGACCTCCCCATGGCGGTGTGCTTCGTCAACCGCGTGCTCGACGCCAACGTCCCGGACCTGCCCGACGAGCCGCGCGCGCTTCTGGAGCACGCCATCCGCTCGGCCGTGCACCTGGCCAACTTCGATCCGTCCATCCTGGGGCTCGGGCTCAGTTCCGGCATCGCCCCGGGCGCGCAGGGCCTTCTCAAGGTGCTGGAGGGGACCCACGTCGAGCAGGACGTCTTCGAGCAGCTGCGCAAGTCCTCGTTCAAGTTCCAGGGCGACGACATCCGGACCATCTGCGAGAAGGTGCTGGCCCGCCACCCCATGGCCGTGCGCTACGCCGACCTGCTGCTCAACCTGGATTTTTTCGAGGGCAGCCCGCCGAGCCAGGCCTTCGCCGGCTTCCGCTGCCCCAAGGTGCTCTCGCCGCTGTGGAACAAGCGCCTGTTCAACCACGCCGCCGGCCTCGGCGACATGGAAGCGGCCTTCGCCCTGTGGCAGGACGTCGCGCCCCTGGCCGACGACCCCTTCACCCTGGCCCGGGCGGCCGAGATGCACCGCTGGCGGGGCGACACGGAAACGGCCCTGGCGCTCTACGACAAGGCCATCGCCCTGGACCCGCGCCAGCGGCCCTTCGCCCTGCGCCGCCGGGAGCTGGCCGCCCCCTTCCGGCCCGACCGCGCCCTCGTCGCCGACAAGCGCGTGAGCGTCTACCTTTACAGCTTCAACAAGGCCGCCATCCTGGGCGAGACCCTGGAGAGCCTGCGCGGCAGCGACATCGGCCCGGCCCGCCTCAAGATCCTCTTAAACGGCTGCACCGACGACAGCCTGGCCGTGGCCGGCCGGGCCCGGGAGCTTTTTCCGGAAAACGAGGTGGAGATCATAAGCCTCCCTGTCAACGTGGGCGCGCCCGCGGCCCGCAACTGGCTGCTGGCCCAGCCGGCCACCCGGGAAAGCGAGTTCGTCGCCTTCCTCGACGACGACGTCTACGTCCAGCCCGACTGGCTGGCCCACATGCTGACCGTGGCCGAGAGCGACCCGCGCATCGGCAACGTGGGCTGCAAGGTCGTCTTCCCGGGCCGCTTCCCCCTGCTCCAGTACCTCTACCGCCACGTCTCCCTGGCCCACCCCGAGGCCATCCGGGTGAGCCTGCCCACGCCCTACCAGCAGTACGACATCGGGCTTTACGACGTGATCCGGGAAACGCGGGTGGTCATGGGCTGCCAGCACCTCCTGCGCACGGCGTCGCTCGCCGACGCCCCGGCCTTCGACATCCGCTATTCGCCCTCCCAGATCGACGACACGGACCACGACCTGCAACTGTGCCTGGCCGGATGGAAAGTCTTCTATTGCGGCACAGTGAGCTGCGTGCACCGCCAGGGCTCCGGCACGTCGGCGCGAAGCCGCCTCTCCATGGCGAGCCAGGGCAGCATCCTCGGCAACGACGTGAAATTCACCTACAAATGGTTCGACCGCCGCGAGCAACTGGAGCATCTCGACGCCCTGAGCCTGCACGAGGCAAACTGACCGCCGGCCCGCCAGGCCTTGACAAGACCGGATTCGTGCGCATTCTTGATGCATAATCAAACAGCCTTTCAGGGAGGTTGGATTATGTTCAAGAGTCTTTTGCCGCGGCTGCGGGAAAAGTCCGCGGCTGCCGGTCGGCCGATGAGCATGGCCGACCTGATGGAGGATTTCTGGCGCGAACCGTTCGGCTCCCTGCCCGCCTTCTTCAAGGAGGCCGGTTATCCGGCCGTGGACGTGAGCGAGGCCGACGGCGTGGTTACGGTCAAGGCCGAGCTGCCGGGCCTGGAACCGGCCGACGTGGAGCTCAGCGTGGAAGACGACGCCCTGCTCCTTCGCGGCGAGAAGAAGTTCGCCGACGAGGAGAAGAAGGACGACTACCATCGCATCGAGCGGTCCTACGGCTCCTTCTCCCGGCTGATCCCCCTGCCGGGCAAGGTCCGTCAGGACGAGGCCAAGGCCCGCTTCGAAAAGGGCGTGCTCATCGTCACCCTGCCGCGCGACGTGGAAAGCGCCGCCAAGAAGATCGCCATCGAGACCTAGCCCCCGGCGAAACGCCCCTTTGCGCGCCCCCGGCCCTCGCGGCCGGGGGCGCTTTTTGTTGTTCCGACGGTGCGGACCGGGTTATTCCGTGATCGTCAGCCGCGCGATCTTTTCCCCTTCCAGGACGAAGGCGAAGCGCAGGGTCGCCGGGCTGCCCGGGAACGTGCCGGACACCTTGCCGTACAGCACCACGTTCGGGCCGTCGGCCTCGACGCGCAGGGGCTCGACGGTCGGCGCGTACTGCGCGTCGGCCGCGGCGATCCAGTCGCGGATGGCGGCTCGGCCGACGTGTTCGCGGTTCTCGTCCGCGACCACAGCCCGGGCCGTGAAGCAGGCGGCCACGGCCTCGGGGTCGTGGGCGTTGGCCGCGGCGAGATAGTCCGCCACCGGCTTGGGGAGCATGTTCGTGTCCATTTCGCGCCTCCTTGGCGTTTGCGATTGCGTCGCCCGCCGTTGCGGACGCGGCCCAACCTAGCCGGGGCGCGCTGACAGCCCCATGGCAGGAGTCCTTCTTCGCCCAGGACGTCCGGCCGCAAAAGACTGCTGCCATGGGGCTGTCAGCGCGGCGTGCCACTTTCCCGGGAAAACCCAAGCCGATGCAAGGAGAGCCCGCCATGTTCGCAGTCTATGTGGAAACGCCCAATCCCGACGCCCCGTTGGAGGCCTTGCGCCTGGGCCAGCGGCCCGAGCCGGAGATCCCGCCGGGCTGGACGCGCGTCGCCGTCAGCCACGCCAGCCTCAATCGCCACGACGTCTTCACCCTGCGCGGCGTCACCGGCCACCCCACGCCCATCCCCTTTCCCATGATCCTCGGCAACGACGGCGTGGGCAGGCTCGACGACGGGACCGAGGTCGTCCTCTACCCGCTCGTCACCGGGCCGGGCCGGCGCGGCGACGAGACCCTGGCCCCGGACTGGCATGTGCTGAGCG
Organism: Solidesulfovibrio sp.; assembly: GCF_029978005.1. GTDB lineage: Bacteria > Desulfobacterota > Desulfovibrionia > Desulfovibrionales > Desulfovibrionaceae > Solidesulfovibrio. Next base: position 58,501 of record NZ_JARKOZ010000114.1, on the reverse strand, counting down.
AAAAGGTCCAGGGGACCTTCGCCGAGTACGTGGCCGTGCCGCGCGAAAACGTCCTCCCCCTGCCGCCCGGGCTTTCGGCCGTGGACGCCTCGGTCCTCGGCACGGCCTGGCTCACGGCCTACCGGTCGCTTTTCACCAGGGCCAGGCTCAAGCCGGGCCAGACCGTGCTCGTCCAGGGCGCGACCGGCGGCATGTCCACGGCGCTGATCCAGCTCGGCCGGGCCGCCGGGCTCACCGTCTGGGCCACCAGTCGCAGCCGCCGGGGGCTGGAGATGGCCGAACGCCTGGGCGCGCACGTGGTCCTGCCCGACGGCGCGCCGACCCCGGGCAAGGCCGACGCCGTGTGCGACAACGTGGGCGCGGCCACCTTCGGCCACAGCCTGCGCAGCCTGGCCCGGGGCGGCGTCCTCGTGGTCACCGGCGTGACCGCCGGGCAGCACGTGCCCCTGGACCTGCTGCCGCTGATCGTGAACCAGGTTTCGGTGGTCGGCTCCATCATGGGCACGTTGGAGGAGATGCGCCGCCTCATGGACTTCGTGGTCGGCCACGGCATCCGGCCGGAGATCGACGCCGTGGTCCCCCTGGACCAGGCGCGCGGGGCCTTCGAGCGCATGGTCCGGGGGGAGGTCGCGGGCAAGCTCGTGCTGGCCGTCTGACCGGCGTCAGGCCGGGCCGGAAGGCGCGGCGTCGCCGGCGTGGTGCCGGGCCGCCTCCAGGGCCAGCTCCACGACGAGGGGGGCCAGGGTCGGCGGGGACAGGACCCTGGCCCCCCGGCCGAAGGACAGGAGCCAGGCGGCCAGATGCGGCCAGGAGACGGCGCGCAGGGTCAGGACCGCGCCGCCCGCGGCCGGGGCCTCGGCGGCCAGGCCCGGCCACCATTCCCGCCTGGCCCGGTCGACGCTTGCTGCGTCGAAGAAGACCTCGGCCCGCAGCCCGGGCTCGGGCATGGCCTCCTTGAGAAAGGCGGCCAGGGAGAAATCCTGGTGCGGGGCGAAGGACTCGGCGAGCATCTCCGGCGCGGCCAGGCGGTCCACCCGGAAGTCCCGGTAGGCGCGGCGCAGGCGGCACCAGGCGATCAGGTGCCAGCGGTCGCAGTAATAAACCAGGCCCAGGGGCTCCACCGTGCGCTCCTCGGGCGCGTCCTTGCCGTAGCCCTGGTAGGAGAAGCGCAGCGCCCGGCAGCGGACCAGGGCCCGCTGCACCAGGGACAGGGCCACGGGGCCGGGCGGGGCCGGCTGGGCGGCCGTGCCGAGGCCCTGCTCCAGGCGCAGGCTGCGGTCGCGCTCGGGCCCGGGCAGCACGGCCCGGATCTTGGCCAGGGCCGAGTCGATGTTCCGGCGCAGGTCCGCGTCGCCCGAGCGCCCGGCGAACACGGCGCTGGTGGCCAGGGCGCAGGCCTCCTGCTCGCTGAAATTGACCGGCGGCAGGTGGTAGCCGCGCAGCAGGCGGTAGCCCACCCCGGCCTCGGCCGCGATGGGCACGCCGCATTCGCCGAGCGCATGCAGGTCGCGGTAGATGGTGCGCACGCTGCGGCCGAAATGCTCGGCCATGGCCTCGGCCGTGGCCACCCGGCGCGACTGCAGGTACAGGATGAGCCCGACGAGGCGGTCGATGCGGTTCATGACGGAACGTCCTGGCGCGGATTCGGGGGACTCGCCCCTGGCCGCCTTGTCCGGGCGGGCGGGGAAAATGTCAACGCCCGGCCCTGCCAGGCCGGGGGGGCGGCCGGGCCCCATCCCTCGGCCGGGCCTCCCGCGCCGCCCCGGCCGTGCCTCGTCGGAGCGGCGGGTTCCATGTCACCGGACTTGGCGGCGGCCGGAGCGCTTTTTTTCGCACCGCCGGCGCTGCCGTGGGACGGCCCGGGCGCTTTCCGGGCAATTTTTCACAATAAATGTTTTTAATTTCTGCATATTACAAGAAAATATCCTTTCGCGGCAAATTCCTTGTTGACGGCTGGTCCCGGATTTGGCAGAAATGCGCCTCGGCAACGGCGGCCGCCCCGCCGCTCCGGACCGCGCGGAAAAGTTGAAAAAAATCGATTGACAACCGGGCCGGACGCAAGTAGATAAGTTGGTCTTTGAACGAGGCGGCATAGCCAAGTGGTAAGGCAGAGGTCTGCAAAACCTCCATTCTCCGGTTCAAATCCGGATGCCGCCTCCACAGCCGATCCTGAGCGGGAATAACTCAGTGGTAGAGTGCAACCTTGCCAAGGTTGAAGTCGCGGGTTCAAATCCCGTTTCCCGCTCCACCGAAAATCCAAGGCCGGCCCCAAAGCCGGCCTTTTTCTTTGCCTGCGCGCCGGATCTGCGATATGCCGCCTTTGTCTACCAAAACGGGAGCCAATCGTGAGCCGCACCATTTCCCTCGACGCCCCCCTGGACGAGCTGCTCGATTTCGCCAGGAGCCGCTACGACGTCCGCTTCGAACCCGTGGCCGTGGCCGGCGAATCCCTCGAAATCCTTCAGATCGCCGACATCGAGGCCCTCATCGACCGTCTGGTCCAGACCGCCGGCCAGGGGCCCATCGAACTGCCCTACTGGGCCAAGATCTGGCCCGCCGCCATGCTGCTCGCCCATTTCCTGCCCCACCTCGGCCCGGGCGAGGACCGCAGCCTGCTGGAACTCGGCGCGGGCGTGGGCGTGTGCGGCCTGTTCGCGGCCCGGCGCGGCTTTCGCGTCCTGCTCACCGACATCCATCCCGACGCCCTGCTTTTTTCCAGGATCAACATCCTGCAAAACGGCCTGGCCGACCGGGCCGACGTGGCCCGGGCCGACTTTTCCGCCGACCGGCTGGAGCGGCGCTTCGACGTCGTCCTCGGGGCCGAGGTCCTCTACCTCCAGGACCTCTACCGGGGCCTTTCCAAATTCCTCGTCGCCCACCTCTCCCTGGACCCGGCCGCCGAGGCCGTGCTGGTCAAGGACTACAGCCGCCAGGCCGGCCGCTTTATGGCCCTGGCCGAAAAGGAATTCCACATCGCCGAACGCGTGGTGGGCTACAAGGAGTCCAACCCCGCCGACGGCGAGCCCGAACGCAAGCTGTGCCAGATCTTCCGCCTGCGCCACCGCAAGCATGCCTGATCCCGGTCCGCGCCGGACGCCCGCCCGCCCCCAGAGCCCCGACCCGTTGCGGGCGGCGCGCCGTCCGCAACGCTGCCGATCCGGCCGCACCCTTTAGACACCGGACACGCCCATGCCCGAAAACGACGCCCTGCACGGACTGACTTCCCGGCCCAAGGGCCACACCCTGGAACTGGACAAGATCTGCCCCCCGGCCGAGACCGTGGCCCGGGCCCGCGAGGCCTTCGCCCGGCTGGGCCGGGGCGTGCTGGCCGAAACCCGGCGCATCGACACCGGACGTCTCGGCATCCCGGTCTACATGAGCCTTTGCGGCGAATCGGCCCGGGCGGTCATGCCCACCCGCAAGCAGATGGGCAAGGGCGCGACCCCCATCCAGGCCGAGGCCTCGGCCCTCATGGAACTGGCCGAGCGCTTCAGCTTCTTTTCCTATTTCGCCGACGCGGACCGCTTCGCCCGCGCCACCTGGAGCCAGGCCGAGGCCTTCTTCGGCCCGGCGCTGCTTCCGGCCGAGCTTGTGGCCGCAAGCGTGGCCGACCCCTGCGGCGCGGCCACGGCCCGGCGCATCCTGGACCTCTACGCCTGGGACTTCGTCCTGGCCCGGGACGTGGCCGCCGGGACCGAGGTCGCCGTGCCGCTGGATTGGTTCAAGCTCTTAAACGAATTCAACGGCTCCTCGGCCGGCAACTGCTTCGAGGAATCCGTGCTCCAGGGGGCCTGCGAGCTCATCGAGCGCCATGTCTGCGCCGTGATCGACCGCGACCGGCCGGCGCTTCCCACCATCGACCCGGCCAGCTGCCACGACCCGGTCCTGCGCGAGTTGCTGGCCGCCTTCGAGCGCACGGGCGTTCGCGTCCTGCTCAAGGACTTCTCCCTGGGCATGCCCGCGCCCACGGTGGGGGCCATCGCCTACGATCCGGCCACCTTCCCCCAGGCCTCGGAAATCGTCTTCACCGCCGGCACGGCCTCCTCGCCGGCCAAGGCCGCCATCCGGGCCCTGACCGAGGTGGCCCAGCTGGCCGGCGACTTCGAGACGTCGAGCAACTACGAGGCCTCGGGCCTGCCGAAGTTCACGCGCCTGGAAGAGGCGGACTGGCTCATGGCCGGCCCGACCGCGCCGCTCGACAGCCTGCCCGACGTGTCCGCCCCGGACATCGCCGCCGAACTGGCCGCCCTGGCCGAGCGCATGGCCGAGCGCGGCCAGCCGCTCTTCACCGTGGACACCACCCATCCGGAACTTGGGCTTTCCGCCAACTACAACTTCGCCCCGGGCCTGCTCTTTCGCGAGCGCACCCCGGCGGCGGGCCTCGGGCTTTTCACGGGCCGGATGCTGGCCGAGCGGGCCGACCCGGAAACGGCCCGGCAGGGACTGGCCGAGCTCGCGCAAATCGTGCCGGACGCCGCCTACCTGCCCTTTTTCGAGGGCGTGCTGGCCCTGCGCCAAAACGATCCGGAAGGGGCCCTGGCCGGCTTCGCCCGGGCCGAGGCCCTGGAGAGCCGCGACGAGGACCGGGCCCTGGCCGCCTTCTACCAAGCTCACGCCCTGTCGCTTCTGGGCCGCCACGCCGAGACGCCGCCGCTGCTCGACCGGGCCATCGCCCTGTCGCCGGAGGTCAAGGAATACTACAACCTGCGCGGCGTGGCCCGGTTCAAGGCCGGGGACTACGCGGCGGCGGCGGCCGATTTCCAGGCCGCCCTGGACCAGGACGCCGGCTCGGCCATGGACCTGGCCAACCTGGGGCTGTGCCTGGAGCGCCTGGGGCAGACGGAGATGGCCGCCCACCACCTGCACGCCGCCCTGACGCTGGACCCGGACATCGGTTTCGCCAGGGAAGCCCTTTCCCGCCTTCGGGAGGAAAGCGCCTGACCGACGGAATTCGACCGCCATTGTAGACAATATTGTGATTTTATGCACAATTTTGACAAAACGACGCGTCAAATGCAGCGAAAGGCATTGACAATGCATGGCGACGCAGAGTACGTTAAAAAAATAACTCGGGAGCCGGCGGCTTCAAAACGGCTCGCCAGTGCAACATCGACCCATCGGGCATCAAGGGTGCTCTGATTCTGGGTGAGGCCCCCCCGCCAAGCGGGGCGGCGCTTGGAAATCGCCCGGTTTTGCGCAAACGGTCCGGGCGCTGTTCTCATCAACCTGTAAGGAGGATGCGCATGGCTACTGTCGAGTACAAAGGAAAAACGTTCGAAGTCGACGAAGACGGCTTCCTGCAGAAATTCGAGGACTGGACCCTGGAGTGGGTTGACTACGTGAAGGACTCCGAGGGCATCAAGGAACTGACCCCCGAGCACAACAAGGTCATCGAGTTCCTCCAGGACTACTACAAGAAGAACGGCATCGCTCCCATGGTCCGCATCCTTTCCAAGGTCACCGGCTTCAAGCTCAAGCACATCTATGAGCTGTTCCCGTCCGGACCGGGCAAAGGAGCCTGCAAGATGGCCGGTCTGCCCAAGCCCACCGGCTGCGTCTAGGCCTTTCCCTCCTCGAGGAAAAAAGGCGGCGGGGCGACCCGCCGCCTTTTTTTGCGTCCGCCGCCCTCCTACTTCTTGGGCTTGGCCTTGGGCTTCGGCTTGGCCTTGGGCTTCTTCTTCGGCTTGGGCTTTTTCGCCGGCAGCTTGCCTTCCTCGGCCAGCTTGAAGAGCTTGCGCTTTTTCGAGTCGAAGGACAGGGCGGTCTTGATGGAGGCCAGGGCCATGGCCGCGATGGTCAGGATGATGACCAGCCCCTTTTGCAGCTGCCACTTCTGCTGCTCCACCATGTCCGCCACCCAGCCCTGGCCCGAGGACTGAAAAAGGTAGACGAAAAGCGGCACCAGCACCAGGGACAGCCCCAGCCCCGCCACCTCCATCCACAGGAAGTTGCGGCCGAGCAGCATGCAGAAAAAGGTGGAGTCGCGCACGATGCGCAGGGTGATGAGCCGCGTGCGCAGGGTGCGGATGCGCTCGTCCACCTCGGGCAGGTATTCCCGGCTCTTGTGGAAGTTGGCCGGCTCATCCATGGGGGAGGTGCGCATCCAGTTGAGCCGGGTGGCGCAATAGTTGAAATCGTTGTTGAATTCGCGCAGAAGCGACGGAAAGGGAAACCAGGCCGCCTCGCGCTGCACGCTTTTGAGGTCCTCGAACTGCCTGGCCTGCTCCTGCTGCATCACCTTGACTTCGCTGGCGACCTTCTTCTTCACCTGTTCTTCGACGTCGGCGGTGCCTGCCTCGAAGCCCTTGAAGGCCACGTAGTTGCCCAACTTGCCGAGACTCACCAGATTCTGGATCCTTTCCTCGGCCTCGACCAGGTACGGCTCCCCGGCCAGGAAGCGCTCGCGCAGCGATTCGGACAGTTCCCCCAGGCTCGCCGTCAGCGTCTGGGAGGTTTCCTGCGCCTGCTTCCATACCCGCCACAAGGCGGCCAGGATGTGCGGCCGGCCGCGCTCGAGTTCCGGGTCGATCATCACCCGGTTGAACATGGACGGATCGCTCGCGATCAGCTGGGAGAAGAGCTGCATGCCCTGGTCCGTGAAGCCCATCTTCACCAGGCACACGCCCTGGCGGTAGACGGGCTCGATCCACTTGGGGCTTTCCTTGAGGGTCTCCCGGTACAGGGCGATGGCCTTGTGCTGCTCGCCCTGGACCTCCAGGGCCCGGGCCTGGAGCCACAGGAAGAACGCGCGCTGGAGGCCCGTGTAGCTGAGCCGGCCGGACTCCTGCCAATAATAGACCGCCTTGGTCCAGTCTCCGGCCTCCATGGCGGCGAAACCCTGGAGGGACTTGGGCTGGAAGGACCGGGGATACTTGGTCAGGGCCTGGAGCATCAGGTTTTCGTAATTCTCGGCGTTGCGCTCGCGAAGGGCCGTCAGGGCGTCCCAGAAGAAGTCCCCCTCGCGCCGGCCGAGCTGCTCGACTCCGGCCGGCAGGTCCTTGCCCTTGGCCCGCCAGACCGCCTCCAGCATGCGCAGCTGCAGGGGCTGGTCGATCTCGAAGATGGCCGCCAGAAGCAGGTCCGCGTCTTCCTTGGCGGCCAGGCGCTTGTACATCTCGCCCAGGGGATCGGCGGACAGGGCGGCGTCGAGCTTCTGGGACAGGGCCTCCATGCCGGCGATGGGCAGCCGGCCGAAACGGTCCCAGATCTCCGGCCGGGGCGCGTCCAGGGCCTTGGACGGGCACATCCGGGGCTCGTGGTTGCCCAGGCCGCAGTAGAAGCACGGCGAGGCCTCGGCCACGGACAGGCTGCCGGGCAGGGGCACGACCAGGGAGCCGGTCTTGTCCGACTCCTCCCCGGCCGCGACCAGGCTCACGTTGCACCAGTCGTCGATGTTGGAGCCCCGCGACAGGGCCCTGGCCTCGTGGATGACGAACTCGTCGCCAAGGAGAAAGGCCGAGCGGAAGCTCATATGGGGGAAGTCCGGCGTCAGCAGGTCCCAGTTGAGCCCCAGCCGGCGCGGCAGGTCCTTGCCGAAGGTGCGCCCCTTGGACGGCACGACGGCCATGACGCTCGGCCAGTAATGGCCCTCGCCGCTGGCGTCCTTCTCCTCCTTGAGGCGCATGATGCGCGTGACCGTGTCCTGGCACCAAGTCCGGAAATGGCGCAGGCCCGGGGCCTCGAAGAGCAGAAACCCCTCGTGGCGCATGAATTTGAACCCGAACCGGTCGATGATGTCGTGCAGCTCCGCCGCGATGTTGCGCCAGCCCTCGGCCGTGTCCCGGGCCAGGGGGTCGCCCAGCGGCCGTATGACGCCCATCCAGCTCAGGCCCGAGTCGTAGGCCAGGCCGGGGTTGGCCTCGAAGCGCTCGAAAGGCACCCGGGCCAGGCCCGAGGCCGGTTTGATGGGCGCGCTCGTCAGGCCGGGATTGCCGGCCAGCTGGGCCTTAAGGTTGGGATGGAGCAGTATCTCCAGGGAATCCGACGGGATGACATGCTGCCGGGACAGTTCCACCGAGATGGACACGGCGCGCTCGAACTTGGGGCTGACCAGCAGCGAGGCCGGAAAGACCTCGATGAAGATCGGCAAGGCGTTGACCCGACCCCAGACGTGGATGCGGGCCAGGGCGCGCAGGCCCTCCTCGCCGAGGAAGTACCACAAGGCCTGCCCCGTGGTGTCGGCCATGCGGAAGCCGCCGTAGTCCTGGAGCATGGCGTCGAAGGCGGAGTCGAGCTGGCCGTCCCAGGCCACCCAGACCCCAAGCCCCGTGTGCACCATCCGGGTGTTGCCCACCTGGGGCAGCTTCTCGAGCAGGTTGGTGATGTAGAGCGTGGACAACGGCGGGCTTCTCCCTTATTTGGCTCCCATGGACATCTCAAAAACCATCGCGTCCCTCAAGGCCGAGCCGGGCTTCCTCGAGAAGGTCGGCATGGTGCTCGTGCACAACGGCGTGGCCCGGGCCACGTCTCGAAACGGCGCTCCCGTGGGCAGGCTCGAAGTCCGCGTGGACCAGGACCTCGTGGAGGCCATCCGCCGCGAGGGCGAGGCCATGCCCGGCATGTTCCGGGTGCTGGTCGAGGCCCGGGCCGGGGTGTTCAAGCCCGGGGACGACCTGCTCTTCATCGTCGCCGCCGGCGACATCCGCGAAAACGTCCTGGCCGGCCTCACCCGCACCCTCACCCGCGTCAAGGCCGAAGCCATCACCAAGAAGGAAATCGCGCCCTAGCCGCCGCACTATCGGCAGGAAGGAAGCCTCCGGCGGCCAAAGGGCTGCCGCCCTTTGGAATCCCGGCAAAGGATTTCTGCTTTTTTTCGTCGTGCGGCCCGCTTCCCTTCCTTATCGGGGGTCTCCATCCGCTTGTGACGCCGGCCCCGCCGCTTCGTCGACCAGGGCCAGCACCCGGGCGGCCTCTTCCGGCCGGTCGCGCTTGAGGCAGCCCTGGGCATAGCGTAACGCCTTGCGTCGCAGCTCCTTTTTTATGCACGTCCTGTGCCAGGCCGAAAGATCGTCCCGGCCGAGCAGCCGGGCCATGGACCGCACGCGCAGGAGGTCCTGGCCGACGTAGACGGCGGAGAGCTGGTCCGGCCGGCCGCCGTGGCGCACGGCCAGGTGCTCGTCAAGCAGGCCCACGGGATGGCGCAGCAGGGTGCGCAGCCACAGATCGTAATCCTCGCAGGCCGGCAGGCTCTCGTCGAAGCCGCCCACCTCGTCGAGAAACCGGCGGGTGAACATCACCGTGGAGGGACTGACCAGACACCGTTCGAGGGCCTGTTCGAAGAAAAATCCGTCGGGCTTGGCGTGGACCCGGCCCGGGTTGACCCGGCGGCCGCCGCGCATCCAGATTTCCTGGGTCTGGCTGACGGCCAGGCCCCGCTCCCGCATGAAGGCCAGCTGCCGGGCGGTTTTTTCCGGCAGCCAGGCGTCGTCGGAATCGAGCAGGGCGAGATATTCCCCCCGGGCGGCGGCCAGGCCCGTGTTGCGCGCGGCGGACACGCCCCGCCCCCGGTCGTGGGCAAGCAGGCGCAGCCGGGGATCGGCCAGGCCGGCGAGCACGGCCGGCGTGTCGTCCGTCGAGCCGTCGTCCACCACGATCACTTCGAGAGGCGCGTAAGTCTGGGCCAGGGCCGAGGCCACGGCCCGCCCCACGAGCCCGGCCCGGTCCCGCGTCGGGATCACGGCCGAAACCAGCGGCGCGGCGCGCTCCCGGACCCGTTCCTGCTCCATGGGCCCGACCTTACATGCCCGGTCCCGGGCTGCCAAGGCCGGCCTTCCCCCGGGGGCGCGACTGGGGCATAGTCCGGCCGTCCCGACATCGCCCACGGAGGCCCGCCATGCCCGCCGTCTTCACCGACCCGGTGCGCGCCTACCGCCAGGGGCTCCTCGCCCGTCCCGGGGAAAGGGCCTTCCAGGTGGTGGTGGAACAGACCGACCTCTTCATCCTGGCCGAGCGCGACCTCGGCCGGGAGATCGCCGCCTTCGTCTCCGGGGTTCGCCGGGAGCTTTCCACCTACGTGCTGCTCCACCCGGACTTCCGGGAGTCGCTTTCGCCCGTGGCCGTACGCGACGACGCGCCGGCCGTCGCCCGGGATATGGCCGAGGCGGCGGCACGCTTTGGCGTGGGGCCCTTCGCCGCCGTGGCCGGGGCCTTCGCCCAGGCCGTGGCCGACGCCTTCGCCGACGCCTCGCCCAACATCGTGGTGGAAAACGGCGGCGACATCTTCCTGCGCTCCACCCGGGAGCGCACGGTGGCCCTGCTCGCCCGGCCCGTGGAAGGGGCGCGCCTGGCGCTCGCCTTCACGCCCGAGCGGCTGCCGGCGGCGGTGTGCGCCTCCTCGGCCACGGTCGGGCATTCGCTGAGCCTGGGCGAGGCGGACATGGTGACGGTCGCGGCCGACCGGGGAGCGGTGGCCGACGCGGCGGCCACGGCCCTTGGCAACATGCTGCGCGCCCGCGCCGACCTCGAGGCCATGCTGGCCGCGGCCCAGGCCATGGAGGGACGCGGCGTGCGCGGCGTCTTCGCCCAGATCGGCGACCTGGTCGGCGTGGCCGGCGATGTGGAACTCGTGGCCATCGAAGGCTGAACGCTTCCCACATGACGCGATTTGTGCCATGAGAAAGCAATCCCCATTGTCTTACCAGAGGCGCACGCCATGCCGGATGCGCACAAGACCAAGGAAGAGCTCGTCGAGGAACTGACCGCGGCGCGCGGCAGGATCGCCGCCCTCGAAGCGGCCTTGGCCCCCAACGCGCCGCCTCGGCCGGAGTGTCCGGCGACGAACGAGACGGCCCAGTTCTATCTCACCATTCTCAACGACGCGCCGGCGCTCATCTGGCGGGCCGGCCGCGACGCCAAATGCGACTGGTTCAACCGCACCTGGCTTTCCTTCACCGGCCGCGGCCTGGAACAGGAGCTCGGCGACGGCTGGGCCGAGGGCGTGCACCGCGACGATTTCGACAGGTGCCTGCAAACCTACCTGAAAGCCTTCGACGCCCGGCAATTCTTCCAGATGGAATACCGGCTGCGGCACCACAGCGGCGAATTCCGCTGGATCTGCGACATCGGCTGTCCGTTCACGGAACCCGACGGCGCGTTCGGCGGCTACATCGGCTACTGCTTCGACGTGACCCAGCGCCGCCGGGACGAGGAGTTCCGCCGCGACGTGGAGCGCATCATCCGCCATGACGTCAAGGCGCCGCTGCACGCCCTCAAGGCCCTGGCCCTGGCGCTTTTCGACGACGTGCGCGACGAGGAGCTGCGCCCGCTGGTGCCGCGCCTGCACCGGGGCATCGCCAGCGTGGTCGACCTGGTCGATTCCACGGAAAAGCTCATGCAGATCGAGCGCGGCGACTACCGGCCGCCGGACACGCGCCTGGAGCTTGCCGCCATCGTGCGCAACGTCTTCGACACGCTGGCTCCCCAGGCCGAAGCCCTGGGCGTTGCCCTGCGCCTGCCCGAGCCGGCCGGGCCGGGGGCAATGGGCGTCTTTTGTCGCGGCGAGGAAGTCCTCATCGAGACGATGCTGACGAACCTGGTCAAAAACGCCCTGGAGGCCTCGCCGCCCGGCGCGGCGGTCACGGTGCGGCTTTCCCGGGACGAGGCCGGCGCGCGCGTGGCCATCCACAACCGGGGCGTCATCCCGGAGGCCATCCGCGACCGCTTTTTCGAGAAGTACGTCACCTCGGGCAAGCCCCGGGGCACGGGCCTTGGCACTTACAGCGCCGAGCGCATCGCCCGGGCCCACGGCGGCCTTGTCGGCTTCGCCACGTCCGAGGCGGACGGGACCACGGTCACGGCGACGCTGCCCGCCTCGGAAGCGGCGTCGGGCTGAGACCGGCCAGGCCGGCCCGCGCCCCGCTCCCCAACGGCCAGGCCCGAGCCTTCAGGCGACGCCTGCCGTCCGGCGGCGACGCCTTGCGGCCCGCGAGCCGCCGCTCGCCCGGACGCGATTGCCGGACGCGGCCCTAGACTTCGGGAGTCTCCCGCCGTGCGGCCGCGTCCTGGCGCGCGAACTGCTCCTTGTAGGCGTCGATGATGGCCCCGACCATGTCGCCGAACCGTTCCCGCAGCTCCTCGCAACGGCTCGTGTTGCGCATTTCCACGCCCTTACGCTCGCTTCGGATCAGCCCGGCCTCGCGCAGCACCTTGAAGTGCTGGGAAAGCGTCGATTTGGGCAGGGTGCGGTCGTCGATGCGCAGGAAATTGGAACAGGTCCGCGGGCAGTCCGAGCGGACGATCTCCGCGTAGATGCGCACCCGCACCGGATCGGAAAGGGCGTAGAGAATGCCCTCGACGGTGATGTCCGCGGCGGCGGGATGGTAAAGCGGCTTCACGCGCGTGCTCCTGTCCCCGGCGCTCCGTCCGGCCCGCGTCTCCGGGGCCGGCCGTTTCCGGCGGTTTTCCTTCGGTTAGCCCGGGCTTGACACATTGTCTATTTGTTCGTAATTCCCGAACCACAAAACTTAACGCTCGGCCGGCCTGGAGGCAGGCGTGAGCATGGAGGCAATCATGGCCAATGTCGGCATCCTGACGTGCTCAAGCCACGTCCAGGAATTGGGGTGCAGCGGATTTTTGTGCTACGACGCGGCCTACGCCAAGACCGGCGAGTTCTCCGGCCACGAAGGCGACATCCGCATCAAGGGCGTGATCAGCTGCGCCGGTTGTCCGGGAAAGATAGGAGCCGACCGCATCCTGCGCCGGGTCAATTCCCTGGTCGCTTCCGGGGTGGAGATCCTGCATTTCGGCAATTGCATGATGGCGCAGTGCCCCTTCGTGGCCAAGTACGAAAAGGCCATCCGCGAAGCCCATCCGGACCTGCGGATCGTGCACGGCGTCCACCTTTCCCCTTACCCCGAAGAGATGCTCCCCGCGGTCGGCGAGCGCGTGACGCGGCTTTTTACCGAACAGCGCCCCACCACCCCCGAGATCAGCCTCGAATTCCGGCAGCCGACCGGCGACTGACGCGTTTGGGCCGGCCCCCTTGGGCGGCCGTGCCGCTTCCCTCGCGCCCCCTTCCCCGTACAGCCCCCAAAACGAACGCCGGACGCTTGCGCGCCCGGCGTTCGCCTGGCCAATGGCGGCCTCCCCCTAGCTGACGCGGACTGAGGCTATGCCGTACGGCGCGCCGCGCCCGGACGGTCGTCCGGCCAAGGGCCGGCCAAGCCGGGGCGCGCGCGGGAGCAACGCGGGGATACGTCTGGAAATCTCAGGCATGGACGCTCTCGATGGTCCGTTCGAGTTCCCGGCCAAGGGGGGTGCGCAGGGACAAGTGGCGCTCCAGGGAGGTGATGCCCTTGACCACGGTGGAGTGGCGGCGGTTGAAGCGGTTGCCGATGTCCACGAGAGAAAGATCGGTGTGCTGGCGGGCCAGGAGAAAGGCCGTGTTGCGGGCGAGCACATACTGGCGCTTGCGCGACTTCGAAACAAGCTGGTCCGGCGAGAGGCGGTAGACGTCGCAGACGTAGGACACGATGTCGTCGAGGGTCAGGGGCCGCTCGGTCAGGTCGTAGTGGCGCAGCACGTCCCAGGCCAAGTCCACGGAGATGCGGCAGTTGAGCAGCCGGGCCTTGAGCACGAGGTTTTGCAGGCAGCTTTCGAGCTGGCGCACGTCGGCGTGGAGGCGGTCGGCCAGGAGCGTGGAGACCTCGTCGGGCAGAAGCACCTGATGGATGGCGGCCTTGCTTTCCAGGATGCGCTTGCGGGTGGCCAGGTCGGGCTTGTCGATGACGGCCAGGAATCCGGAGGAGATGCGCGAAAGCAGCTGCGGGTCGAGGCCGGTCAGGTCGCGGGGGAGAAACGAGCTCGTGAACACCAGCCGGCAGCCCCGGGAATTGAGGGCTTTGAGGGTGTTGAGCAGTTCGTCCTGGATGCGCGGCTTGTCGCGGAAAAAGTGCACGTCTTCCAGCAGCAGCACGTCCACGTTCTCGCGAAAGGCGGCCTTGAACCGCTCCACCTGCTTGGTCTTGAGCGCCATGACCAGCCGGTTGGCGAATTCCTCGGCCGAGAGGTAGGCCACGCGCAGCCGCCGTCCCCGGTCGCCGTCGTCAACGCACAGGCGACGGCCCATGGACTGGATGAGGTGGGTCTTGCCAAGGCCCGGCGCGGAGCTGATGAAGAGCTGGTCGGCGGACAGCGACATGTCGCAGATGCCCTTGCTGGCCACGTAGGCCAGTTCGTTGGAGGGCCCGACCACGAATTCGTCGTAGCTGAACCGGAAGCGGTCGCCGACGAGTTCCGGGGCCTTGGGCTCCACGGGCAGGGTCAGGGATTTGTGCGCCCGCATCGGGCGCGGCGCGACGGGAACCTTCGGCGTCGGAGCCACGGCGGCGTCGGGCCGGGCCTCGGCCACCACCACCTTGGGGCGCGAGCCCATGACCACGGCCGCGGCCTCGGCCACGGCGTCGGCCAGCCTGTCCCGCACCCAGGACGCCACGAAGGCGTTGGGGGCGGAAAGTTCCAAAACTCCGTCGCGGGCCCGGGCCGAAAGCGGCTTGATCCAGAGGTTGTAGAGTCCAGGACTCAGTGTCGATTCGAGGAGCTGCTTGGTTTTGGGCCAGATCGTTTCCATGGGGGGCACATTACGGAGGGCGGGTTCCGGGGCAAAGAGCGGATAGGGGCCGCTTTCCCCTGCCGGGCCTTTCGGTTCTCTACAGCACAACGCACTGAATTCATGAATATATTTTTTAGACCTAGCAGGGACGGGGGTTTCGGGGCCTCCGGCGAAGCCGCGCCGTACGGGGGTTTGCGGTCCGGGGCGTGCATTATACACACTTGTGAACGCGTTTTCCACAAGCTGACATCTCGATATCTCTATTTTTCGCAGCCAGGATTTATTTTTTTCGTCTTCCAACACCCCCTTTTTTGGTTGACCACAAGGAAAACCCGCTTGGCCGTTGCCGATCCGCGTCCGGGGAAGTGAAACGGTCATGAACACGACACGAACAACATGGCAATTTCATTTGCAAAAAAAGATTCTCCCGTATCCGGGCCGCTTTGGATACGGAAAACGTAAAAGACCCGTCACGGCGATGACGAGCGACGGAACCGACACGGGAAGGTCGAAAATCGGGATTTAGACCGAACTACGCGGTATTTCCGCCAGGCGCGGGTAGCGGCCGCAGCTGAACCGCTCGTCTTCCGGGCAATAGCCGAGCCGCTCGCAGCGGGCTCCGGCCCCGGAAAAGATGACGGGAAGCGCCTCCCGGCAAAGCCCGAGCATGGCCTGGGCCATGGCCCGGATCTCCCACTGGGCGCGCTGGCAGCAGCGCAGCTCGAAGAAATGCAAAAGCGACCGGCAGTTCATGGTGACCACGACCTTGGTCTCGCAGGCGTTGGGCAGGACGAACCGGGCGTCCTCGTTGGCCTTGGCCCCCCGGCCGTGGCGGGCGAGGATTTCCTGGAGCTCGACGTAGGCCGCGCCGGCCTGGGCCATGGCCGCCTCGAAGCGCTCGCGGGCCTCGGGAATGGCGGCGATCTGCGGCGGCAGCACGTAGTCGAAGCCGGCGGCGTCCACGTAGCGCTGGGACTGCTGGCTGTAGCTCGCGATGCGGTGGCGCACCAGCTGGTGGGAGAGCGCCCGGGACACGCCGGCCACGGCGAAGGTGAAGGACACGTGCTCCACGGGCGACTCGTGGCCCGAGGCCAGGATGCGCGACACGAAATCGGCCTGCTTTTCCGGGGGAATCTCGCCCGAAAGCAGGCGCGGCCACATGTCCGCCACATACCCCGGATGGTAGCATTGCCGAAAGGCGGCGTAGATGAGCGACAAGGCGTCCGGGGTATGGGCCAGCAGGTTCACGGCAAGGGTCGCGGCGGGCATGTCAGTCGAGCGTTCCTTTCTTGATGTGGGCGTACGCTTTGGCCGTGGCCACCCGGCCGCGCGACGTGCGCTTTATAAGCCCGCACTGGATGAGGTAGGGTTCGTAAATCTCCTCGATGGTGCGGACCTCTTCGCTTAAGGCCACGGCCAGGGTCTTCACCCCCACCGGGCCGCCCTCGTAGTGGCCGATGATCGTCTCCAGAATCTTGCGGTCCATCTGGTCCAGGCCGTGGGGGTCGACGTCCAGGCGGGCCAGCGCCTCCCGGGCCAGGTCCTCGTCCAGGGTGGTCGCGCCGGCGACCACGGCGAAATCGCGCAGCCGGCGCAAGAGTCGATTGGCGATGCGCGGCGTGCCGCGCGAGCGCTGCCCCACCACCAGCGCCCCGGCCGGGGTGATGCCGATGCCGAGTATGCCGGCGGCGCGCGTCACGATGCGGGCGAGCTGCTCGGGCGCGTAGAATTCCAGGCGAAAGATCACGCCGAAGCGGTCGCGAAGGGGCGAAGTGAGAAGCCCCAACCGCGTGGTGGCCCCGACCAGGGTGAAGGGCTCCAGGTCGATGCGCACCGTGCGCGCCCCGGGCCCCTGGCCGATGATGAGGTCGAGCTTGAAGTCCTCCATGGCCGGATAGAGGATCTCCTCCACCGCCGGGGGCATGCGGTGGATCTCGTCTATAAATAAGATGTCGCCGCGCCGCAGGTTGGTGACGATGGCGGCCAGGTCGCCGCAGCGTTCGAGCACCGGGCCGGTGGTCGTCACCAGGTTGACGCCGAGTTCCGAGGCCATGATCTGGGCCAGGGTGGTCTTGCCCAGGCCCGGCGGGCCGTAGAGCAGGCTGTGATCCAGCGGCCTGCCCTGCTCCATGGCGGCGTGGAGAAAGACCTTCAAGTTGGCCCGCAGGTCGTCCTGGCCGATGAAATCGCCCAGTCGCGACGGCCGGATGGTGTCGTCGGGATTGGCGGCCAGGGGGCCGGAAGGCGGGCAGGCGTCGTTCATGACTTCTCGGAGGCAAGGCGTTTGAGGGCCTGGCGCAGGGCGGCGGCCACGTCGAGGTCGGGCTCGGCCTCGAGCACGGCCCCGGCCACGCGCCTGGCGTCGGCATCGGCATAGCCCAGATTGGTCAGGCCCGCCACCACGTCGGCCAGCACCCCGGCCCCGAGCCCGGCCGGCGCAGCCAGGGGCGAGATGGCGGCGGAGCGGCCCTCGAGCTTGTAGGTCAGCTCGATGAAGATGCGCTGGGCGCTTTTCTTGCCGATGCCCGGCACGCGCGTGAGCGCCTCCATGTCGCCCGTAGCCACCAGCCGGGCCAGGTCGTCGGTGGAAAAGCACGACAGGATGGCCAGGGCCGTGCGCGGCCCGAGCTTGGTGATGCCGAGCAGCAGGCGAAAGGTCTCCCGGTCGTCCAGGCTGGCGAAGCCGAAGAGCTCCAGGGCGTCCTCGCGCACCACGGTGTGCACGTACAGGGCGCAGGTCCCGCCGGTCGCCGGCAGCCCGGCGGCCACGGGGTCGGGCAGCTCCAGTTCGTAGCCCACCCCGCCCGGGGTGAGGACGATGGCGAAGCGTTCGCGCCGGGCCAGCAGCCGGCCTTCGATATAGCCGATCATCGCGCCCCGCACAGGCGGGTCAGCCGCCTCTGGTTCAGGTGACACACGGCCGCGGCCAAGGCGTCGGTCGCGTCCACGGCGAAAGTTTCCCGGCATGCCAGCACCCTGGCCACCATGAAGGCCACTTGGGATTTTTCGGCCCGGCCCGTGCCGACCAGACTCTTTTTGATGATGGTCGGCTCGTAGGAAAAAACCGGCAGCCCGGCCACGGCGCAGGCGGCCAGGGCCGCGCCCCGGGCCTGGCCGAGCTTGAGGGCCGTGGCCGCGTTTTTGGACACGAACACGTTCTCCACCGCCACCTCGACCGGGGCGTGCGCGGCAAGCAGTGCGGCCACGGCGGCGTAGATCACGCCCAGGCGGCGGGGGAAATCCGCTTCGTTGCCGGTGCGCACGACGCCGGCGGCGACAAGGGTCAGCACCCCGGAGCGCTCCCGCACGAAGCCGTAGCCCGTGGCCCGCGACCCCGGGTCGAGCCCGAGCACGATCTGTCCCGCCTCAGCCTGCATGCCCGTCCCTCGCTCCCTCGCCCTGGCCGCCCGTAAATATCCTGTGGACGCTCCCCCTCCTCCTGCACCCCTTGGAGGGGGTCCGGGGGGCATCATGCCCCCCGGTAGGGAGGGTCCGGGAGGGGCGACGCCCCTCCCGGTCTTCCTCTTCCTGCTATCCCAGCAGTTCGTCGGGAAGGTCGCCGTTGGTGTGGACCTTCTGGACGTCGTCGTTGTCCTCGAGCATATCGATGAGCCTCAGGAGCTTCTGGCCGTTTTCCGCGTCGAGGGACACGGTGTTGGTCGGCATCATGGCCACCTCGGCGTCCTCGGACACCATGCCGGCGGCCTCGAAGGCGGCGCTTAAGGCATTGAAGTCCTCGGGGGCGCAGTGCACCTCCCAGACGTCGTCCTCGTCGACGATCTCCTCGGCCCCGTGCTCCAGGCCGATCTCCATGAGCTGGTCCTCGGTGAAGGAGGCTTTCGGGAAGGAGAACACGCCCTTTTTGGAGAACATCCAGCCCACGCAGCCGGCCTCGCCCATGGCTCCGCCGCCCTTGGCCAGGATGTGGCGCACCTCGGCCACGGTGCGGTTGCGGTTGTCCGTGGCCGCCTCGATGAGGATGGCCACGCCGCCGGGGCCGTAACCCTCGTAGAGCACCTCGTCGAAGTTCTCGCCGGCGAGCTCGCCCGTGCCCTTCTTGATGGCCTGTTCGATCTTGTCCTTGGGCAGGTTCACGGCCTTGGCCGCGGCGATGGCGGACTTCAGGCGCGTGTTGAGGGCCGTGTCCGCGCCGCCGGCCCGGGCGGCGAGCATGAGCTCCTTGGTGACCTTGGTGAAAAACTTGCTCTTCTTGGCGTCCTGCACCGACTTGCGGGCCTGGATGTTGTGCCATTTGCTGTGTCCGGCCATCACTCCTCCTCGACATAGGGGGAACCGGGCGCGCCCGGTCGCTTGTCTTTCGGTTTCGTCCCTACGTATTCCCTGGCGCGACGTTCGGCAATTTCCTTGGCCGCCGCCCGAAAGCAATACGTTGCAATCACCGTCTGTCCGCGAAAAACAAAAATGTCTCTCGCGGGCGCGGCGCTACAGCGCCGCGCCGTCCGCGTCGGGCAGGGGCGGGGGATCGGGCTCGGGCAGTTCGGCCGGCCGGGGGCGAAAGCCCGTGGCCACGTAGAAGATCTCCTTGCTCTCGGCCCGGGAGCTTTTCGGCTTGGCCACGCGGACCTTGTCGAAATGCCCGCGCAGGCCCTGCAGGTAGGCCGGGGCGTCGGGCCCCTGGAAAATCTTGACCACGAACGCGCCGCCGGTCTTCAGGCGCATACGCGCCACGGACAGCGCCGCCTCGCACAGTTCGAGCGAGCGCGCCTGGTCCGTGAACTTCACCCCGGTGGTCTTGGGGGCCATGTCCGAAAGCACCACGTCGAAGGGGCCGAGGCGCGAGAACGCCTCGCCGATCTCGGGCGCGGGATCGAGCATGTCGCCGGTCAGGTAGGTGACGTGGCCGGGAAAGGCCGTGCCGGCCGGGTTGAGGTCGATGCCGAGCACCCGCCCGGACGGCCCCACGCGCTTGGCGGCGTAGAGCGTCCACGAGCCCGGGCAGGCCCCGAGGTCGAGCACGGCCGCGCCCGGGAAAAGCAGCCGGGAGGCCTTTTCGATCTCCTCGAGCTTGTAGACCGACCGGGCCGGGTAGTTGTCCTGCTTGGCCTTCTTGAAATAATGGTCGCGGTACGTTTTCATGGCGGCTGCCCGGGATACCGTTATCCGAAACAGGTTTCAAGGGAAAGACGCCCGGCTCTCCCACCCCTTGCCGAAACGCGGCCGGGCCTTATCTAGCAGCGTACGCCACCTCAAGGAGAACCGTCGCCCATGGCCGCCATCACCCGGGACACCGTGCTGCGCGTCCTCGACTGGGCCTGGGAACGGGCCGCGTGGGGCCTGCCCGGCCAGGATTCGGCCGAGGCCCTGGCCGCCCGGCATATGGACCCGTCCGTGCCGCTCGAAACGCGGCTTGCGGCGCTCATCAAGCGCCACAAGCGGCAGGCCGCGGCCACGGGATTTCTTTCCGGCGTCGGCGGCCTGGCCCTTCTTCCCGTGTCCGTGCCGGCCAGCCTGGCCGGCACGCTCTTCGTCCAGGTGCGCCTGGTGCAGGCCATGGCCCTCGTGTGCGGCCACGACCTGGCCGACGCCCGGGTGCGGACCCTGTGCGGGCTGTGCCTGTGCGGCTCCAAGGCCACGGAGGCGGCGGCCGCCGCCGGCGCGCATGTCGGCGGCAAGCTCACGGGACGGCTCCTTGCCCGCCTTGGCGAAGAGACCATCAGGCGCGTCAACGAGCAGGTGGGGTTCCGGCTGCTGGCCCGGTTCGGGGAATCGGGACTGCTCGGCGCGTCACGCCTTGCGCCCGTGATCGGCGGGCTTGCCGGCGCGGCGACGGGAGTCGCGGCCACGGCCGGCATCGGCAAGGCGGCTCTGGCGCTTCTGGCCGGGGTCGGGGACGAGGAAACCCGGCAAGCCTCCTGAAATCAGCCTTTCTGCGGCAGCCGCCAGGAGGGATCGTAGCGCCCCTGCCTGGGCCGGCGCGAGGTGCCGCCGTGCAGGCCCCGGCGGATCATGTAGAGCAGCCGTCGGGTGAACTTGGCCGCCCAGGCGTCGCAGGCCTTGTCCTCGCGGATGCGCTCCACCATGGTGGCGGCGGCCGGCGGCAGGCCCTCCTTGCGGGCGATGCGCCGGCGCAGGGCGTAATGCCCGAGCTCGTCGGCCAGGGCCATGGTCTTGCGGAAGTCGCGCACCGAGCGGTTGATGAAAATGTTGTAGCGGCCGTCGCGAAACAGCAAAAAACCCCAGCTGTCGATGTCGTCGACCTCGAGAACCTTGAGGTCGCCCCGCTTCGCGGCAAGCTCGAAAAGCCTGGCCAGCAATCCCGCCATACGCGCTCCTTCGCCGGCCCATCACGGCGCGACAGGGGTAACATAACCCCTGCCCCGCGGGCGTCAAGGCCGAGGCGGCGGTTGCGCCGCGCGGGGGTGAATGGTAGGGTGGCGGCCGATCGAGACGCGATCTAGCCTGATGCATCCAGGGCCGACGTCATGGCGCTGCTCGAACACAAACGCTGTCCCCACTGCGGCAAGGTCACCTGGCAGGAGTACGTCCCCCAGGCCCCGCCGGCCGCTTCCTATTGGCGCTGCCGCGATTGCGGCGACCGCCGCGACGCCAAGCGCGTGAGCGTGGGCAACGGGGCCGACCTCAACCGGGGCCGCGTCCAGACCGAAGAGGTGTGCGCCGACGTCCTCATCGTGGACATCAGCCGGCGCGGGGCGCGGGTGCGCTGCGACGACGACCTGCCCGTGCGCGTGACCATCGGCCAGCGCGTGCTGTTCAATCCCCAGCTCCAGCCCTTCGGCGAACTGGCCCACTACCAGGCCGCCATCGTGCGCTGGGTCAATTCCAACGAATTCGGCATCTGCTTCGAGACGCCCCTGTCGCTTTCCATGGGGGACATCACCCGCATCGTCAAGAACTGACGGACCTTCCCTTGTTGCGCCCGGCCTGCCGAGGGGCTATCATCGGTCAAAGCCGCAGCCCGATCGGCGGACGCGGCGCAAGCCAAGGCACGGCCCGGCCCATGCAGGACTACGAAAAGATACGCCACGCGGTGAAAACCGGGGACAAGATCATGGAACTGGCGGCTTCGCTGGGTCTGGACCCCGGGCGCGACACCATCAAGGACCTGGCCGACAAGTTGTTGGAAAACGCCCTGGCCGAGGACGCCCCCACCGCCGTGGCCGGCCGCTGACGCCGTCGGGCCGCCGGTGCGGATTCCCACTGCCTTCGCGCTCCCCCGCCCCTTGGACGGTTTCGCGACCGTGCGTCGTCTTCCTTGCGGGGAAACGACCGAACAGGCTCCGTGGCGGCACGGGCCGGCGACACGTTCCGCCACGGCCCCGACACCGGCTTTCGCCCGCAAAAAAGGCCCGTCGCCGGGGCGACGGGCCTGTCATCGTCCGTTCGGGGCCGACGGCCGGGGGAAATCAGTTCTCCAGGTCGATGATGACCGGACCGAGCACCGTGGGCAGGGGGCGGGAGAGGAACTCCTCGCGCTTGATCTCCTTGCCGTCGTAGAGCATGCTTTCGATGTGGATGACCTTTTGCATCCAGACGTTGTTCTCGATGGTCTTGGGAATCTCCGTCTCGATGATGCGGGCCGTGATCTTGTCGATGTCGATCTCTTCCACGTCGCTGAAGGAATAGGTGTGGATGTACTCCTCGTTGTAGCCGAAGCAGTAGAGCAGGCTGTTCTTGACGAACGGCTGGAAAATCTTCTTGGCCGGGTGGTTCTTGACCTCGCAACTGATCTTGTTTAGGCTGACCCGGAGTTTTTCCTTTTCGTTGACGATGATGTACACGACCGGCCGGTTGCTTTCCAGGAGATCCTCGCCGGAGGAATGGATATTGTTGTCCGCCCCGTGAAAGATGTAATCGATGTAGCGTTCCCGGTTGGCTTCCCTGGCCTCGCGCACCAGCTCCTTCTCGATGTAGGAATAGAAAACGCGCTGACCGAAACCCCTGATCTCAATGTTGAACTTCATCCTCCGCCTCCTGCGCAGATTCCCTGGTGCTCCGGCCATGTCCGGGAAACGGCCCCAGCCTTTCCGGCCCGCTTATCCCGCCTCCACTACGCGGCTTTTCCATCGTGGTCAAATTATCGTCGCCGTCTGCCTCGCCCTGCTGGCGGCCGACGCCGCCCGGGCAGCCCCGGCCGCCGATCCCGAAGCGGCCCTGACCAGGCTCTCCGGCCTGCCCTACCGCGACGACGGCGTGGACGACCCGGCCGGTCGCCACACCCTGTTCGCCGACCCCGGGACCAGTTTCCCCACGCCGGGCTACAATTGCAGCGGCTTCGTGACCACCGCCAGCCGCGCCCTGCTCGGCCGGCCCCTGCCGCTCGACGCCGCCAAACGCGACCGCAAGGGCGACTCCGGCCCGGGCAGCCCCAAGGGCGAGGACTGGGATTTCGGCTACGACCTTATTTGCAACATCACCGAGGGCCTGCCTCGGCGCGTGCTGGCCCCGGGCGCGCCCCCGGCCGATCCGGCACTCCTCGACGCGGCCAAGACGCGCGGCTTTCCCCTGCACGACGCCGCCGCCTGGACGCAGGCCCTCGCCGGCCTGCGCCCCGGCGAGATGGCTTTCGCGGCGCTGAGCAAAACCATCAAGGGGCGGCTTTACTACTACCACGTGGCGCTCGTGGTGCGCGACCCGGCCGGGCGGGTCTTCTTCCACCACGCCACGCCCGGGACCGGGGTCCACCGCCTGGAAATCTCCTCGTCCGCCGGCATGGCGGCGCTCAAAAAGGAATTCGCCGAGAAGCGCTTCGGCGACAAATGGGTGCTGCTCGTGGCCGTGCCCCTGCCCGGCGGCGGGCGTTAGCGCCGAGATTTCGCGGCTTCAGCGCAGGGGGAACAGGCGCACGCCGTCGGCGGCGTCCTCCATGCGGTAGCCGAGGGTCTCGATCTCGACGCGAAGCGCGTCGGCCCGGGCAAAATCCCTGACCCGCCGGGCGACGTCGCGCGCCTCCACCAGCTTCGAGGCCTCGACCGGCCAGTCGGCCCGGGCCACGGGCAGGGCGGCCGCGTCCAGAAGTCCGAGCACCGCGTCCGCCTCGGCCAGGGCCCGGGCGCAGCGCGCGGCGTCCGGCCCGGCCAGCCCGCCCGAGGAGAGAAGCCCGTTGGCGAAGCGGCAGAAGGCGAAAAGCCTGGGCCAGAACTGGAAAAGCGACAGGTCGTCGTCCACGGCCAGGCGCAGGGCCTCGACCAGGCTCGCCGCCTCGGCCTCGACCCGGGGCGAGACCGCGCCCCGGCCCGGTCCGACGAGGCCCAGGGTGGCGGCCAACTCCTGGACGCGATTGCGGTTTTTCTCCCACATCCAAAGCGCCTCGGGCGAGGCCGAAAGGGGCTTCTTGTAGCCCACCGAAAGCAGCCAGGCCCGCACGGCCAGGGGATGGACGCCGAGGACCAGGCAGGCCTCGAGGTCGGCCGGGGCCGCCCGTTCCCCCTCCCGGCCGGACACCCGGCCGCCCATGAGCCAGGCCGCCGGGGCCAGGCCCGCGCCCACGGCCCAGATGGCCCGCAGGTTCTCCAGGTGCGGAAAGGCCTTGTCCTCGTCGGTCAGCGCCACGGTCACGGCCGGCAAAGCCTTGGCCGCCGCGGCCGCCATCTGGAGAAACCAGCTCGGCCGCACGTTGCCCCAGGGCGTGGACAGGGCGTCGCCGGCCTTGAGGTCCTTGAGGCTCACCCTTTTAAGGAGCGTGAAGTCGTGGGGATTGTCCTTGGCGTAGGCCAGCAGATCCACGGTCTTGCCCAGGGCCAGCTTGCCGAGGTCGCGGCCGAGCAGCCGGCCGTAGGCCTTGTCCCGGGCCACGTCGAAATAGACGCTGCGCAGCTTCTCGTAGGCCAGGCCCTTGCCCATGAGCTTTCGCGTCATGGCCAGGGCCTCGTCCAGGGCCTCGCCGGCCAGGGGGAAAAGGGCCTCGCCAACGCCCAGGGAGGCGGCCAGGCCGGCCACGCGCTCGCGCCTTTTCGCGGCGAACTCCCGGCAGGGCAGCCCTTCGGCCCGGGCCGCCTCCAGGCTCGAATCGTCGAGGTCGGCCAGACCCACGGCGAGCGTGGGGCGCGCGCCGTCGCGCCGAAGAGCCCTGGCCAGCACGTCCAGGGTCACGATGCGCCGCCAGGCGTCCAGGTCGCCGGGCGCGGCCAGGGGCGGGCCGAAGGTGAAAAACCCGGGAGCGGCTCCGGCCGGGTCGAGGTAGACCGGCTCGGCCGCGCCCACGCCGCAAAGCGCCGGGCCCTTCTTCTCGGGCACGGCGAAAAGGCTCGTGGACAGGTAGCGCTCGCCGCCGTCGGGCAGGATGACCACGATCAGCCCATCGGAGAGCGAGGCGGCGAGCTCGGCCGCCGCGGCCATGGCCGCGCCGCCGCTCATGCCCACGAAAAGCCCCTCCTCCCGGGCCAGCCGCCGGGCCATGGCGAAGGCGTCCTCGTCCTCCACCGTGGCGATGACGTCCAGGGCCTTCTTGTCGAAGATGCCCGGCGGATAGGACTCCTGCATGTTCTTGAGCCCCTGGATCTTGTGGCCGGGCCTGGGCTCCACCGCCACGACTTTGACGGCCGCGTTCAACTCTTTGAGTCTTTTGACCAGGCCCATGGCCGTGCCCGAGGTGCCGAGCGCCGCGACGACGTGGCTGACGGCCCCGTCCGTGGCGGCGAAGATCTCCTCGGCCGTGCCGGCGTAGTGGGCTTCTATGCTCGCGGGATTGTTGAACTGGTCCATGAGCACGTAGGTCTCGGGCTCCTCCCGGGCCAGGCGGTAGGCCTCTTCGATGGCCCCGTCCGTGCCGAGGTTGCCCGGGGTGAGCACGATCTCGGCCCCGTAGGCCCGCATGATGCGCTTACGCTCCTGGGAGGCCGAGGCCGGCATGAGGAGCTTCAGGCGGTAGCCCTTGACCGCGCAGACCATGGCCAGGCCGATGCCGGTGTTGCCGGAGGTGGCCTCGATGACCACCCGGCCGGGCACGAGCTCGCCCGAACGTTCGGCCGCCTCGATCATGGCCAGGGCCACCCGGTCCTTGATGGAGCCGCCGGGATTGCGCATTTCCACCTTGGCGGCGATGGTCACGGCCGGATTGGGGTTCAGGCGCGAAAGGCGCACCAGCGGCGTGGCGCCGACCAGGGAAAGGACGTTGTCGTGGATCATGGAACCCTCACGGATGGTTGCCGAAGCGGCCCGGTCGGTTCGTGGTAGGCAAAAAACGGCGGGCGGGCAAGCCTGGCAGGATTATTGCTTCCTGGCGGACAGCACACCCAAGGACGGCAGCATGGCGATCACCTCGTTTCTCGTGGACAACCTCACGGCCCTGGCCGAGGCCGGCGCGCCGGCGGCGGCTTGGCTGGCCCGGCACAATCCCGACCCGGAAGGCATCTTCGGACGCATCTTCAAGAACCGCCACGGCAGCCTGGACTGGCGCATGGACGGCGGCCAGGGCATCTTCGAGGCCCTGCCCCCGGCCGTGCACTACCGGGACTGGCGACCCACGGAGAACCTCGTCGGCGGAGCCACGGTCATCGTCGGCACGGGGCTCGGCTACGGCCTCAACCACGTGCTCACGGGCGTGCCGCCCTCCCACCGCCTCCTCGTGGTCGAACCGCGCCCGGAAATGCTCATGGCCTGCCTGAGCCAGACCGACTACCGGCCCTTCACGGCCCGGGGCCAGTTGATCTTCCTGCCGCCCGACCGGGCGCTTTTGGAAAAAGCCCTGCACGGCCTGGACGTGAGCTTCCTTTACGCCCGCATCAACGTGCGAAACGACATGCCGAGCTTTCAGCTCGGTCCGGAATACGCCCGCCTGGCCGCCCTGGTGCGGGCCATCCTGGAAAACATGGCCGTGGAGCTCAACACGCTGCGCCTCAAGCAGGAGGTCATGGTCGGCAACGAGCTGCGCAACTTCTCCCGGGCCATGGACGACGGCAGCCTCTCCCGCATGGCCGGCAAGGCGCAAGGACTCACGGCCGTGATCTTCGGCGCGGGGCCGTCGCTGCCCCTCCTGGCCCCGGCCGTGGCCCGCCACCGGGACAAGGCCCTTTTCGCCTCGGCGCTCCAGACCCTGCCGGTCCTGGAACGCCTGGGCATCAAGCCCCACCTGTGCCTGGCCATCGACTTCAACACGGACATGACCAAGTGCCTGGACAACCTGGTCGATCCGGCCTTCGCCGCCGACGTTCCCCTGATCTATTCCACCAAGATGCAGCCCGAGGTCCTGGACCGCTACCCCGGACCGAGGATTCCGCTGTGGACCGAGGGCGGCATGGGCACCTACGTGCTCAAGGACCTGGAGCTGGTCCTGGACGCCGGGGGCAACGTGGGCGTGACCCTGGAGCGCTTCCTGACCTGGGCCGGGGCCCGGCGCTTCGTGCTGGTGGGCCAGGACCTCTCCTGGCGCGGGGGCTCCACCCACGCCCCCGGACACCA
Organism: Solidesulfovibrio sp.; assembly: GCF_029978005.1. Taxonomy (GTDB): domain Bacteria; phylum Desulfobacterota; class Desulfovibrionia; order Desulfovibrionales; family Desulfovibrionaceae; genus Solidesulfovibrio. Next base: position 31,575 of record NZ_JARKOZ010000114.1, on the reverse strand, counting down.
CAGCGCCTCGCCCGAGGGCGGCGGGAAGGCCGCCGCGCCCAGGGGGGACGCCAAGCTCAAAAACCTCGACGGCGAGGACATCTTCACCCACCTGGGCTTTCTGGCGGCCAAGCGGGACATGGAAAAGGACATCGCCGCCTCGGGGGCGCTGTTCCACAATCTCTACGGCGGCGGGGCCGTCATCGAGGGCGCGGTGGTCATCGGCCCCGAGGCTCTGGACGACCCGGCCTTCTTCGAGGGGCAGGCCACGGCCCGGGACGCGTTCCTCGACGCCCTCGGCCGGGCGGCCACACCGCGCGCGCGGCCGGTATTTTCCCAAAAGGCCGGCCAGTGGGCGTCGTCGCTCAAAAACGCCGCCAGGCGGCTGGAAAAGCTCATGCGCAAGGCGGACAAGCACCAGGCCGAAATCAGGGAACTCCTCGGCCAGATCCAGCTTTTCCTGCGCCACGACCCGCTCTACTTGCCCTATCTCTATAACGACATCATGGAGTTGGCCGGCCTGATCCAGACCCGGACACGCTTTGGCGTCAAGGAACTGACGCAGTTCCAGGCCATCCGTAAGCGCGTGCAGGACAAGACGCGGGAAATCGACGCGCTGCTCGGCCCGTCCGGCTCCTGGGCGGCGTAAGCCCGGGAGGAGGAGAGGCGGAGGGAAGAAGCCTCCAGCGTCCAGAGGGCGGCCGCCCTCTGGACGCCCTCAAAGGTTTCCGCGTGGTTCGAATGAGCGCGGAAGCTTCACCCGACGGCGTCGTCGAAAAAGCGGCTAGCGTTCATGGCGGCCTCAGCGCCGCCGGGCGCACACGATGTCGGACAGCTCCCGGGCAGCGGCCCGGGGATCAGCCGCCGAGCAGATCGCCGAGACCACGGCCAGGCCGGCCACGCCGGTCTCCAGCACCGAGGCCGCATTTTCGGCCGTGACCGCGCCGATGGCCACCACCGGGACCTCGGCCAGGGCGACCATGCGCCGCAGCCCCTCGATGCCCTGGGGCGCGCCGGCGTCCTTCTTGGTCGCCGTGGCGAAGACCGGCCCCGCGCCGAGGTAGTCCACCGGAAGCCCGGCCGCCGCCCGCGTCTCCGCCTCGCCCGTGACCGAAAGCCCCACGATGGCTCCCGGACCGAGAAGGGTCCGCACGTCGGCCGGATGCATGTCGTCCTGGCCCACGTGGACCCCGTCCGCGCCGGCGGCCAGGGCCACGTCCAGGCGGTCGTTTATGAGCAGCGGCACGCCGCGCGGCCGAACGACGGCGAGGACAGCCCGGGCCAGCTCCACGAACTCCCGCGTGCCGGCGGTCTTTTCCCGCAGCTGCACCATGCCGACCCCGCCGGCCACGGCCGCCGCCACCACCTCGACCAGCTCGCGCCCGCCCAGGGCCGGCCGGTCCGTGACCAGGCAGACGCCGCAATCGAAGGCGGGAGGCGTCATGACGCCTCCCGCGCGCCGGCGGCGATGCCTGCCGCGTCCAGGGCGTAGACCACGTCCAGGAAGCGGGTGAAGAAGCTGCCCGGTCCGGCCGCGCCGGCCCCGGCCAGATATCCGGCCGCGCTCATGACGGCCATCCCCCCCACCGTGGCCCCGAGACGGTCCGGCACCACGGCGGCGAAGGCGGCGACGAAGGCCGTGGCCGTGCAGCCAAGGCCTGTCACCTTCGGCATCATGGCGTGCCCGCCGTGAAGGAGCACGCGCCGCTTCCCGTCGGTGATCACGTCCACCGCGCCGCTGGCGCACACCACGCATTTGAGCCGCGCGGCCAGGGCGGCTGCGGCGTCGGCCGCGGCCAGGCTGTCGTGCCGGCTGTCCGCGCCCTTGGCCTTGGCGTCCGTCCCGGCCAGGGCCAGTATCTCCGAGGCGTTGCCCCGGATGGCGGCCAGGGGGCCGGTTTCGAGCACGGCCTTGGCCACTTCCCGGCGGCGCGAGGTGACGCCGGCGGCCACCGGGTCGAAGACCACGGGCACGCCGGCGGCCTGGGCGGCCCGGGCGGCGGCGAGCAGGGCCTTGATGTTCTCCTCGCCGGGCGTGCCCATGTTGAGGGCCACCGCGCCGGCCATGGCCGCCAGCTCGGCGGCGTCGGCCGGATGGTGGGTCATGGCCGGCGAGGCCCCCAGCGCCAGCAGGGCGTTGGCCGTGGTGTTGGTGACGACGTTGTTGGTGACGTTGACGACGAGGGGCGCGGTCTCGCGCAGGCGGACCAGGGAGTCGAAGGTCGCGGCGGCAAGTTCCATGCTGTTTTCCGAGGTTGGGGTTCGGGCGAAAGCGCCGGTGGCCGGACCGTAGCCTTGGCCCCCGGCGAAGGCAACGCGCCGCTGCCCCCTTCCTTCCCGACCCGGCTTTCCGTATGGAGAGTCATGGCGCGAAACGACGTCGTCATTCCGGGGATTGGCATCCTCGCCTGGTCGGTCCTGCTTTGCCTCCTGTTTTTCGTGCAGGACAACGCCCACCGTCGCCACAACCGGGCCATGATGCTGGAGGCCGCCAAGGCCTGTTTCGCCCAGATCGTGGACGCCCGGGCCTGGAACGCCCGCCACGGCGGGGTCTACGTCCCGGTGGGCAAGGACGCCGCGCCCAATCCCTACCTGCCCGAAGAGGACCGCACCGTGGAGACGACCACGGGTCGACGCCTGGCCAAGGTCAACCCCGCCTCCATGACCCGGCAGATCTCGGAGATCGCGACCGGGCAAGGGCACCCGCGCCTGCACATCACCAGCCTCGATCCGCTGCGGCCGCAAAACGCCCCCACGGACTGGGAAAAACGCGCCCTGGAACGCTTCGAGGCCGGAGTCGCCGAGGTCTCGGAACTCGACGAGGCGGCCCGGCCGCCGGAATTTCGCTACATGGCGCCGCTGCACGTCAACGAAACCTGCCTGCCCTGCCACGCCGGCCAAGGCTACAAGGTCGGCGACGTGCGCGGCGGCATCAGCGTCGCCCTGCCGGCCGGGGAATACCTGGAGGCCCAGGCCGCCGGGCTCGGCGAGGCGGCCGGGCTTTTCCTCCTGATCTGGGGGGTGGGCACCGTCGGCATCGGCTACGGTTCGGCCGCCATTCTGCGCGACAAGAAGCGGGCCGAGGCGGCGAGCAAGGCCAAGAGCACCTTCCTTTCCATCCTCAGCCACGAACTGCGCACGCCGCTCAACGGCGTCCTCGGCATGATCGATCTGACCCTGGCCACGGAGCTGGACGCGGAGCAGCGCGCCTTCCTGACCGACGCCCGGCAGTCGGGGCTGGTCATGAACGAGCAGGTCCGCGAGCTCCTGGAACTTTCGGGCCTGGAAAACGGCCTGGGCGGACTGGAGGTCGCCCTGTTCGACCCGGCCCGCCTCCTGGACGGCGTTCTGGCGCGCCGGGGCGAGGAGGCCCGGGCCAAGGGGCTCGCGCTCGGCCTGCGCATCGAAGGCGAACTGCCCGGAGCCCTGCTCGGCGACGGGGCGCGCTTCGCCCGGGTCGTGGACATCCTCGTGGACAACGCCGTCAAGTTCACGCGGGCAGGCGAGGTCCGCCTGACGCTTTCCTGCTCGCCGACCGGGCGCGGCCGCCGCCGGCTCACGGCCGCGGTGGCCGACACCGGCCCGGGCCTGGCCGTGGACAGGCTGCCCACCATCTTCGAGCCCTTTTCCCAGGAAGAAAACGTGCTCACCCGCAGCCAGGACGGCCTCGGCGTGGGGCTCACCATCGCCAGCAAGCACGTGGAGCTGCTCCACGGCAGCCTGACCGTGGCCAGCGAACCGGGCAAGGGAGCCGTCTTCACCCTGGCCGCGCCCTTTCGCACGCCCGGCGCGGCCTTCCCCTACAAATGAAAAACGGGGCCTCGCCCTGCGGCGAAGCCCCGTCCATTGCCATCGAATCTTCCCGGAATCAGACGAAGGCCAGGGCTCCGTCGCGCACGTCCACGGTGACGGTCTGGCCGTCGGCCACCGCCCCGCCGATCAGCGCCTTGGCCAGGGGCGTTTCCACGTGGGCCTGCAGGTAGCGCCGCAGGGGCCGCGCGCCGAAGACCGGGTCGTAGGCCGTCTCGGCGATGAAGGCCTTGGCCGCGTCGGAGAGTTCCAGGCCGATCTTGCGGTCGGCGAGCCTGGCCCGCAGCCCGCCGAGCATGAGCTCCACGATGGCCGCGATCTGCTCGCGCAAAAGCGGCTTGAAGAGCACGATCTCGTCCACGCGGTTGAGGAACTCCGGCCGGAAGTGCCCGCGCAGGGTGTTCATGACCGCCTCGGACACGCCCGGCTTGAACGCGCCCGAGGGCTCGATGCCATCGAGCATGTACTGGGCCCCCAGGTTCGAGGTCATGATGATGATCGTGTTCTTGAAATCCACGGTGCGGCCGTGGCTGTCGGTCAGCCGGCCGTCGTCGAGGATTTGCAGCAGCGTGTTGAACACGTCGCCGTGGGCCTTTTCGATCTCGTCGAAGAGCACCACGCTGTAGGGCTTGCGCCGCACGGCCTCGGTGAGCTGGCCGCCCTCGTCGTAGCCGATGTAGCCCGGGGGCGCGCCGATCAACCGGGCGACGGTGTGGCGCTCCATGTATTCGGACATGTCCAGGCGCACCATGTTGTCCTCGGAGTCGAAGAGCGCGGCGGCCAGCGTCTTGCAAAGCTCGGTCTTGCCCACACCCGTGGGGCCGAGGAAAATGAACGAGCCGATGGGCCGGTTGGGGTCCTTGAGCCCGGCCCTCGCGCGCAGCACGGCGTCGGCCACGGCCGTGACCGCCTCGTCCTGCCCGACTACCCGGTCGTGGAGCACCTCGCCCAGGCGCAGAAGCTTCTCGCGCTCGCCCTCGAGCAGCCGCGTGACCGGAATGCCGGTCCAGCGGGAAATGATCATGGCCACGTCGTCCGGGCCCACTTCCTCGCGGATCATGCGCGTGCCGCTTCCCGACTTGGCGATGGCTTCCTCCTGGCCGGCCAGGTCGCGCTCGAGGGCGGCCAGCCGGCCGTAGCGCAGCTCGGCCGCCTTGTTGAGGTCGTAGGCGCGCTCGGCGTCCTCGATGGCCAGGCGGGTCTTCTCGATGTCTTCCTTGATGCGCCGCAGCACTTCCACCGCGCCTTTTTCCTTTTCCCACTGGGCCACGAAGCCGCCCTGTTCCTCCTTGAGGTTGGCCAGCTCCTCCTCAAGCTTCTCCAGGCGCTCGCGGGAGGCCTTGTCGGTCTCGCGCTTAAGCGCCTCGCGCTCGATCTCGAGCTGCATGACCTTGCGGTTGATCTGGTCGAGTTCGGCCGGCAGGGAATCGATCTCGGTGCGAATGAGCGCCGCCGCCTCGTCGATGAGATCGATGGCCTTGTCCGGCAGCTGCCTGTCCGAGATGTAGCGGGCCGAGAGCACGGCCGCCTCCACGATGGCCGAATCGCTGATGCGCACGCCGTGGTGCACCTCGAAGCGCTCGCGAAGCCCGCGCAGGATGGAGATGGTGTCCTCCACCGTGGGCTCGTCCACGAAGACCGGCTGGAAGCGGCGCTCCAGCGCCGGGTCCTTCTCGATGTACTTGCGGTACTCGTCCAGCGTGGTCGCGCCGATGCAGTGCAGCTCGCCGCGGGCCAGCATGGGCTTGAGCAGATTGCCCGCGTCCATGGAGCCCTCGGTCTTGCCCGCGCCGACGATGGTGTGCAGCTCGTCGATGAAAAGGATGACGCGGCCCTCGGAGGTCTGCACTTCCTTGAGCACGGCCTTTAAGCGCTCCTCGAACTCGCCCCGGTACTTGGCCCCGGCGATGAGCGCGCCCATGTCCAGGGCGAAGATGGTCTTGTCCTTGAGGCCCTCGGGCACGTCCTTGTTGACGATGCGCATGGCCAGGCCCTCGACGATGGCCGTCTTGCCCACGCCCGCCTCGCCGATGACCACGGGGTTGTTCTTCGTGCGCCGCGACAGGATGCGGATGACCCGGCGAATCTCCTCGTCGCGGCCGATGACCGGGTCGATCTTGCCCTTGCGCGCGGCGTCCACCAGGTCGCGGCCGTACTTGGTCAGGGCCTCGTAGGTGCCCTCGGGATCGGCCGAGGTCACGCGCTGGCCGCCGCGAATCTCGGTCAGGGCGGTCAGTATCCGGTTCTTGTCGATGCCCAGCGCCTTGTTCACCTGGCCGGCGATGGTCGAGGGCGGCTCGTCCACGAAAGCCAGGAACAGATGCTCCACGCTGACGTATTCGTCCTTGAGGTGCTTGGCCAGGTCTTGCGCCTTGACCAGGACCTCGTTGAGGCGCGGGGTCACGTAGACCTGTCCGGGCTGGGCGCCGGGGCCGCTGACCCTGGGCAGCCTGGCCAGGGCGCGTTCCAGTTCGGCCAGGTAGGCCTCGGTATTGTAGCCGGCCTTGTCCAGGATGCGCGGCACGAGCCCCTGCTCCTGGGTGAGCAGGGCGTAGAGCAGGTGTTCGGCGTCGACCTGCTGCTGGCCCATGCGCACGGCCACGGCCTGCGCCTCGCTGATGGCCTGCTGGGATTTCTGGGTGAACTTGTTGAGATCCATATATCGTCTCCTCCTCCGTCAGTGCGCCAAAGATAAGATCATATGATGCGAACGCAAGAGGCTTTCATTACAAAAGACGGCTCATCTCCCGGACCTTGGTTTCCAAATATTCGATGCGCTCCAGCAGATCGACCACGATGCTCGCGCCGAGCACCGGCAGCTCGAAATCGCGGCTGATGCGGTCGAACTTGCGGAGTCTGTAGAGGTCCCGCGGCCGAAACAGGTACGCGTCGGCCGTGGTGCGTTCCGGCGTGATCCAGCCGAGCTCGATCAACTCGCCGACGATGGTCGGATGCAGTCCCGTCAGCTCCTGAACCTGGGCGAAGCTCAACCGTTCGGACCGGGCGGGCACGGTGGTGATGGCGACGACTTGCTTGATCTCCATGACGACCTCGCTTGAACGCTAAAACGACCTGGGGCTGAAATCCGAGACGGCGGCGAGCTTTTCCCAAAGTTCGCGCTGCTCGTCCGTGAGGCTCGGGGGCGCCTGGACCATGACGCGCACGAGCTGGTCCCCGCGCTTGCCCTGCCCGCCCAGGCCCTTGCCGGCCAGGCGCATCTTGCGGCCCGACGAGGAGCCGGCCGGAATGTTCATTTCCACCGCGCCGTCAAGGGTCGGCACCCGCACTTTGGCTCCGAGCGCCGCTTCCCACGGGGCCAGCGGCAGGTCCAGAATGACGTTGCCCTCCTCCAGCTTGAAAAGCGCGTGGGGCAAAATCTTGACCTTGAGGTAGAGATCGCCCGCCTTGCCGCCGGCCCGGCCCGGGTTGCCCTGGCCGGACAGCCGGATCTTGCCGCCCTCGCGCACGCCGGCCGGGATGTTGACGCTGAGCGTCTTCGTGCCCAGGCGCGGCGAGCCGTCGGGCCCGATGGTCTGCTCCTGCAGGGTGATGGCCTTGGCTCCGCCCCGGTAGGCCTCTTCCAGGGTCAGCTCCAGGGTGGCGTGGGCGTCCGTGCCCCGCGACGGGCCGGGCGCGTAGCCGCCGGCCCCGCCGAAGCTCCCGAAGTTCCCGAAGCCGCCGCCCCCGCCGAAGCCGCCGAAGTTCCCGCCCTGCTCGAACCGGGCCCGGCCGCCTCCGCCGCCGGCCCCGCCGAAGAGCGTCTCGAAAAAGTCGGAGAATGCGCCGGCGTCGAACTGCTGGCCGCCGCCGCTGAAATGGTAGCCCCCGCCCTCGAACCCGGACGGACGCTGGAAATTCTGGCCGTGCTGCCAGTTGGGCCCCAGGGAATCGTAGAGCTTGCGCTTCTCGGGGTCCTTGAGCACCTCGTAGGCCTCGTTGATTTCCTTGAACTTCTTCTCGGCCTCGGGGTCGTTTTGATTGAGATCGGGATGGTGCTTGCGCGCCAGCTTCTTGAAGGCCTTGGAAATCTCTTCCTGGCCGGCGGTCTTGGACACGCCGAGGAGCTTGTAATAGTCCTTGAATTCCACGCTCATATGGGCAACTTCTCCCGTTGGTCCGGCTGGTTGTCCGGCAAGTTTACATAATAAGTCGCTCCACGATTCCGTCAACCATCCCGGCGGATTATCCCCGTGGGCTCGGCCCTTCCAGTTTTACACCAGCAAGCCCCCAAAAGCCATAGACAAAAGTCCCGGCCGGCTTGCCAAGGCGCAGGCTTGCCGCTAGCCTGCCCGGCCATGGCAGACAAAGACCCCAAGGACGCCTTCCGGCCCTTCGCTACCGTGCTCAAGGGCGTGAAGGTGGCCAAGAAAAAACACGCGCCCGACATCGTGGCCAAGGCCGTGCGGGCCGCGGAAAAGCCGGCCACGCCCGAAGACAACGACGAAACCGCTTTTTTCCGGGCCATGAACGGCGTCGCCCCCATGGACCGCGAAAAGACCAAGGGCCGCGACGTTCACCCGTCCGCGCCGCCGCCCCCCCCGCCCTCGCCCGCCGACGAGGAGCAAAAGGCCATGGACGCCCTGCGCGACCTCGTCACGGGTAGGGTCGAATTCACCCTGGAATACAGCGACGAATACGTGCAAGGCTTCGTCACCGACCTCGACCCCAAGGTCTACCGCCAGCTGCGCGCCGGCCAGTTCTCCCCCGAGGCCCACTTCGACCTGCACGGCCTCAACACCGACCAGGCCTACCTGTCGCTGCTCCAGTTCGTGCGTGAGCACTACCTCACCGGCAAGCGCTGCCTGCTCGTCATCCCCGGGCGCGGGGCGAACTCGCCCGGCGGCCTGCCCGTGCTCAAGGAGGAGCTCAAGTCCTGGCTCACCCGCGACCCCCTCAAGCGCATCGTGCTGGCCTTCACCACCGCCCTGCCCCGCCACGGCGGCGCGGGAGCGCTGTACGTGCTGCTGCGCAAGTTCAAGAAGACCAAGGGCAAGGTCCGCTTCGAAAAGGATTGGCCGGATTTCGGCTAAGCGGCGAGAGGCCGCGACGGAGGCCGCCATGAAGCCCCCATCGGGCGCGACACCAAGCTCTGCATGTCCCTGGCCGCCCGGCCCGGCAATTTCGGCTCGCGCTTCCACAACCGCCTCTATGAGCTGCTCGGCCTCGACTACGTCTACAAAGCCTTCGCCACGGCGGACCTGGCCGGGGCCATAGGCGGCGTGCGGGCCCTGGGCGTGCGGGGCTGCGCCGTGTCCATGCCCTTCAAGGAAGCGGTCGTCCCGCTGCTCGACGGGCTCGATCCGTCGGCCGCGGCCATCGGTTCGGTCAATACCATCGTCAACGACCACGGCCGGCTGACCGGATACAACACCGACCATCTGGCCGTGCGCCTCCTGCTGGAGCGGACCGGCCTGCCGCCCGGGACCCGCTTCCTGCTGCGGGGCAGCGGCGGCATGGCCAGGGCGGCGGCCGCCGCCTTGCGGGGGCTCGGCTTCACGGACGGCACTATCGTCGCGCGAAACGAAGCGACGGGGCCGGCCCTGGCCGCCGCCCACGGCTACGGCTGGCAGGCCGAGCCGGGCGGCCTCGAGGCCGCGCTGCTCATCAACGCGACGCCGCTCGGCATGGCGGGACCCGAGGCGCAGTCCCTCGCCTTTCCCGAGGAGCGCATCCGGGCCTGCGACACCGCCTTCGACGTCGTGGCCATGCCGCCGGAAACGCCCTTTCTGGCGCGCGCCCGCGCCCACGGCAAACGGCTGATTTCCGGGGCCGACGTCATCGTCCTGCAGGCCCTCGAACAATTCGTCCTCTACACCGGGGTCCGGCCCGACGACGCCCAGGTCGCCGCGGCCGCCGCCTTCGCCCGGGCCGCCGGCTGACGCCCCGGCCAGGGACGGGAGGCCGCAAAACGAAGGGGGCCGCCGCGCGACCCCCTTTTTCGCGAACAGCCGAAGCGTTACCGCGTCTTCACGATCGCGGGCGGCTGCCAGGTCCCGGCCCCGACCGGCAGGACCGAGGGGGCCTCGGTCTTGGGCCAGTAGAGCCGCATGACCAGGTAGATCGGCCCGTCCGGGGCGGGCAGCCAGTTGGCCGCCTTGTCCTTGGCCGGCGCGTCCTTCTGGATGTAGATCGTCAGCGATCCGTCCGGGTTGCGGCGAAGTCCCGGCAGCATGGGGGAATTGACGAGGTAGCGGCCGATGGGGTTTTCCACCAGCAGCTGCGTCTTGCCGTCGTACATGGTGAGGGACCAGAAGGCGTTGACCGGCGGCAGCTGCCCGGCCGGGAAGGTGATGGCGTAGTCGTGCCGGCCGCCGTCGAGGGGTTCGCCGTCGGCCAGGAACTTGGCCATGGGGTAGACCGCCTCGGCGGCGTCGTTGCCGTAGATGCCGGCCTTGGCCGCGCCGGCCCGCTTGCCCCAGTCGCCGTGGTAGAAGGCCCGGTCGCCGAAGGCCGAGGCCAGCCGCCAGCCGTTGATGTTCCTCCCCACGTCGTCGACCGCACGGGCGATTTTCGCCTCGCCGTCCTGCAGGCCGCGCAACGCCGCCTCCTTCTGGGCGGGGGGCAGGGCCTTGAAGTCGAAGGTCTTGCCCGGGCCCACGCCGATGCGGGCGAGCCGCTGCCGGATCGCCACCTCCTCGGGGCCGGCCGGGGCGAACTGCAGGGCGAAATCCAGGTACTCGAAGAACTCGACCTTCACGAGTTCCTTGTCGATTTTGGGGAACGCGGGCAGAGGCAGCGCCGCCGGGGCGGGCCGGCGCAAATAGGCGGAAAGGGGCCGCACCTTGTAGCCCGCCTGCACCTTCACGACGTGCGGCATGTCCTTGGCGTCGAAGAGCTGGGTGCGGAAAAGCCCCATGGTAAACTGGGTGCTCGACGTGAAGACCCTCTTGATCCCCGCCGGGACCTCGCCCTTCCACTCCGGCCCGACGACCAGGTAGTCGCCCGGGCCGTTGCCCGTGGTGCGGCTGCCGATGTAGCCGTAGTTGAAGGTGTTGCCGTCCACGAGCTGCACGCTGTAGTAACGCCGCTTCTCCACGGCCGGCACGGACACCACCATGGGTTCGGCGCGCAGGTCCATGAAGGCGAAGGAATACGGCGTGTCGCTGTTGGGCGTGACCACGGTGGTGTCCTTGTAGGTGAACACCCGGGCCTCGTTGTAGAGTTCGTTGAAGGGAGCCTTGTACTGGCCGGAGTCGCGGTCCACGGCGTTTTCGTACATGACGCCGTAGTTCATGACGATGGGCAGGCCGTAGACGAAGCCTTCCTCGGCGATGGCCCGCACCTGGGCCGGATCGGGGACGTCGTTCGCCAGGCCGGCGGCCTGCGGGGACATGCCGCCTCGCCTGGCGCATCCGGCGGCGAGCAGAACCGCAGCCAGGAGCAGGAACGCAAGAAGCGAAGCCCGGAAACCTTTCATGCAAACTCTCCGTCGTAGACGTTACAAAATCGCAACACCGGCCACGCCGCGCGTGCGGTACGACGCCATGGCCCAGGCACGCCTCTACGACTCGGCCATGGTTTACATTACCGGGCAGCCGGTGCTTTGGGCAAGGAGCAATTCCGCAGTCCGGCAGGAGCCGGGACCGGCCGTCCGGCGGCGGCGGCCCGCTTTCGCGCGGCCGCGCCGCTTTTCCCTACTGGCAGGTCACCTTGCCGGCGGCCGTGGCCTTGCCCGTCCGGAGGTCCAGCCGCATGTCCCTCAGGGCCGTCTTACCGGCCGGGCAGGCCGGCTTGGCCGTGGCCGGCTCGACCTCGACGTAGCGCAGGACGCCCGAGGCCACGGACGCGCCCGGGGCCACGGTGGCGTCGAGGGTCTGCTTCTCCCTGGCGAGGTCCACGGCCATGAGGCCGTGCACGGCGTCGGCGCGGCCGTTGCGGATGAAAAGCGTGTCCCCGGACAGGCCGGCGTAGGCGAAGTCGCCGCCGTTGGGGATCTCGAAGAGCGGGCGGCCCTCGAGGTTCTCGCAGACCGCGTCGGGGTTGTCGGCGCCGGTGCGGGCGACCACGCGCAGGTTGTGGCCGTCGGAATAGGCGGCCTGCCGGTCGAGCACGGCGTAGCGCGGGTAGAGGTAGCACTGCCGGTTGCGGTAGTCGTGGACCTCGGCCGCGTCCGTGCCGGGCAGGCCGGCGCGCGCGCCGTCGGCGATGGTCGTCGCGCCGTATTCGGCGGCCATGGGCCGCACGCTGTCCACGGTCAGCACGCGGTAGGTCTTGCCGTTGCGGGCGAAGGAATCCACCACCGATCCCTGCACCTGGACCTTGATGTCCAGGCTGTCGCCCATGATGGTCTTCGCGTCGAAGGGCAGATAGACGACGTCCGGTTCCTGGGGGTTTTCAAAGATGATGCCGCTTTCCGGGGTGCGGTGAAACATGCCGTAGAGCGTCGTCTTTCTGGAATCCTGCTCGGACGCGGCCGGGGACGGATCGGCGGCCAGGAGCAGGGACAGGAGCACGAGGGGCAGGAGTTTGCGCAGGGGATGGTGCATGGGGCCTCCGTGTTGAAGATGTTTTCGGGTAACAGACGCGGTCGATTTTGCAAGGGCGACGCGCCCGAGGGCCGTTGTTGAAAAAATATGCCGGCCGCGTATGAAGGGCACAGTGGAGGCCGGCATGACCGATGCAAATACTGGCGGTTCGCGGAGTCGCTTCAAGGACATCCTCATCGTGGCGCTTTTGTGCGTCGCCGTGGGGGAATTCGTGCTGCTCGTCAGGCGGCCGGCCCCTGCCCCCGCGCCCGGCACGCCGCCCGAGCGGGAGGCCGTGTCCCAGGGACCGCGCGCCGACGCCGTGCGCATCCTGGGGCTCGGCATGGACCCCGAGCGCGGCCGCTACCTGCTGGCCACCTTCGACCGGCCCGTGGCCGGGGCCGTGGAGGGCGCTTCCCCGCCCTCGCCGCCGGCCGAGATCGCGCCGGCTGTTTCGGGCAAATGGACCTGGGTCTCGCCCTGGATGCTGCGTTTCGAACCCAAGGACGGCTTCGCCCAGGCCACGACCTACACGCTCTCCTTCAAGCCCGGGGCCTTTCTGACGCCGCCCCAGTCCCTGGCCGGCCAGGACTCGTGGAAAGCCTCCTACGGGGCCTTCGAGGCCACGCGCCTGACGGCCCATCTCGAACCCGCGCCCGAGGGCGGGGCCATGGTGGTGGTGCGCGGCGAGGCCGCCTTCAACCGCAACGTGGACCCAAAGGCCCTGGCCGACCACATCGCCCTGCTCGACCCCAACTCGCCCCAGCGGCCGGTGACGGTCTCGCCCACCACCACCTACCCGTCCAAAAAGATCGGCTTCGTTTCCGACCCCATCGAGAAGACGTCCCAGCAGCGCGACGTCAAGGTGGCGGTCACCACCGGGCTGCGGCCGGAAAAGGGCGATGTGGCCCTGGCCCGCGAGGCCGTGGCCGTCATTCCGGTGGCGCTCGACCCGCACCTGCGCCTGCGCGACGTCAAGGCCGCCTCCGAGGAGGGCTCGGCCACCATCCGCCTGACCCTGTCCACGCCCGTGGAGGCGAACGAAGAGACCGCCGGCCACGTGTCCGTGGAACCGGACATGGAGACCCAGCTTTCGGCCGACGGCGCGGAGCTCGTCCTGAGCGGCGCGTTCGAGCCCGGCCGCGAATACGCCGTGATCCTGGACAAGGGCCTCGTCGCCGGCGACGGCGCGGTGCTCGACGAGAAGGTCTCGCGCACGGTGCGCGTCCCGGACCTCGAGCCCGTGGTCGACTTCAAGGACCAGGGCATGTTCCTGGGGAAAAACGGCTACAAGAACCTGGCCATAAAAAGCGTCAACACCAACGCCGCCGAACTGGCCGTGGACCGCGTCTACTTCAACAACCTCTTTCCCTTCTTTTCCGTGACCTATTCCGCCTTCGACGACGAGTACGAAGGCGGCGAGGTCAATTCGAGCTTCGGCGACCGCATCGTCAGCGAACGCATCCCCCTGCGCTACAAGAACAACGCCGCCGTGGTCACGCCCGTGAACCTGGAGAAGTACATCCAGGGCCACGAGCCGGGGCTCTACCGCGTGGCCCTCACCGTGCCCGGCAAGTTCCAGGGGGCGCAGCGCTACGTCCTGGTCACGGACATCGGCATCGTGGCCAAGCAGGGCCAGGGCGACCTCCTGGTCTGGACGGCCTCCTATTCCAGCCTCGCTCCGGTGGCCGGGGCCAGCGTACGGGTGCTGTCCTACCAGAACCAGGAGCTGGCCGCCGGAACCACCGACGACAAGGGGCTTTTCCGGGCCAAGGTCCCGCCCAAGCTCCTGGCCGACAAGCGGCCCTACCTCATCGTGGTGCAAAAGGGCGCGGATACGAGTTATCTGCTGTACGAACGCTTCCGGGTGGACGCCACGGGCCTGGACGTGTCCGGCGCGGTCATGCCCGACGTCGGCTACACCGCCTTCGTCTACGGCGAGCGCGACATCTACCGCCCGGGCGAGACCCTTTCGGGCGTTGCCGTGGTGCGCGACGCGCGCCTGGGCGTGCCGCCCTCCATGCCCGTGGTGGTGCGCCTGTCCGACCCCCAGGGCCGCAAGCTCGGCGAGCAGGCCATGGTCACCGGGGCCGAGGGGGTGGTCAGCCTGCGCCAGGCCCTGCCGACCCAGTCCCTGACCGGACCCTACACTCTGGAGATCGTGGCCGCGGACACGGTGATCGGCCAGTACCGCTTCCAGGTGGAGGAGTTCGTGCCGGACCGCATCAGCGTCGCGGTCAAGGCCGGGACCGAGGCCGCCGGCCCGGGCGAAAACCTGCCGTTCACCGTGACCGGCCGCTACCTCTTCGGCGCGCCGGGCGCGGACCTGCCCGTGGAGGCCAAGGTGCGCCTGGTCAAGGCGGCGTTTTCCCCCAAGGGCTACGCCGACTACGTCTTCGGCGACCCGGAGCGCAGCTTCGAGGATACGGAGATCTTCCAGGAAAGCGGCAACCTGGGCCCCGACGGCCAGGCCGCCTTCGAGGCCGCCCTACCCGGGGACCTCTCCCCGCCGGCGGCACTGGAGGCCATCGTCACCGCCCGGGTGCGCGAGGGCGGCGGCCGGGGCGTGACGGGCCTGGCCCGCATGCCGGTCCACGTCTACGCCGCCTATCCCGGCCTCAAGCGCCTGCAAAGCGAGGCCGTGGCCACGGGCAAGCCGGCGCGCTTCGACTACGTGGTCGTCGCCCCGGACGGCAAGCCGGCGGAGGCCACGGAACTCACGGCCACGCTCTACCGCGACGCCTGGCAGACGGTGCTGCGCAAAAACGCCGACGGCGCCTTCACCTACGAGTCCGTGCGCGACCCCAAGACCGTGGAGGCCAAGACCGTGGCCGCCAAGGCCGGCAAGGGGAGCGTCTCCTTCACCCCGCCGACCTTCGGCAGCTACCGCCTGGTGCTGGCCGATCCGAATTCGGGCGCGTCCTGCCAACTGGAATTCTACGCCGGCGGCTTCGGCTATTCGCCCTGGGCCGTGGAGAACCCGGCCCGCCTGGAGCTCAAGCCCGACAAGACCGAATACGCCTCGGGGGAGACGGCCCGCTTCCAGGTGCGCGCCCCCTTCGCCGGCAAGCTCCTGGTCACGGTGGAAGGCTCGGGCGTCCACGACGTGCAGATCGTGAACCTGGCCGGCAACACCGGCGAGATCGTCGTGCCGGTGCGGCCGGAATACATGCCCGGGGTCTACGTGACCGCGACCCTGGTCAAGAAGGCCGGCGACGTCACGCCCGAGTCGCCGTCGCGGGCCTTCGGCGCGGCGCCCATGGCCGTGGACAAGGCCTCGGGCCGGCTGCCGCTTTCCGTTTCCGCCCCGGCCTCCATGCGCCCGGGCGGCAAGCTCACGGCCGAGGTCGCGGCCCCGGCCGGCAGCCTCGTGACGGTCGCCGCCGTGGACGAGGGCATCCTCCAACTCGTGGCCCAGAAGACCCCGGACCCCTTCGCCTTCTTCTACGCCAAGCGCCGGCTCCAGGTGGAGACCTTCGACACCTTCTCCCTGCTTCTGCCCGAGGTGCCGCCCGTCATGGGCAAGGCCCTGGCCGGCGGCGGCGACTCCCTGGAGGACCTGTCCAACTTCGTGCGCACCCAGAGCCCCGGCCGGCGCACGGTCGCCTACTGGTCCGGCCCGGTGGCCGTGGGGCCGTCGGGCAAGGCGCAGGTGTCCTTCGACATCCCCGAGTTCCAGGGCCAGGTGCGGCTCATGGCCGCGGGCGTGTCCGGCCGGCGCTTCGCCGCCGCCGAGGCCCGGACCTTCGTCAAGAGCCCGCTGGTCCTCCTGCCGTCCTTTCCGCGCTTTCTGGCCTTCGGCGACGCGGCGGACATCCCGGTCACCGTGCGAAACGACACCGGCAAGCCCGGCGCCTTCGCCGTGTCCCTGACCGCCACGGGCCCGGCCCGGGCGGCCGAGCCCACGCGCTCGGTCAGCATCGCAAGCGGCGCGGCCGCGACCGTGACCTTCCCGGTCACGGCCGGCGAGGCCGAGGGCGTGGCCGAATTCGCCGTGGCCGTGTCCGGCGGCGGCGAACGCTCGGCCGACACGGCGAGCCTGCCCGTACGCTCGCCGCTTCCCCCCCGCACCACCGTGCGCTCCGGGGCGCTGGACACGGCGAGCCTCACCGTGCCGGACCTGGCCTCCGGGGAATTCGTGCCCGGCACGGCTCGCCTGGACGTCACGGTCGGCCGCTTTCCGCTCATCCGCTTCGCCGGGAACCTCAAGGCCCTGCTCGCCTACCCCTACGGCTGTCTGGAGCAGACCGTGTCGCGGGCCTTCCCGCTGCTCTACTTCGCCGACCTGGCCCGGGCCCTGGACCCCGGGACCTTCGAGAACCAGTCGCCCCAGGGCATGGCCCAGGCGGCCATCCGCCGGGTGACCGGCATGCAGCTCTACAACGGCGGCTTTTCCATGTGGCCCGGCGGCGATTCGCCGCAAGCCTGGATGAGCCTCTACGCCGCCCACTTCCTGGCCGAGGCGCGCCTGGCCGGCTTTCCCGTGGACCAAAACGTGCTCGGCCAGGCCCTGTCCTTCGCCGGCGAGACCGGCCGGCAGGCCGACCTCACCTCGGCCGACGGCCTGACCCTGGCCGCCTATGCCCAGTTCGTCCAGGCCAAGGCCGGCCGGGCCGACATCGGGGCCATGGACAACCTGCGCGACGCCAAGGGCAAGGCCCTGCCGCCCGAGGCCAGGGGCCTGCTCGGCGCGGCCTACGCCGCCGTGGGCAACGCCAAGGCCGCCGACGCCCTGGTCTCCGGCCCCATCCCGGGCGGCGAGGCCCAGAAGGAGACCGGCGGCATCCTGTCCTCGACCCTGCGCGACAAGGCGCTGTTCCTCTCGGCCCTGCTCGACGCCGCGCCCGGCGATCCCAGGCTCGGCAGCCTGGCCGTGGAGGTCGGGCGGCTCCTCGAGGGCGAGGCCTACCCGTCCACCCAGGAAAACGCCTTCGCCCTCCTGGCCCTTGGCAAGTACTACGCCCGGCAGCAGGCCAAAAAGCCCTTCTCGGGCGTGCTCTACGCCGGCTCGGGCGTGCTTTCCGACTTCGGCAGCGACAAGGTCCTGAGCCTGCGCGGCCTGCCCCAGTCCGGCGACCTGCGTTTCGCCCTGGACGAGGGCTTCGAGCCCGGGGCCTGTTTCTACAGCGTGCGCACCCGGGCCGTGCCCACCCCGGCCGCCTACGCGCCCCAGGCGACCGGCCTGGAAGTGGCCCGCACCTTCCTGACCCGCGACGGCAAGCCCATCGAGCCCGGCGCGGCCGTGGCCCAGGGGTCGCTGGTGGTGGTCAGGTTCGCCGTGCGCGCGACCAAGGGGCCGGTTTCCAACGTGGTGCTCGAAAACCTGCTGCCGGCCGGTCTCGAGGTGGAAAACCCGCGCCTGGCCACCACCGAGCGCCTGCCCTGGATGGAGGCCGCCTCCGGCGAGGACGACGCCGCCGCCTACCTCGACATGCGCGACGACCGCACCCTCGCCTTCGCCGACCTGCCGGACGGCAAATGGCACGTGTCCTATGCCCTGCTTCGGGCCGTCACGCCGGGCAGCTTCACCGTTCCGCCCGCCCAGGCCGAGGCCATGTACGCCCCGGAACTGCGCGCCGGCGGTCCCCTGTCCAAGCTCACCGTCGCCCCGGCGGTCAAGTAACGCCAAACGCCATGGAAAAATTCGTCAAGCTCGTCAGCACCTGCGTCAAAAACGGCATCACCGACCTGCACGTGCGCACCGGCCAGCCCGTGGCCGTGCGCAGAAACGGCCACCTGCACTTCCAGCGCGAGATCGTCTTCGAGGCCGCCGAGATGGAGGACCTGCTGCGCCGGCTGACCTCCGAGCGGCAGCGCCGCCAACTGGCCGAACGCTGGTCCGTGGACTTCTCCGCCGCCCTCCAGGACGCCCAGATGCGCCTCAACGCCTTCTACACCGCCGACGGCCTGGGCCTGGCCGTGCGCTTCCTGCCCTCGGTGGTGCCGGACTTCGAATCGCTCAACCTCCATCCGTCGCTTCGCGACCTGTGCTCGCTCCACCACGGCCTCATCCTCATCTGCGGCCCCACGGGCAACGGCAAGTCCACCACCATCGCGGCCATGATCCGCGAGGTCAATCAGACCCGCTCGGCCCACGTCATCACCCTGGAGGACCCCATCGAATACCGGTTCTCCTCGGAAAAGGCGCTCATGGACCAGCGCGAGCTCGGGGCGCATTTCCTGAGCTTCGAGCAGGGGCTCCAAGACGTGCTGCGCGAGGACGCGGACGTCATCATGGTGGGCGAGCTGCGCGACCCGGAAACCATGCGCCTGACCATCAACGCCGCCGAGGCCGGGCATCTGGTCATCGCCACCCTGCACGCCGGCACGCCCGAGGAGGCGCTGCTGCGTCTGTGCAACGCCTTCGGCGAGGGCTCCCAGGATTTCGCCCGGGCGCAGATCGCCTCGTGCCTCGCCGCGGTGGTGGTGCAGCACATGGAGGTCCTGCCCCGGGTCGGCTTTCGCGCCCCGGTGCTCTCCATCCTGCGCTCCAACAATTCGGTGAAGAACATCATCCGGGAAAACCGCTTCAACCAGCTCGAAAGCATCATGCAGGCCGGCCGTGGCGAGGGCATGTTCACCTTCGAGCGCTACCGCGAGGATTTCCTGGACCAGAAGCCCAACCTGACGCCGCCGACCGTGGCCTTTCGGCCGAGCGCCAAGACGCCGCCGCCACGCCTGGCCGAGGCCCCCCTGCTGCTGACCCCGCCCCAGCCCGCGCCGGCCTTCCAGGCCCCGACGCCGTTCCAGGCCCCGTCCGCCGCCGCGCCGACGCCGCCCCTCGCGCCTGCCGGATCGGGCGGGCCGGGCGCGCCGCGCCTGGACGAGGTTCAGCAGATCGGCCCCTACCGCATCGACGACGAGACGCCCCTGGAGGAACTGGTGGCCCAGATGCGCGGCAAGACGTCCTAGTGCGGCATTGCCTGAAAAATCTGCCGCTAAATTCGTAGAACGATTTTCGAGAACGCGGCCCTAGGCGGGCGTGTCGTTGCAGGCGTCCTCGCGCATGACGTAGCGGTTCTTGCCCAGGCGCTTGGCCTCGTACATGGCCGCGTCGGCCATATCCAGAGCGTGCTTGAGGTCCGGGGCCAGGTCTCGGCACAGCGACACGCCGATGCTGCATCCCAGGCCGAAGCCGAGCTCGCCGACGCCGGCCACGATGCGCCCGGCCATGGAGGAGGCCGCCGCGCGCAGCTGCCCCCTGGGAGCGGTCAGGCACACCACGAACTCGTCCCCGCCCAGCCGCCCGACCACGTCCGTATCGCGCACGCTCTCCCGCAGCACCTGGGCGGTGCGCGAAAGCGCCCGGTCGCCCTCGTCGTGGCCGTGGACGTCGTTGACCTGCTTGAAGCCGTCGAGGTCGATGAACATGACGGCGAATTCCAGATTTCCGTCGGCCTTGGCCGCCTCTTCCAGTTTTCTGGCCAGTTCCCAGAAAAGCCCGCGCATGGGCAGGCCCGTCAGGGGGTCGGTGAGCGCCTGCTCCTCGCGGTCCCTGGCCGCCAGCAGGCAGGCCCGCACCTGGCCCACCTCGCGGATGATGACGCCTTCGTCCAGGGGGCGCTCGCCCTGAATGATGTCCGCCGAGGCCTCGGTCAGGGCGCAGACGTCGCGCTCGAGCCGCCTGGCCAGCCACCAGGCGGCGGCCAGTCCCGTCGCCAGGCACAGCACCCCCCCCAGGCCGAAGCGAACGAGCATCCGGCGCAGCGGCTTGGTGAAGGCCCGCTCCGGCACGCCGACCGCCACCGTCCAGCCCCAGTCCCCGACCCCGGCCCGGGCCGAGACGACGGTATGCGCCGCGCTCCTGGCGAGGGTCGCGCCGTTGTCCTCGGGCCGCGCTTGGTTCGATTCCGGCACGGGCTCGTCGCTCAGCCCATCCCCCAGGAGCGCCCCCGGATCGTACGCGGCGACGACGACGTCGCCGTCCAGGACGGCCACGCTCCAGTCGTCGGGCAGGTGCTGCTGCCCGAGCAGGGCGTAGAGTTCGACCACGGGCGTGAGGGCGCGCAGACAGTAGCGCGGCTTTTCCCCCACGATCACCGGCACGCCGAGGCTCACCAGCCTGGCATGGGAGATCGTGCCCATGAAAGGCCCGGAAACCAGGGGCCGTCCGGTCTCGATAACACGCCTGGCCGAGACCGGGTCGCTGGTGTCGGGCAGGCGTTCGCCGAAGGGACGCCGGGTGTTGAACAGAATCGCGCCCTCGTCGTCCACCAGGGAGATGGCGAAACTGCCGCCTTCGTGGGCGACGAGCCGCACGGCATGGGCATAAAGGGCCTCGAGGTCGTCGCGGCGGCCGGCGTCGCTCTGGGCCACGGCGGCGAGCATGGAGGCCTGGGCGGCCAGATGCCGTCCCACCAGAGAGGCGATGGCCAGGGCCCGGCGCTTGAGCGTCACGCTTTCGATCTCGCGCTGGTTGTCGATGACGCCGACCAGCGTGGCGCCGGAAAAAAGCGCCATGGGAACGACGGCCAGGGCCGCCAGCAGCAGCAGCCACGAACGGAAGGCGATGCGAGGTCGTCCGGGATGGGTCATGGGCGTCTCCATGTCGGGGATGCCCCAAACGGCCTGGGCAATGCACCCTTGTAGCCGAAACGGCGCGCCGCGCGCAACAGGCCCGGAGCTTGAAAGACGGCTTGCGCTCAGTTCGCGTGCCCGGCGGCGGCCTGGGCCAGGAACCCGGCGGCCCGGGCGACGACGGCCGGATGCCACAGCATGGCCACGTGGGACACGGCCGGGGTCGCCTCCTCGCGCCAGGCCGGCCGGCCGACCGCCAGGGCGGCCAGGGGGACGACCATGGCGTCCACGGGCGAGGCCAGGGAAAGAAGCGCCGCGCCGGGCGGATCGGGCAGGCCCTCCAGGATGCGGGCGACGGGGCCGCTGGGGACCAGGGAACGCCCCAGCCGGCCGACGGCCAGCACGGCCAGGGCGCTGCCGCCGTGGGGCGCGCCCAGGGTCACGGCGGCCAGGGTGCGGCCGCCGAGGTCCGGTTCGGCCGCAAGCCGCCTGGCCAGCGCGCCGCCCAGGCTGTGGCCGAGGAAGAGCAGCGGCGCGTCGGCCGGAAGCTCCGCCCGCAGCCGGGCGGCAAGCGTCTGGGCCACGGCCTCGAAATCCGCCCCCCGGCCCAGGCAGGCGTAGCCCGGGCAGACGACGAAGCCCAACCCCCGCCGGACCAGGGCCGGGCGCAGGCGCAGGAAGGCGGCCGGGTTGTGGTAGAGGCCGTGCAGGCACACCACGACGGGTTCGCCCGGCCTTGGCCGCCGGGCCGGGGGGCGGCCGACCACCGGCCCCAGGGGATAGGTCAGGCCCATGCCCAGAAAGCCCACCAAGCTCGTGGCCAGGCCCAGGAGACGGCAGCGCGCCCGCCTGTCCTCGCAGGGCCGCTCCAGAAACGGCGGCGTCGCCCGGCGGCGCGCCACGGCCCAGGCGAAGCCGTGGCTCACGGCCGTGGCCGCGAGCGCCGCCAGGACGGCCGCGGCAGCCAGGAAGCCGAGACCCGACAGGAGCGCATGGAGGAAACCGCCGGCAAACATGGTTTCATCATACTGGAATCGCAAGTGAAAACAAGAAACTTCCACCTGCGGGAAAAAAATCGTTGACGGTGGGGGCACTGGTGCGTAGATAACGTGTCTCGCCGGGCGGGCGGGTAGCTCAGCTGGGAGAGCATCGGCCTTACAAGCCGAGGGTCACAGGTTCGAGTCCTGTTCCGCCTACCAGAGATATGCGGGGTCGTAGTTAAGCTGGTTATAACGCCGGCCTGTCACGTCGGAGGGCGCGAGTTCAAGTCTCGTCGGCCCCGCCAGATCGAAACAAGCGCATGCTTGTCGAAGCCTCGAAGGACGACCCCTTCGAGGCTTCTTGCTTTTTGAAGCGTGCGGACCGGACATCCCGGCGGGCGGCGCGACGGGAAAGGAGAATCCATGAGCGGACGCGTGCTGGTGCTTGGAACCGAAAGCGCGGGGGCGATGGCGGCCCGTGTCGTCTCGCGTTTCGAGGCCGTCTCCGGCCTGATCGTGGCCGACCTGGAGGAAAACGAGGCCGCCCGGATCGCCCTGTCCTGCCGGCCCGGGGCCGAGGCCGCGGCCGTGGACCTCGCGGACGAGGCCGCCGTGGCCGCGCTGCTCGGCCGGGCCGACCTGGTCGTCAACTGCGCGGGTCCGTCTTCCCGCCGCGCCCCGGCGATCCTTCGCGCCGCCATCGAGGCCGGCACGGACTACATCGACATCTGCGACGCCCCCGGCCCCACCCGCGACATGCTGGACCTCGACGCCGCGGCCCGGCGGGCCGGCGTTTCGGCCGTGGTCGGCATGGGCGCGAGCCCCGGCCTCGCCAATCTGCTGGCGGCCTGCGCCGTGTCGCGCCTGGACCGGGTGGACCGGCTGGTCGCCGGCCGGAACATCGAGGAGGACGGCGACGCCCTGGCCTGCCGCGCCGCCGTGGTCCGTCTGCTCGGGCAGTGCTCGGGCGCGATCCCGGAACGCCGCCACGGCGAACCGGTCGAAGGGCCGGCCCTGGCCGATGTCCCCATCGACTACCCCGGCCGGGGGCGGCGCTCTCTCTACGCCGTGGGTCATCCCGGGGCCGTGTCCTTCCCCCTCTCCTGGCCCGAGGTGCGCGAAGCGCGTTGCGGTCTGGTCATGCCAGCGGCCTGGAGCGTCCTTTTCCGCCGGCTGCGTGACGCCGTGGACGCCGGGGCCATGACCGTCGACGAGGCGGCGGGCGAACTCGTGGGAAACGCCAGCGGAGCCGGCTGGCTCGAGGCCCTGGTCACGGCGCTTTCGCACCTCACCGACGGCCCCAGGCTGCCGCTTCTTTTCGCGCTGGCCGAGGGCGAACGCGACGGGAAAAAGCGCGCCGTGGCGGCCTCCCTGGCCGCCGCGCCCCCGGATGCGGCGTGCATGACCGGCGTGCCCCCGGCCCTTGGCGCGCTCCTGCTCCTGCGCGGCCAGGTCCCGGGCCCGGGCGTCATGGCTCCGGAGCAGGCCTTCGAACCCGAGGCCTTCTTCCGGCTCTTCGCACCCTACTGCACCCTGCCCGGCCCCTGCCCGGCCGAGCGACTGGTGGCGCTGGCCGAGGCCTGACCGGGCAAACGCACCCTGGCGCAACGCGCCCCGGGCATCCGGTAAACGCCAGCCCGACGTCACGCCGCTTCCCCGCAAGCTCGCTGCGCGTGTTCACCTGCCGCAGCGCGGCAACAAACGAAAACTCCAAAAGCGAAGCGGTCCTGGACGGGCCGGCATCAAGATACGCCCCGGATTTCGCGACGAGAGAATTGAAGGAAGCTGGACGCCTGTACACAGGCGTCCAGCTTTTTTCTTGAGGCAGGATCGAGCCCCACCGACGGCTCTTTAACACAACTATCTAAAATAACAGACAATGCACACCACAGGCGAGCGAACAGGCCAGGCTTTTTTTATTTGACAATGTCACCGACAAGTGACATATGCCGGCCATGGAGCACGTCAAACGAGCAGTTGCGGCCGAGCGGCCACGTGATCGAGAGGCCACCATGCGCCTCTTGATCGAGGCCGTGGGGCGTGTGCTGGCCCGGCAGGGATTCCAGGCCGTCAAAGTCAATGTCGTGGCCCGGGAAGCCGGCGTCGACAAGGTTCTCATCTACCGCTATTTTGGCGGGTTGCCCGGGCTTGTGACAGCCTTTGCCAACAGCGGCGATTTCTGGCCCGATGCCCGGGAATTGGCCGGCGGCGACATCGAGGCGTTCCTGGCCCTGCCGTATCCCGAACGCCTGGTGATCGGCGTCCACAACTATCTGCGGGCCCTGCGCGGCCGGCCTCTGACGCAGGAAATCCTGGCGTGGCGGTTCATGGTGCACAACGAATTGACCGACGCCATCGATTCGGTCCGGGAATCCGTCGGCAAGCGCCTGCTGGATCTGCTGCAGCCGGACGAGGCCGCCGCGTCCGGCCTGGACATGCAAGCCCTCTTCGCCATCCTTGGCGGAATCATCAACCACCTGGGCGTCCGGGCCCGTTCGGAAACGCACTTCGCCGGCCTGCCCCTGGACGACGCGCAGACCTGGGCGCGTCTTGAAGCCATGCTGGCCCACATCATTCGGAGCGCACTCCCGCACCCGGGATAGGAGGCTTTTTTTTGGACCATATGTCACCGATTGGTGACAATAAGTGAAAACGACGCCGCCCATCTCGAGAGGATGGAAGAGGCGAAGACGCCCGAATCATCAACCCAAACGGAGATGCAAATGCTCAGACTGAACCGCATGCGACAAGCAACGGCAATCGCAATTCTTGTGGTGCTTTTTGGTTGCGGAAGCCCCAAACCCGTCATGTATAAGGATCTACCTTCCTCTTCGTATCTTCGACAGGATCAGAGCGACGAAGCCATGAATATCCCGTACAGTTATTCATCCCACACAAACCTCAAGACGTATGATAAGATAATAATAGACCCAGTATCAATTTACAAAGGACCAGACAATCAGTTTGGAACCATAACGGAAGAGGACAAGGCTTCCCTCGCCGCCTACATGTATGCCCAATTCGCAGAAAAACTGTCTTCACGGTTCCGTATCACAACCAGTCCAGGCCCGAATACGTTATTGCTGAAACTGACGTTGACTGGCGCCGCCACAACGACGCCGGTTCTGTCGACTTTCTCACGTCTGGACCTCTCCGGCGGTTTGTACAACGGAGTACAAAGCATCCGTGGAGGCGAGGGCACCTTCACCGGCTCCGTACTCTATGTCGTCGAGGTTTACGACGCTTCGACATCGCAGATCCTCTGCGCGTACATCGCGAAACAATACCCCAATTCCATGAATATCGGCGCAAGCTTCGGTTCTTTGACCGCCGCGAAGGTGGGCATCGAGAAAGGCTCAGAGAAACTCGTCAAGCAGCTGCAATAATCCACGACGAGCCGCGTCTCTTCCCTTTGAAGGCAACGACGCGAGCTTACAGCCTACGACCCGGGACACGAGCCGTACCGGCAAAGGAGACAGACCATGCATCTTCGGCAGGAGCGAAACAGGCAGTTCTTCTTCCGAAAAATCCCACCCACCGTGCGGGCATGGCTTTTCGGAATCATGTTGCTGGCCGCGGTGTTGCTCATGGCCTCCATCGGCGACTCCGGCGCGAACGAGGGGACTCCCGGGAGTGAAAGGCAGGCGCTTTGCCTCGCCATCGCCGCCGATGCCACCCTTCGCTGCCAGAGGCTCCCCCATACGGGCCTCCGCCCGGAGGCAGGGGAAAGCGGCATGGCCTCGGCGGAGAGACCGGAGGCGGCAGGACAATGCGAAGCGGGGCAGTGCAGGCCATGAAGCGAGCCCCGTTCGCTGCTGCGTCAGCCTGCCGCAGTATTTCCACATGCGGAATGCGACAGTGCGCGGGGAGCCGGAGCGGCAGCGTCAGGAAGAGAAGCCGCTTCCCCTGCTTCTTTTCGAGCCTGGGGGCATGCTCCGACACCCCCATCTTCATCATAAAGGGAGGTCCAGGAGGGGCCCCGCCCCTCCTGGCCGCCGGAGGCTTTCCCCTCCTCACACTGAAACGTAGCGGGTCGGGTCGGGCAGGCCGGCTTCCTCGAAGCCTTTTTTGCGCAGCAGACAGCTGTCGCAGCGGCCGCAGGCCAGGCCTTCGGGGCTGGGGTCGTAGCAGGAGTGGGTCAGGCCGTAGTCCACGCCCAGGCGCGTGCCCAGGCGCACGATGTCGGCCTTTGTGAGCGTCAGGAGCGGCGTGTGGATGGTGATGCGCAGCCGGCCTTCCACCGCCTCCTTGACGGCCAGGTTGGCCATGGCCTCGAAGGCGCGCACGAACTCGGGCCGGCAGTCGGGATAGCCGGAATAGTCCAGGGCGTTGACGCCGATGAAGATGTCCTGGGCGCCGAGCACCTCGGCCCAGCCCAGGGCCATGGACAGGAAGATGGTGTTGCGCGCCGGCACGTAGGTGACCGGGATGTCGGCCTCCATGGCCGCCGGGTCGCGGTCTTTCGGCACGGCGATGTCGGCCGTCAGCGCCGAGCCGCCGATGCGCCCCAGGGGCAGGGGCAAGACGAGATGGGAGAACACGCCCATGACCCCGGCCACGCGCCGGGCCGCCTCGATCTCGACCCTGTGGCGCTGGCCGTATTCGAAGCTCAAGGCGCAGAGCGCGAAGCCCTCGCTCTTGGCCACGGCCAAGCAGGTCGTGGAATCGAGGCCCCCGGAAAAAAGCACCACCGCCTTTTTCGGCTGCGCGGTCATGACCTCTCCTCCTTTCGTTTCACGTGCAAAAAACGGCCGTCCAAGCCCCCCGGAGCTCACACGCCCCGGGCGTCGGGGCTCCAGATATATTTGTGCAGCTGCAAGGAAAGCCTGGCCCGGACCTTGTCCGCCACCATCCAGGCGGCCAGATCGGCCGCGTCCAGGGCTCCGGACACGGGCGAGAAATGGACCGTGCGGCTTCCCCAGACGTGGCGGGCGACGTCCCGGGCGAACAGGTAGTCCTCGCGCCCGGCCAGCACGAACTTGACCTCGTCGCGGGGACGCAGCCGGTCCAGGTTGCCGTAGTCGTTCTCCTGCTCCATGGCGCTGCCCGGGCATTTGACGTCGAGCACGGCCACGACCCGGGGGTCGAGGACGGAGATGTCGCGGCTGCCGTTGGTCTCGACCAGGACCGTGAGCCCGGCGTCGGCCAGGGAGGCGGCCAAGACCGGGATTTCCGGCGCAAGGAGCGGCTCGCCGCCGGTGAGTTCGACCAGGGGCAGGCCGAAGGCGACAAGCGCCTCCCGGGCTGCGGCCACGGACATTTCCGCGTACGACTCCAGGGCGTGGCGCGTGTCGCACCAGGCGCAGGACAGGTTGCAGCCCGACAGGCGCAGGAAGGCGCAGGGCCAGCCGGCGAAGCTCGATTCGCCCTGGATGCTGGCGAAGATCTCGTGGACGCGCAGGCTCACGGCGTTTCCGCGTAGCTCGCGGCCAGGCCCTTGCTCTCGACCACGGTCACCCTGGCCACACGCACCCGGCCGTCCTCCAGGCGCTCGCGCAGCCGGCCGTAGATCCAGGCCGCCACGACCTCGGCCGTGGGCGGCGAAAGCTCCGGCACGTCGTTGAGGCAGGCGTGGTCCAGCCGCGCGAAACAGGCGTCGAGCGCGGCGCGCACGTCCATGAAGTCGGCCACCATGCCGTCCCGAAGCGTCTCGGCGCAAAGCTCGGCCGTGACCTCGAAATTGTGCCCGTGCATGGCGGCGCAGGGCCCGGGATGGCCGGGCAGCCGGTGGGCGGCGCTGAAGCCGCCGGAGACGGTGATGGAATAGGTCGCGGCCATGGGGCCCTCCGCGTCGTTGAACATCCCGGGCGGCTGTCGTAAGGAAAGCCGCCCGCCCCGGCCGCGCGCCGAGGGGCGAAAAGACAATCACGGCCCCGCGCGGCCGTCAAGGAGAACCTCCATGCCCGACACGCCGGCTTCCAACGCGCACAAGGACGACGTCAGCGGCCTCAGGACCCTGGGGCAAGGGGCCACGGCCTACCCCACCACGGTGACGCCCGGGCTGCTCGAGACCTTTCCCAACGCCTACCCGGACCGGCGCTACGCCGTGACCTTCGAGAGCCGGGAGTTCACGAGCCTTTGCCCCAAGACCGGCCAGCCCGACTTCGGGACCATCACCATCCGCTACGTGCCGGGCGCGAGGTGCATCGAATCGAAGTCCCTCAAGCTCTACCTTTTCAGCTACCGCGACGAGGGAACGTTCATGGAGACGCTCACCAACCGCATCCTGGACGACCTGGTGGCCGCCTGCCAGCCGCTGGAGATGGAGGTCACGGGGGATTTCGCCGCTCGGGGCGGCATCACGATTTCCGTGGCGGCGCGCTACGCCAGGCCGTAGGCCCGGGTCGCCGCGACGCCGGCCACGGTCCGGCCACGACGCGGCCCGCCCCCGCCGGCGGCCCGCGGTCCGGCCAGGCGCGCACGAACCAGGCTCCCCACAGGAGCACCCAGGCGTTGTAGTCGAGCCAGAGCAGAAAAAGGATCGCGCCGCTGAGCGGGCCGTAGACCAGATGGTAGCGGGGCAGCCCGGCCACCAGGGCGCTGAAGGCGGCGCTGACGCCGTAGGCCGTGGCGGCCAGCCCGACGGCCAGGCTGCACAGGAGCCGAAACGGCCGCCGGGGCAAAAAGAGCAGGTACACGGCCAGAAAAAGCCCGGCCAGGCAGGCCGCGCCCCAGACCGGGGCGCAACGGCGTGCCAGGCTGCCCGCCGGCTCCAGGGCCGGCAACTGGGCGCAGTACAGGGCCGCGGCCATGGCCGCCACGAAAAGCCCGCCCACGAGCGGCCCCCTGGCCACGGCCCAAAGCCGCCGCCGCCACGTCCGGGGCGCGTCGCCCTGCTCCTGCCAGGGCAGGGCCAAAGCCCGGCCGAGCGCCCCCACGAACAGCCACGACGACCAGAGAATGAAAGCCAGGCCGGCCCAGCCCAGGCCGGGCGAGGCCCACAGCAGCCGACGGGCGCGCAGCACCAGCACGTCGTCCAGGAACGGGACCAGCGCGGCCATCTGGCGGCGCAGCATCACCTGGGCGCTCCAGGTTTCCCCGGCGACCAGGCCGTATCCGGCGAGCATCACGAAAAAAAGCGGAATGCACGACAGCAGGGCGTAAAAGGCCAGCGCGGCGGCCTGGGCCGTGCCGCCGGCGCGCAGGAATTCCGCCGTCGCCCGGCGCGCCGCCCCGGCCACCGCGCCGAGGCCCGCGCCGGCGGCCAGGCGCTTCCCGGGCCTCACGCCCGCCCCTCCCCGGCCCCGGGGGAAAAGCGTCCTCCCGCGCCCCCTTCTCCTCGGGGAAAATACGGCGAAGAAGGCGCGTCCGGCCGAACCGGCCGCAACCGTCCGGCCCCGGTCGGCGACCATGGAGATAGGGGAATCGGGGGAAATTTTGATTTCATAACTGTAACGAAATCGCTACCGCCATCTGCGCCGCACGGCAAGACTTACCATGGAACGGAACCTGCATGGGACATCGGGAAACCAGGGAGGAAGATCCATGTTCGCACCGAGCATCCAACTGGAATACATCAGCTTTTTCGAGTCGAGCGAAGGCGTGTGGCGCGAGGAGGCCGTCAAGGTCCCGGCGGGCGGCGACGAGGCCCGGCCCTGCGACGACGACGAGGACTTCGAGGCCTTCTGCCGCCGCTCCCTGCTGTGAGCCGGCGACCCGAACCCGCCGACATGTTTCGCCGATCGCGTCAGTGACGCGCCCTGCCCCCGGAGTCCGCCGCCGAAGGTCGCGGGACCGGGGCGGGCGGCCTCAGCCGTTCTCCGCAAAACGCGGCAGCCCCATCTCCCTTTCGCGCACGATCCGCGCGGCCAGCTCCCCGCAGTAGCGGCAGGCCCGGCAGTCGCGGCCGCAGCCGTCGGTGCGGTCGAAGAAATCCGCCGGCAGGTCGTCGTTTGGCACCTCCAGCCGGCCGGACAAAATTTCCTGGGTGTCCAGCAGCCAGGCCAGGTTGCCGTGGTACTCGCCCGCGAAATAGGCCGCCGCGATAGTGGCGAGGTCTCCTGCCGGCCGGGTACGGCCGCACACCTTGAGGAAATCGACCAGCCCCTCGTAGCGGCGCGCGTCCTCGGGCCGCACGAAGGGCGAGGACAGCATCCTCCCGGGATGGGCGGAAAACGTCCGCAGGCAGCCCAGGTCCCGGTTCATGTCCGGCCCCATGCGACAGGAGGCCAGACGCGAAAGGGCGATGTGGGCGTCGTGGGCGGTCTTGAACGGGCAGGCGAAAAGGCAGCCTTCGTTGGCCATGAGCCCGAAGCGAAGGCCCGGAAACGCCTCGCGCGCCCGACCTGTCAGAGCGGCCAGGCGCGCGGTGTCGCGATTGATGTCCCTGTCGAGGATGACCGCCTCCGGAAACTTGAAGCGCGTGTCGGCCACGGCCTCGAGCACGGCCGAGAGGCGGGCGAACCGGTCCAGGCGGAAGTTGATGCTCGGCACGGCGAAAAGCGCCCCGGCCACCTCGGGCGAGGCGTCGGACAAGGCCGTGAGCAGGTACTGGTCGGCGTAGACGATGCCCGTGAGGGCATCGGCCGCCAGGTAGCCTTCGAGCAGTAAAATGAGATCGCGCAGGCCGTCGCCGCAAAGCGCCTCCGGGGCGTGGAAGGCGGCGTTTAAAAGCCCCAGACGGGGCACGCCGGGCATGGCCCGCAGCCCCTCGGCCAGGGCGTCGGGCGAGGCGTCGCCCACCCCGGGCAGCCGAGCGTCGGGCGTGTCCGGCCCCAGGCGGAAATAGACCGCCTCGACCTTGTCGGCGCTGTCGGCGAGAAAGGCGGCATAGGCCGCATCGGGCACGAACGGGACCTCGTAACGCATGGGCCGCTCCTTGCCGCGCCGGCCTCCCGGCCCGGGCACGCGGCATGTCCGCAGTAACGTGAACAGCTGTTAACCGCAAGTCTTCCCTGACCCGAAGCGAACGCTCCCCGGGCCTGCCGCGCCCCGGAGGCGGCCGGGGGAGATTTCGCACAGCCTATGTCGCCCTGGACGTCGATCCGGCGACATTTTCGCCCTGCCCTTGCCTTTTGCGCCTGCATCCTTATGTTGCGGGTTTGCCGTGACGGCTTTTGGAGGCGTTCATGTCCGAGGCTCCCCGTATCCGCATCGAAGGCGCGCGCCAGCATAACCTGAAAAACCTCACTTTGGACATCCCCCGCGACAAATTAGTGGTGGTGTGCGGCCCGTCGGGATCGGGCAAGTCCACGCTGGCCTTCGACATCGTCTATGCCGAGGGGCAGCGGCGCTACGTGGAATCGCTGTCCGCCTACGCCCGACAATTCCTGCCGCAGATGGACAAGCCGCAGGTGGACAAGATCGAGGGGCTCTCCCCGGCCATCTCCCTGGAGCAGCAGTCCGCCACGCGCAACCCGCGCTCCACAGTTGGCACAGTGACCGAGATCTACGACTTCCTGCGCGTGTTCTTCGCCCGCCTGGGCACCCCGCACTGCCCCAAGTGCGGCCTGCCCATCGCGGCCCAGACCACCGACCAGATCGTGGACGACATCCTGGGCCTGCCCGAAGGCTCGCGCTTCCTGGTGCTCTCGCCCCTGGTGGAGCACCAGAAGGGCACCCAGGCCGACAAGCTCAAGAAGCTCAAGGCCCAGGGCTTCGCGCGCGTGCGCATCAACGGCGAGGTCCAGGCCCTGGACCCCAAGCCGGAACTCGACAAGAACAAGCGCCACACCCTGGCGCTGGTGGTGGTCCGCCTGGTGGCCAAGCCCGACCTCCGCAAGCGCCTGGCCGACTCCGTGGAGCTGGCCCTGGCCCAGGGCGGCGACACGCTCGTGGTGCACGACGTGGGCCAGGCCCAGGACCCCTACGTCTCACCCCCCGCG
>NZ_JARKOZ010000107.1 GCF_029978005.1 Solidesulfovibrio sp. | reverse complement strand
CATGTCCGCCGCCCTGTTCGAGCTGGCCGGCATCGAGGTGGTCCTCGACAACCCCGGCTGCGTGGCCAAGTCGTTCCCGGACTTCTGGGAGAAATGGGAGACGATCGAGAAGTAGATTTAAGATGTGGGGCGTTGCCCCACGCCCCACCGGGGGGGCATGATGCCCCCCGGGCCCCCTCGATGGGGTAAATTTTATAAGTAAAGGTAGTTATGGCAGTTACGAACAACCCTTCGGAAGCACCCGCGACCGACGAACCCGACTTTGCCATCGCCTCCCTGGCCCTGGTCGGGGCCAGGGGAGGCATGGGCAAGCTCATCGCGGCGAGAAGCCGTGAAGCGGGCCTGGACGTGCGCGAGCTGGACCGACCGCTGACCGACGACAAGCTCGCCCCCGCCATCGCCGGCGCGGACATGGTGCTCGTTTCCGTGCCGGTCTACGCCACGGGCGAAGTGGCGCAAAAGGTCGCCCGGTTCATGGGCGGCCGGCAGATCCTGGCCGACGTGGGCTCGGTCAAGACGCTGCCCATCGCCGGCATGACGGCCCATTACGACGGCCCCGTGGTCGGCACGCATCCGCTGTTCGGCCCCGCGCCGGGGCCGGCCGACGCCCTGCGGGTGGCGGTCATGGACGGCCGGCCGGGAAAGGACGCCTGGGCGACCGGGGCCGTGTCCGACTGGTGCCGGCGCATCGGCTTCACGCCCTTTTCCTCCGACCCCGAGGAGCACGACCGGGCGGCGGCCTACGTGCAGGGCCTCAACTTCGTGACCACCCTGGCCTACCTGGCGGCCCAGGCCGCCGGCGGCGCGGTCAGCAACTACCTGACGCCGTCGTTCACGCGGCGGCTGACCGCCGCCGAGAAGCTCATCACCAAGGACGCGGCGCTCTTCGCCGCGCTTTTCGAGGCCAATCCGTACAGCCACGAGGCCGTGCGCAATTTCCGCAGCTTCCTCAATCTCGCCGTGGGCGGCGACGTGGACCTGCTCGTTCGCCGCGCCGAGGCCTGGTGGACCGCCGAGACGGCAAAAAAGGACAATCCATGAGCGCGATTTCGCTACGGCAGGAAGGGACGTGGCTGCCGGCCGACGTCCAGACGCCCATCAGCCTCTTTCTCGGGCTCGTGGGCGAACGGCCCGGCATCCTTCTGGAAAGCGCCGAGGTGGACGGCCGGCTCGGCCGCTACAGCCTCATCGCCTGGGATTTCCGGCTGCGTCTGCGCTTAAAGGATGGCCGGCTCGACGTGAGCGTGCGCGACCCGCGCCTGGCCGGCCTGGAAAAGCACCATGGACAAGGCTTCATGGAAGGCATGCGCGGCATCATGGCCGATCTGACCGTCCTGCCGCCCGAGGGCTTCTCCGACGTGCCGCCCATCACCCGGTCCCTGGTCGGCTATTTCGGCTACGGCGTCGCCGGCATCCTGGAGCCCAAGCTGGCCCCGGTGCTGCCGCCGGACGAGGCCGAGTTCTGCCTGGTGCTGCCCGGGCGGGTGGTGCTCTTCGACCACGTCAAGCACCGTTGCCTGCACCTGTCGCTGGACGAAGGCAAGAAGGCCAAGATCGACTACAGCAACATCTTCGCGCCCATGGAGCGCCCCGAGATCGGCCGGGTGGTCAACTGCCCCGACGCCGCGGGCTACATGGACGCCGTGGCCAAGTGCAAGGAGATGATCCGCGCCGGCGAATGCATCCAGACGGTGCTCTCCACGCAGTTTTCCGCGCCCTTTTCCGGCAACCCCTTCGTGCTCTACCGGCGCCTGCGGCAGGTCAATCCCTCGCCCTACATGTTCTTCATGCGCCTGCCGCGCGTGACGCTTCTCGGCTCCTCGCCGGAGCTGCTCATCCGCTGCCGCGACGGCGAGCTGACCACCTGCCCCATCGCCGGCACCCGGCCGCGCGGCAAAACGCCCGAGCAGGACGACCGGCTGGCCGAGGAGCTCCTCGCCGACCCCAAGGAACGCGCCGAACACGTCATGCTGGTGGACCTGGGGCGCAACGACCTCGGCCGCATGGCCGGCCCGGGCACGGTGAAGGTGGAGAAGTTCATGGAGGTGGAGAAGTTCTCCCACGTCATGCACATCGTCTCCTACGTGACGGCCAAGCTCAAAGACGGCCTCGACGCCCTGGACGTGCTGCAATGCGCCTTTCCGGCCGGCACGCTCTCCGGCGCGCCCAAGGTGCGGGCCATGCAGATGATCGCCGAACTGGAACAGCATCTGCCGCGCGGCCCCTACGCCGGCTGCATCGGCTGGATCGGCCTGGACGAGGGCCGCGTGAACCTGGACACGGGCATCACCATCCGAAGCCTGTGGATCCGCGACGGCATGGTCGCCTGGCAGGCCGGCGCGGGCATCGTCTACGATTCCGACCCGGCCAAGGAATGGACGGAATGTCAGAACAAGGCCCGGGTGATCGCGGAAGTGCTGGCGGCCAAGGAGGACGGCGATGTTTTTACTTATTGACAACTTCGATTCCTTCACCTTCAACGTGGTGCAGGCGTTCCAGCAGCTTGGCCGCGACCCGGTGGTGAAGAAGAACGACGATCCGTCGATCCTGGAACTGGCCGGCTCGGGCAAGTTGGAGATGGTGTGCATTTCCCCGGGGCCGAGCAACCCGGTCAATGCGGGGCTGTGCCTGCGCTTCCTGGAGCATCTGCCCAAGGAGATTCCGGTCTTCGGCATTTGCCTGGGCCATCAGATCCTGGGCCATTTCGCCGGCGCGCCCGTGGTCGTGGCCGACCGCATCATGCACGGCAAGACGTCGGACGTGCACCACCGCGAGACCGGGCTTTTCGACGGCCTGCCCAACCCCTTCGAGGTCTGTCGCTACCACTCCCTGCTGGTCATGGCCGGCAAGGCCCCGGACAAGCTCGAGATCACGGCCTGGACCGAGCGCAACGAGGTCATGGGGCTGCGCTACCGCGACCGTCCCTGGGTCGGCGTGCAGTTCCACCCGGAGTCGGTGTTCACGCCGGACGGGATGCAGCTGATCGCGAATTTTCCGGACAAAATTTGATGAAAGCAATCGGTACGGCCAAAGCGACAGTAAAATCGTGACGCAAGGACTCTCGCTTTGGCCGTCAGCAGATACATTCAAAACATGTAACTACAAACAACTTCCCGAACGCATGCCATGATAAACATCTCAAATAATACAGAAATAACGTCTCTGTCACAGCTTCTTGAAGTGGTATTTCATAGATATAAAAAAAAGTGGTACAGAGGAGAGTCCTCAGATTTTGGCGAACTCAAACTTATTCCGTCCATCTTTAGACAACAAAAATACAATGAAAAATTTCTTTTTCACAGTTTTAAATGCAGACACTACGAGAAATACTATCATTACAACGACTTCCAATGGCTCTGTCTCATGCAACACTACGATCTTCCAACAAGATTACTCGACTGGACAACAAATCCACTAATCTCATTATACTTCGCAACACAACTCACAAAGCAGGATGGCTTTATTTATATAATGGACCCAGCCGACCTCAACCTCAGAAGCGAGAGCAAGGGAAGAGGACTTTATTTATCAAGCAATCCACTTGTTGAAATAAGAGTTGCCATGATACACACCGACAAAAACCGCGACGAATTATACAGGAGTAAAACTTTTAATCTGTATCCGTCATTCAAGAAAGAAGAATTGAAAAAACATTTATTTAAATATTTCGATTACTCTATAGCCATATCGCCTGAAATTATGAACAGCAGAATGCTTGCGCAATCATGCTGTTTTACAATATCTGGCGGCATCGCTACAAAACTTAGCAAACACCTTTCCATTGGCGATATTGCAAATATTGAGGTCATTAAAATTCCATATTCGGCAAAGAAGAACATCAGAAACCAACTTGATCAACTTTCAATTCACCAAGGCACACTATTCCCAGAAATCGAATACACCTCAAAACATCTAAAAGAATTATTAGCCGAATAAACATCACGTGTTACACATACAAAGCAAAGGAACCATCACCTTGAACACCGTCCCCGCCCTGCTCGAAAAAGCCAAGGAAAGCCTGCGCGCCGCGCGGCTGCTCGCCTCGGAAGGCCTTTTCGACTGCGCCATGAGCCGCGCCTATTTCATCATGCACTACGTGGCCGAGGCGTTCCTTTTGACCATCAAGCTCGACGTCCACCACCCCGACGCCGTGGTGGACGCCTTCGGCCAGCGCTTCGCCTATACCAACGTGCTGCCGCCCGTGTTCCACCGCTGGCTCCTGGAAGCCGAGGAACTGCGCAACCGCGCCGACTTCGAAACCAATCTCTGCATCACCCCGGACGCCGTGGCCGAACAGATCGACCGGGCCAGGGCCTTCCTCAACATGGCGCGCGAGGAACTGGCCGAGTCCCTGCGTTAAACGCCCACGCGCCACAAGGAGCACCACCGTGGAAAAACATGTCGAATGCCTGGAACTGCTCGCCATAGGCAAGGACCTGCCCAAGGAACTGGCCACCTACGCCTTCCGGGCCATGTACACCGGGGAAATGCCCGCCTCGTGCGTGGGCGCGTTCCTCATGGGCTTAAAGACCAAGGGCGAATGCGCCGTGGAGATCGCCGCCGGCGTGACCACCGCCCTGGAGGAAGCCCGGCTCGTCACCGGCCTTACCGGCGCGCGCATCGACACCTGCGGCACGGGCGGCGACAACACCTGCTCGTTCAACTGCTCCACCGCCGTGGCCCTGTACCTCGCCGCCATGGGCCACAAGGTCGTCAAGCACGGCAACCGCGCCGTGTCCAGCTCCTGCGGCAGCGCCGACGCCGTGGAAGCCCTGGGCTTCCCCCTCATCGTCGAGCCCGACCACGCCGCCGCCGAACTCGACCGGCACAACTTCGTCTTCCTCTTCGCCCCCAACTACCACCCGGCCTTCAAGCGCATCGGCCCCATCCGCAAGGAACTGGGCGTGCGGTCGCTGTTCAACCTCATGGGGCCGCTCCTCAATCCCGCCCGGCCCACCCACCAGCTCCTGGGCGTGCCCACGGCGCGCCACGTGCGCCTCATGGCCGAGGTGCTGGCCCTGACCGGCCTGCCCTGCGGCGCGGTCATCCACGGCGCGGGCGGCTTCGACGAACTGACCCCCTTCGGCCCGGCCACGGTCTGCTGGCTGCGCGACGGCTGGCTCAAAAACGACCGCATCGACCCGGAAAGCCTGGGCATCCCGACCCACAAGCCGGCCGACGTGGTCGTCTCCGGCCGCGACGAGGCCGTGGCCGTCCTTCGCGACGTGCTGGCCGGCCAGGGCAACCAGGCCATGCTGGACATGGTGGCGCTCAACCTCGGCTGCGCCCTGCACCTGCTGGAGGACAACCTGTCCCTCAAACAGGGCGTCGCCAAGGCCCGCGACGCCATCGGTTCCGGCGCGGCCGCGAAATTCTTCAAGGACGTCCTCCATGCTTGAGAAGTTCCGCGCCGCCCAGGCCCCGGCCATACGCCGCCTCAAGGAGCTCGAGGCGACGGAGCGGCTGCCCCTGCCCTACGCCGGCAAGCGGCCGCCCTTTTCCGACGCCCTGCTGGCCGGCGCGCCCGTGGCCATCGTCGCCGAATACAAGCGGGCCTCGCCCTCGGCCGGCGACATCAACCTGGGCCGCACGCCCGAAGACATCGCCGCCCTGTACGCCGCCTCGGGCGCGGCGGCCATCTCGGTGTTGACGGAAGAGACCTACTTCAAAGGGTCGCTGGACTACCTGGAAACCATGAGCGCCGCGGGCCTGCCCCTGCTGCGCAAGGACTTCCTGCTCCACCCGCTCCAGGTGGTGGAGACCGCCGCCACCAAGGCCTCGGCGCTGCTCCTCATCGTGCGCATGCTCACCGACGAGGAGCTTTCGGAAATGCTGCGCCTGACCTACGACGCCGGGCTCGAAGCCGTGGTCGAGGTCTTCGACGAGGCCGACCTCGCCCGGGCCGAGGCCGCCGGCGCGCGCATCATCCAGGTCAACAGCCGTGACCTGGACAGGCTGACGACGGACCTCGGCGTGGCCCGGCGCATGGCCGCGAAAAAACGCCCCGGCCGCATCTGGATCGCCGCCAGCGGCATCACCGCCCGGGCCGACGTCCTCAACATGGCCTCGCTCGGGTACAACGCCGTGCTCGTCGGCACCTCCCTCATGCGCGAGGACGACCCCGGCCTGGCCCTGGCCCGGCTCGCCGGAAAGGCGGCCTGACATGGCGGATCTGCTGGTCAAAATCTGCGGCATGACCCGCGCCGAGGACGTCGTCGGTTGCGCCGAGGCCGGAGCGGACCTGCTCGGCTTCATCTTCGCCGCCAAAAGCCCCCGCCGGCTGACCGTGGCCCAGGCCGCCGCCCTGCCGCGCACCGGCGCCAGGCGCGTCGGCGTCTTCGTCGAGCAGACCCTGGACGAAGTGCTGGCGGCCATGGACGCGGCCGAGCTCGACTTCGCCCAGCTCCACGGCGGCCAGACCCCGGATTTCTGCCGCGCCGTGGGGCGAGAGCGCGTCATCCGCGCCTTCTGGCCCCAGAAGCACGCCGACACCGCCGCCCTGGCCGCCGAGGTGGAACGCTTCGCCGGCGCAATCCGCTACGCCCTGCTCGACGCCGGCTCCAGCGGCGGCGGCCACGGCGTGTCGCTGCCGTTCGCCTCCCTGGCCGCATTTTCCCCGTCCATGCCCTGGCTCCTGGCCGGCGGCCTCGGCCCGCACAACGTGGCCGAAGCCGTGGCCCAGGCCAGGCCCCACGGCCTCGACCTCAACTCCGGCGTCGAGTCTTCCCCGGGACTCAAGGAGCTGGCCAAAGTCCGGAGGTCCCTTTGGGCCGTGAAGGGATGAAGAAAAGACGAAGACTGGGGCGCTGCCCCAGGCCCCGCCGGGGGGCATGATGCCCCCCGGACCCCCTCGCCGGTTGGA
>NZ_JARKOZ010000105.1 GCF_029978005.1 Solidesulfovibrio sp. | reverse complement strand
CCGGGCCGCGCTGCCGGCTTGCCGTCACGCGGAGGAGCGTCTCTACGCCCGCCCGCCGACACCGTCAACACCTTTTTTCAACTTCGCCCGCCGCGCCTTCGCGCCGCCGGCCGTGCCCCGGTCTCCCGAAGCGGAGGGGCTCCGTCTACCCCGACCGCACAGAACCGTCAACACCTTTTTTTCAATCTTTCCGGGAACCTGTCGTCCCCGGAAACGCCCCGCCCCGGTTTCCCGCAGCGGGAGTGGCTGTCTACGCGGACCAGGTCCGCCCGTCAACCTCTTTTTCAACCCCCTGCGACCCGATCGACGCGAAATCGTCACCGAACGTCAGCGTGGGAGAATACACTTAAGCCCATCACTCAGGCCTGTCAACGCCCTTCTTCCCGCAACCGGGCATTCTGAAAAGAACTCTTCGTATTTTCTGGAGAAATATCAATCCATTCGAAGCAACCAAGGCATGGCCACGCCAAGCGCGGACCGCTTCGCGCCTCCGGCCGCCAGGAGCCGAGCGGCGGCGGCACAGGCAACAGTCGTGCCGGGCGCGCGCCCCGCTTTCGCGTTGGCCCGCCTTGTGCATTTTCCGCGGCAAGCGGCAAGGTTTTCCCTTTCCGCGCCGCGCGTCGGGCCCCTTCTCCCCACCGGAAAGACCGGATGGGCGCGGTCCCGACGCCAGACGGAAAGCGACCCGGCCCCCTCAAGGGACCAGGGCCTGGCGGCCGGCAATTCCTGCCGCCCACGGAACAAGGAAGGTACGACATGAGCGCGATCTGGACCGGCGTTTCCGGGCTGCTCGCCTACAGCAGCGGCATCACCAACACCGGCAACAACCTCGCCAATACCGGCACCACGGGGTACAAGTCCTCGCGGATGCTCTTTTCCGACATGATGAGCACCCTCGCCGGAGGGACATCGGACGGGAGCCAGGTCGGCATGGGCGTGCAGGTCGGCAGCGTGTCCATGACCACGACCGTGGGCGGCATCCAGGACGCCAGCAATTCCATGGACATGGCCATCGGCGGCGAGCACGGCTACTTCGTCGTGAAAAACCCCACCAACGACAAGGTGTATTACACCCGGGACGGCTCGTTCAACTTCAATACCGACGGCTACCTGGTGACTTCCACCGGCAACCAGGTGCAGGGATGGGCCGTGGACCAGGACGCCGTCACCGCAGCCAAGCGTAGCGGCACCTCCCTTTCCACCACCCCGACAACCGGGACGGTGACCGACATCCAGATCAAGGACTTCACCCTGCCCGCCCAGGCCACGAGCTCCGTCACCATGGCCGTCAACCTCGACAGCACGACCGAGGCTCAGACCCTGGACACGACCAACCCGTACTTCACCATGTTCACGAACTACGACGCCACGAGCAGCACGCCCGTGGCGAATTCCGACTATTCCACCCAGGTCAAGGTCTACGACTCCGAGGGCGGCGAGCACACCCTCACGACGTACTACTCCAAG
Organism: Solidesulfovibrio sp.; assembly: GCF_029978005.1. GTDB lineage: Bacteria > Desulfobacterota > Desulfovibrionia > Desulfovibrionales > Desulfovibrionaceae > Solidesulfovibrio. The sequence goes on along the minus strand of NZ_JARKOZ010000105.1, from coordinate 7,844 downwards.
GTGCAGGACGAAAACGGCAAGGAATACTGGGAATACATGGTCACCGTGCCGCCCGACGAGGACGGCGGCAGCTCCGCCGGCACCACCAAGGCCGGGGTGCTCATGATCGGCACCCTGACCTTTTCCGCCCAGGGCGAACTCGAGAACCAGACCGCCTTCACCCCCTCCGGGGGCGATCCCACCAGCCTGTCCGACTGGACCCAGGCCACCGTGGACAGCAACGGCGTGCCGCAGATGAGCGCCACCTTCGTCTCCAAGACGAACTCCTCCACGACCCTGGCCAGCCAGAGCATCGAATTCAAGACCGGCCTTTCCACCTCGGAAGACGCCTGGAGCTCCAACGCCCCGACCACGGCCGCGGACATCGGCACCCTGGCCAGCGCCAACGCCGGCTACACGCCCTCGGCCACGGTCAACAGCGCCACCTGCACCACCAACTACGCCACCTCCTCCTATACGCTCGATTCCAAGAGCGACGGCTACGCCTCGGGCGAACTGATCAGCACCAGCGTGGACGACAACGGCGTCATTTCCGGGACGTTCTCCAACGGCCAGACGGCGGCCCTCTATGTGGTGGCCCTGGCGGACTTCCGAAACCCCACGGACCTCTACCGGGAAGGCAACAACCTGCTCTCCGCCACCTCGGCCTCGGGCACGGCCAGCATCGGGCGGGCCAATTCCGGCGTCTTCGACGGCATCACCGGCTACTCCCTGGAATCGTCCAACGTGGACATGGCCACGGAAATGGTCAACCTCATCACCTTGCAGCGCGCCTTCGACTCCAACTCCAAGGTGGTGACCACGGCCGACGAGATGATGCAAAAGGCCATGGAGATCAAGAAGTAGGCCGGCGGCCGCGAGCTAGCGGCCGTACTGCCTGCGCCACTCGTCGAGGAAAAGCAGGCTCGTCTCCAGGGGCGAGAGCACGCCCTGCCGGGCCCGCACGGCCCAGACAAGGTCGTCGAAGGACACGTCCGGCGGCAGCGAAAGCTCGCCCAAAAGCGCCGCCACCTCGCCCCGCATCTCCTCCGGCAGCCCCGAAAGGGCCTGCCCGCCGTCCCGTTCCCCCCCCGGCCAGCCGGGCAGGCGCGAGGCCGCAAAGTCCAGCAACGCCTCCATGCGCCGGGCGTAGGTATGCTCGGCCAGGGCGCGTCGCCGGGCCTTTTCGGCAAAGACCGCGCGTGCGTCGGGATGGGCCAGGAAATAGGCCAGCCGCTCCTTGAGCTCGCCCAAGTCGCCGAACTGGGCCAGCTCGTCCTCGGAGAAGAGTTCGGACAAAAGGCCCCGCCGGTCCACCAGCTGGAAGGCCCCGCACATGGCCAGCTCGAAGGTGCGGGGATTGACGAAGTCGCCGCCGGGAACGAGCCTTTCCACGGAAACGCTCGAGTGCAGGTTGAGGTTGACCTCGGCGGCGTTGAAGATGCGCACCGACTCCTCGGTGCTGATCCGGCGACCGTCCAGGCGCAGCCGCGGGGCCAGCGTCGCGTCGCCGTCCCAGTCGCTGCCGAAGATGGCCAGCCCGTAGTCAAGGAGCTCGGCAAAGGCCAGGCGGCGGTTGGGATAGCCCGCGCCCATAAACGACGTGCGCGCGCCGTAGATCCGCCGTTCCACGGGAGTGAGCTCCAGAGGCCGGTGCACGGCCGGATCGGCGGCCAGCGGCAGGTAGAAGGCGTTCCCCTGGCCCGCGGCGGCCAGCTTTTCCAGCAGCGGCTCCTTCTGGATCACGGCGAAGACGTCGTAATAAGGCGCGAAGGCCTCCCAGTAGGTAAAGAGCCGAAAATCCTCCACGAACCACATGGCCGTGGCCACACCGTCGCGGCGCAGGCGCTTGAGGGCCTGGCGCGACAGCGGGGCCTGGGCCAGGGCCAGGAGCAGGTCCGGGCCGAAAGTCTCGGCCTTGGCGCACACGGCCTGGGACACGACCTGGAGGAAGCTGTTCTCCAGGTATTCCAGGCGGTCGGACGTCACCCGCAGGTCTTTGAGCGCCGAAAACGCCCCGTGAAAGGCCGGAGCCTCGAACACCTCGACCGCGTGGCCGAGCCCCTTGAGGGCGTCGGCGCAGTAGCGGCCGATGGGCAGCGAGCCGCCGTACATCGGCAACACCACGAGCACGCGCAGGGCGCGGGAAAAAGCCATGGCTACCACTCCCCGGCCAGAGCCCGGCCCGGCGGCGGCAGGACCCAGTCCGTTTCGAGACTGAGGCTTTCGGCCAGGTCGTGGCCGCTTTCGGCGGGCACGGCGTCCGCCGCCTCCCCGGCCAGCCGGCGGGTCAGGAAGGCGCGCAGGGCCTCGCGCCGGCCGGCCGTGGGGTCGTCGCCGCAAAAGGGCCGGCACAACGCGCCCAGGGCATCGCAGTCCGTGGCCAACCCCACGATACCGGCCGGGGGTGCGGCCTTGGCAGGGGCGGCCAGGCAGCGGTGCAGGGCCGGGTCGGCGAAGGGCGGCAGGCAGGCGAGCCCCTTGTCGCAGGGGGCCGACTCCAGGCAGGGCGCGCACGGGACCGTGTGCTGCCAGACCGTGTGCCCGAGGCCATAGGGGCCGGTCTCGTGGCTCCAGGCCGAGGACAGGAAAAAGGCCGTGACCGGCACGCCGCAAAAGGCGGCCAGGTGCATGGCTCCGGTGTCAGGCGTGACGAGCCGGTCGAGGCCGGACAAGGCGTCGACGAGCCCGGGCAGGTCGGTTTGACCCGTGGCGTCGCGGCAGGCCTCGCGCACGGGGCCGTCCAGGCGGCGCAGCAGCGCCCGGGCCTCGCCGGCCTGGGACGGCGTGCCGAACAGGGTGACGCGCTTGGCACCGGTCGCCAGAAAAAGCGTGCGCACGATGGGGGCCAGCACCTCGGGCGGCAGGGAGCGCCTGGCCGCCCGGCCGGCCAGGGCCACGCCGAGCCCGCCGCCCCGGGGCGCGGCCGGCGGGTTGACTAGGGCCGGGTCGAGGGGAGCGTCGTCGAGATGGGCCCAGATGTCGGCCAGATTGATGCCGGCCCCGCGCCGGTCCCGGGTCAGGCGAAAGACCAGGCGCAGGAGCGCGTCCTTGTCGGCCTGGCCGGCGTGCATACGGTAGCCCCGCTGGACCTCGGGCGGGAACATGGCCGCGAGGGCCATGGAAAGGGGCGAAAAGTTGAGGAGGAAGACCTTGTCCCAACGGGCGGCGGCCACGGCTTCGAAAGCCGGGCGCGCCTCCATGACGCGCCGGGCCGCGGCCGCGGCGTCCCGGCCGGGCGCGCCGTGGGCCGGCAGGCCGTGGACCGTGGCGAAGGGATAGAGGCGGCGGGCCAAGCCGGCGAGCGACGCGTCCACGGCCAGATGCACCTCGCCGCCCGTCGCCTCGGCCTTTCGGGCCAGGCCGGCAAGCAGCCGCCGGGTCTGGGCCAGGTCCCCGATGCGGGCCAGTTGGACCACCAGAAAGCGCGCCATTCCTTCTCCGGCTGGGTCACGATTTCGAAAAACACATGTGAAAAAAAGCCCTTTTCCGTCCGTGCGTTCTTCTGCTATAGGAGGCTTCCATGCGGTATTATCCCCTTTACGTCAATCTTCACGGCAAGCGCTGCCTGGTGGTGGGCGCGGGCCAGGTGGGCCGGCGCAAGATCGCCACGCTCGCCGCCTGCGGCCCGGCCGAGGTGCTCGTCCTCGACCTCGCGCCGCCCCGGGACGTGGTGGAAGAACTGGCCGCCGCGCCGACCGTGGTCTTCGAGCGCCGGGCCTTCGTCCCGGCCGACCTCGACGGCCGGTTTCTCGTCATCGCCGCCACGGACGACGAGGAACTCAACTGGACCATCAGCCGGGAGTGCGCCGCGCGCGGCATCCTGTGCAACATCGTGGACCAGCCCGAAAAATGCAGCTTCATCGTGCCGGCCCTTTTCACCCGGGGCGACCTGACCGTGGCCATCTCCACGGGCGGGGCCTCGCCGGCGCTGGCCCGCAAGATCAGGCAGGGGCTGGGGGAATTCCTCGGCACGGAGTACGGCGCGCTGCTCGTGCTCATGAGCGCCCTGCGGCCCATGGTCCTCGGGCTCGGCCTGCCCACGCAGGAGAATTCGGCCATCTTCCGCGACCTCGTCGACTCGCCGCTGATCGAAGCCCTGGAGCGCGGCGACGCCGCCGCGGCCGAGGCCGTGCTGCGGCGAATCCTGCCCGAGCCCCTGCACGAGGATGCGGCCGGGCTGATCGGTGGAGCCCTGGGCCATGCCGGCGCTTAACATCCTTTTCTTCCTGGTCCTGGCCGCCTACTTCCTGGGCGCGACCCTGCACCTGCTCGGCGTGGTGACGGGCAGGAAGCTCCTTCGCCGCACGGGGGAAGGACTCACCGTGGCCGGCTTCGCCCTGCACACGGCCGACCTCCTGGTGCTGCTGGCGGCCGAGGGCGGCTCGGCCCTGCTGCTCGGCGAATTCTACTTCAGTCTGCTGGCCTGGAGCCTGCTTTTGATCTGCCTGATCCTCTGGTGGCGGCTGCGCCTGGAGATGCTCGGGCTTCTGGCCGCGCCCCTGGCGCTTTTTCTCTTCCTGTCCTCCCAGGCCGTGACGGCCACGCGCATGCCCCTGCCCAAGGCGCTGGGCGGGCTTTTCTTCGGACTGCACATCGGGGCGCTTTTCCTGGCCATAAGCCTTCTGGCCATGGCCTGCGGCGCGGGCGCGGCCTACCTGTACCTGGACCGCAAGATCAAGACCAAGGAGAAGCTCTCGGGCTTTTCCAAGGCCCTGCCGGCCCTGTCCACCTGCGACACGGTCAACCGCTGGGCCGTGGCCGTCGGTTTTCCGCTCTACACCATAGGGCTTCTTTCGGGATTCATCTGGGCCAAGCTCACCTGGAACCGCATCTTCTCCTTCGACCCCAAGGAGATCACGGCCATCTGCGTCTGGCTGCTCTACGCCTTCCTGTTCCACCAGCGGTTTTTTCTCGGCTGGCGCGGCCGCAAGCCCGCGCGTCTGGCCATGTGGATCTTCTGCCTGACGCTCGTGTCCTTGCTCGTCATCAACTTTTTCATGCCAACGCATCACAGTTTCGCGCGATATATCGATGGAGCATCAAATCTACCTGTTTGGCCTCAACCATAAGACCGCCGGCGTCGAGGTCCGGGAGGCCTTCGCCCTGGGCGACAAGCCCACGCTCGGCGATCTCCTGGTGCGCGGCGAGGCTCGCGTGCGCGAAGCCCTGGTGCTGTCCACCTGCAACCGGGTGGAGGTGCTGGTGGCCGATCAGCCCGGCCGCGACGTCCGGCCGGCGGTGCTTCGCGCCTGGGCCGCCCACTGCGGCCAGGACGCGCAGGTCCTGGCGCCGCACCTTTACGAGCACGCGGGACTTGCCGCCGTGGAGCACCTTTTCTGCGTGGCCTCGGGCCTGGACTCCCTGGTGCTGGGCGAGCCGCAGATCCTCGGGCAGCTCAAGGCCGCCTACCGCCACGCCGTGTCCCTGGGCACGGCCGGAGTCATCACCAACCGGCTGTGCCACAAGGCCTTTTCCGTGGCCAAGAAGGTGCGCACGGCCACGGGCATCGGCGCGTCGGCCGTGTCCATCAGCTACGCCGCCGTGGAGCTGGCCAAGCGCATCTTCGGCGAGATGGCCGGGAAGCGGGCCATGCTCGTGGGCGCGGGCGAGATGGCGGAACTGGCGGCGCTGCACCTGCTCAACGCCGGCGTCTCCGAGATTCTCGTCGCCAACCGCACCTACGCCCGGGCCGAGGAGCTGGCGGCGCGCTTCAAGGGACGGCCCGTGGCCTTCGACGAGTTCGTCTCGCGGCTGCACGAGGCGGACATCGTCATCAGTTCGACCGGCGCGCCCCATGTGGTCATAAGGGCCAGGGACGTGCGTTCCGTGCTCAAGGCACGAAAGCATAAGCCAATGTTTTTCATCGATATCGCGGTGCCTCGCGATATCGACCCCGACGTCAACAGCCTGGACAACGTCTACCTCTACGACATCGACGACCTCCAGGAAGTGGTCGAGGAAAACCTGGCCCAGCGGCGCGAGGAAGCGGCCCGCGCCCGGGACATCATCGGCCTGCAGGTGGAGCGCTTCGGCGAATGGCTCAAGTCCCTGGACGTCAAGCCGACCATCGTGGATCTGCTTGCCGCCGGCGAGGACGTGGCCCGCCGCGAGCTGGCCAAGACTCTGCGCCGCCTCGGCCCCGACGTCCCCGACGAGACCCGCCGGGCCATCGAGACCCTGTCCCTGTCCATCAGCCACAAATTGCTCCACGAGCCCATCGCCTTTCTCAAACGCCGGGCCCGGGAGGAAAAAGGCGACAGGTTCATCGATCTCACCCGCCGCATGTACAACCTGGACCGCGAAGGCGTGCCGCCAAACGCCCATGCGGACCGGAAACCGCCCGAAGACGAGGCCATCGACCCGGACCTCGATGCGACGGAAGACAGCGAGTAACTCCCATGCGATCCTACCTCATCGATGAAGTCGCCGCCGAAAATATGGAAACCATCGAGCGGCACCTGGCTGAAAAAGGCTTCAAAGGTCCCCTGGACCACATCTACTACATCCCCTTTCCCCAGGAGATGCTCAACGACGAGCAGCAGCAGCACTACAACACCTGCGGCCCGTACATGCTCATCCTGGAGACCGGGCGCAACTGGCTCAAGCTCGAACTGCTCGTGCGCGGCAGCGGCAAGCTGCGCTGCTCCTGCATCAGCTACTGCACGCCCGAACAGCGCCAGCAGATGATCGACTTTCTCGACAACTTCATCCGGGAACTGGACATCCCGGTCTGACGCCCTCTCCGGGGCCGGCGCTTTCCCGGCCCCGAGCCGCGCCCGCGACGCCGCAGGCCGCCGCCCGCGCCGGCCCATGGCGTCGCGGGCGCGAACGCGGTCCCGGGCGCGGCCAGGCACGCGGCATGACGGCGATCCCCCCTTCCCCCCCAGACGCCGGGCCCGGCCCGGACCTCGGCGCGCTGCCGCGTCCCCAGGCCCTGCTCTGCCTGTCCGTGGCCCGCTTCCTGACGCGCGACTGCGGCCACGACCCGGCCGGCGCGACCTGGATCGTGGGGCTCTCCGGCGGCCCGGATTCCCTGGTCCTTTTCACCGTCCTTTCCGTCCTGGCCCCCCGCCTGGGGGCGCGCCTGGAGGCCGCCCACCTGGATCACGGCCTGCGCCCGGAATCGGCGGCCGAGGCCGCGTCGGTGGCCGCCTTCTGCCGGGAGCGCGCCGTCGTCTGCCACGTGCGCCGCGCCGACGTGGCCGGACTCGCCAGGAGCCAGGGGCGAGGCATCGAGGACGCCGGCCGCGCCGCCCGCTACGCCTTTTTCGCGGAACTCGCCGGCGACCGGACCAAGGCCTGGATCGTGCTCGGGCACCAGCTCAACGACCTGGCCGAGGACCAGCTCTTGCGCGCCACGCGCGGCGCGGGCTGGCCGGCCCTTGGCGGCATGCCCGCCCTGGACGCCGCGCGCCGCCTGCTGCGCCCGCTTCTGCTCACGCCACGGGCGGCCATCGAGGCCTTTGCCGCGGCGCTGGCCCTGCCGACCCTGGCCGACCCAAGCAACGCCGACCGCGCCTTCCGGCGAAACCGCCTGCGCCACGACGTCCTGCCGCTTCTTTGCGCCGAAAACCCGCGCTACCTCGACGCGGCGGCGCGGCTGTGGCGGCAGGCGCGCCTCGACGCCGCGCTTTTCGAAAGCCTTCTGCCCGCAGCGGACGATCCCGCCGTCCTGCCGCTGGCGACCGTCCTTGGCCTGCACCCGACCCTGCGTCCGCGCCTGTATCGCAAAGCGCTGGCGTCGCTCGGGCCGGGGCAGGCCCTGGCCGATGCCCTGCGCGGCCTGGACGATGCCGTGACGCGCCGCCAAACGGGCCGGGTGTTCCAGTTTCCCGGCGGCAAGCAGGCGCGGATCACGCGCC
>NZ_JARKOZ010000090.1 GCF_029978005.1 Solidesulfovibrio sp. | reverse complement strand
GTCGGCGAGGTCCAGGACCGCACCGGCGGCCGCATGGGCGGCAAGTTCAAGCGCAAGAAATCCCGCGAGGACTTCCTGCCGACCAAGATCGACGCCAGCGCCCAGCCCATGAAGGCGGCCAAGCGCAAGATCCGCATGGAGGAGACCATCCGCGTCTCCGACCTGGCCAAGCAGATGGGCGCCAAGGCCCAGGACCTCATCAAGGTTCTGCTCGGCCTCGGGGCGCTGGTCACCATCAACCAGTCCCTGGACGTGGAGACCGCGACCCTGGCCGCCTCGGAATTCGGCTTCGAGGTCGAGAAGTTCGGCTTCTCCGAGGACGACTACCTGGTGGCCGAGGAGACGGACAAGCCCGAGGACATGAAGCCGAGGCCCCCGGTGGTCACCATCATGGGCCACGTCGACCACGGCAAGACCTCGCTGCTCGACGCCATCCGCGCCTCCAACGTGGTCTCGGGCGAGGCCGGCGGCATCACCCAGCATATCGGCGCCTACCACGTGACCACGGCCCGGGGCGACATCGTCTTCCTCGACACCCCCGGCCACGAGGCCTTCACCGCCATGCGCGCCCGCGGCGCGCAGGTCACGGACATCGTGGTCCTGGTCGTGGCCGCCGACGACGGCGTCATGGACCAGACCCGCGAGGCCGTGAACCACTCGCGGGCCGCCGGCGTCCCCATCGTGGTCGCGGTCAACAAGATCGACAAGCCCGACGCCAACCCGGACCGCGTCAAGCGCGAGCTCGGCGAGCTCGGGCTCGTGCCCGAGGACTGGGGCGGCGAGACCATCTTCGCCAACGTCTCGGCCAAGCAGAAGATCGGCCTCGACGAACTGCTCGAAATGATTCTCCTGCAGGCCGAAGTCCTGCAGCTCTCGGCCAACCCGAGCAAGCGGGCCCGTGGCCACATCGTCGAAGCCCGCCTGGACAAGGGCCGGGGCCCGGTGGCCTCGGTGCTCATCCAGGAAGGCACCCTGCACCAGGGCGACGCCTTCGTGTGCGGCGTCTTCTCCGGCCGCGTGCGCGCCCTGTTCGACGACCAGGGACGCAAGATCAAGGAGGCCGGGCCGGCCATTCCGGTGGAGGTCCAGGGCTTCGAGGGCGTGCCCGAGGCCGGCGACGAGTTCGTCGGGGTCGAGGACGACAAGGTCGCCCGCCGCATCGCCGACGGCCGCGCCACCAAGCAGCGCGAACGCGAACTCGGCAAGGCCTCCAAGGTGACCCTCGAGACCTTCCTGGCCAGCCGGCCCGAAGCCGAGGCGCAAACGCTCAACCTCGTGCTCAAGGCCGACGTGCAGGGCTCCCTCGAAGCCATCGCCGACGCGCTCAACAAGCTGTCCACGGAAAAGGTCAAGGTCAACATCATCCACACCGGCGCGGGAGCCATCACCGAATCCGACATCCTGCTCGCCTCGGCCTCCGACGCCATCATCATCGGCTTCAACGTCCGCCCGACCATCAAGGTCAAGGAGATGGCCGAGCGCGAGAGCGTGGACATCCGCTTCTACGACATCATCTACAAGCTCGTGGGCGAGATCAAGGACGCCATGTCCGGCATGCTCGCCCCGGTCATCCGCGAGCAGTACCTGGGCCAGGCCGAGGTGCGCGACACCTTCAGCGTGCCCAAGGTCGGCATGGTGGCCGGCTGCGGCGTCCTGGACGGCAAGCTCACCCGCAACGCCGGCGTGCGGCTTCTGCGCGACGGCGTGGTGGTCTACACCGGCAAGCTCGCCTCCCTGCGCCGCTTCAAGGACGACGTCAAGGAAGTGACCAAGGGGTACGAATGCGGCGTGGGCCTGGAGAACTTCAACGACATCAAGGTCGGCGACGTGATCGAGGCCTTCGAGTCCGTGGAAGAAAAGGCCACGCTGTAACGGACCGCCGGGCCGGGGCACCCCCGGCCCGGCGCGACGAGGCGGCAAGCGGCATATGGTGGTCGGCGTCCTCACCCTGGAATTCGCCCTGCACGGCAACGATTCCCTCAAGGGCAAGCGCCGCGTGGCCCAGAGCCTCAAGAGGAAGCTGCGCAACAAGTTCAACGTGGCCGTGGCCGAAACGGCCATGCAGGAGTCGTGGGACACCCTCGTCCTCGCCGCCGTCACCGTGTCCGGCGACGCCGTCCACGCCAGGGGCCTGCTGCAAAAGGCCCTCAACATGGTGGTGGCCGCGGCCGAGGCCGAACTCGTGGACGACGACATCGCCATACTCTCCCTGTGAGGCATCGATACCCTTCATGAAGCGTCCCGAAACGCGCCGCTCCAGCCGCCTGGCCGACCAGATCGCCCGGGAGATGGCCATCGCCCTGTCCGAAGACGTGAAAGACCCCCGCCTGGAACTCGTCACCATCAGCGGCGCGGTCCTCAATGCCGACATGTCCATCGCCCGCATCTACTACACCTTGAGCGGCGACGAAGCCCGCCTGGCCGAGGCGGCCAAGGCCCTGGAGCAGGCCAAGGGGTTCCTGCGCACCCTGCTCGGCAAACGCCTGCGCATGAAGTTCGTGCCGGAGCTGCGCTTCGCCCGCGACACCTACCTGGAGGACATGGTCTATGCCCGACCCGAGGCATGAGATCGCCCGGCGCATCCGGCAGGGCCGCTCCTTCGTGGTGGCCGCCCACGCCTCGCCGGACGGCGACGCCCTGGGCTCCACGGCCGCCATGGGCTTCGTCCTCGAGGCCCTGGGCAAAACCTTTTCGCTTTTAAACGACTCCCCGGTGCCGCCCCAGTATGGCTGGCTGGAGCTGCCCGCGCCCCTGCTCGAAACCCCGCCCGACGACGACTACGACCTGGCCATCGTCCTCGACTGCGGCGACGCGCCGCGCCTGGGCAACCTGCAAAACGCCCTCGACCCGGCCCGCATGGCCGTCATCGACCACCACCTGGGCAACCCCGGCTTCGGGGCCGTCAACTGGGTCGATCCCGGGCGCTGCGCCACGGGCGAGATGGTGGCCTTCCTGGCCAAGGACCTGGGCGTGCCCCTGACCGGGCCCATGGCCCAGGCCCTCTACACGGCCATGGCCACGGACACGGGATTCTTCAGCTTCGGAGGCACCACGGCCGAGTGCATGGAGCTGGGGGCGGAATTCATCCGGGGGGGCCTGGACGTCGGCCTGACCGGGGCGCTCATCAAGAACCAGTGGACCATGAACCGCCTGCGCCTGTGGTCCGAGGTCCTGGGGCAGATCGGCCTGCATCATGATGGACAGGTGGGCGTTATCAGGATATCGCAAACGATGCTTCGCCGCGCGGGAGCCGGCCCCGAGGATTGCGAGGGGCTCATCAACAACGCCCTGCGCATTCGCGGCGTGACCGCCGCCATCCTGGCCCGGGAGCTGCCCGAGGGCGGCGTGAAGTTTTCCCTGCGTTCCGTGGGCGCGGTGGACGTCCAGGCCGTGGCCGCCTCCCTGGGCGGCGGCGGGCACAAGAACGCCTCCGGCGGCACGCTGGCCATGTCCCTGGAGGCGGCCGAGACGGCGCTCACGGCGGCCGTGGGACGGGCCGTGGCGGCCGCGCGCGGCGCGGGCCAGGCCGCGGCGGCGAAATAACGCGCGCCGACAACGAATTTCAGGTTCCATCCGCCCATGCAAGACCAACGAGGACGTCATACCAGGCCCGCCCTGCCCCAGCTCCACGGCGTGCTGGTCCTGGACAAGCCCTCGGGGCCGACCTCCACGGCCTGCCTCACGGCCATCAAGCGGCTGGGGCAAAAAAAGATCGGCCATGCCGGGACGCTGGACCCCCTGGCCGCCGGCGTGCTGGTGGTGCTTCTGGGCGAAGCCACCAAGATCGCGCCCTACGTCATGGAGGGCGAAAAGGCCTACTGCGGCAGCCTGCGCCTGGGGCTGGCCACGGACACCTACGACATCCAGGGGGCGGTGACGTCCGAAGCGCCCTTCGAGCACGTGGGACAGGCCGAACTGGCCGAGGCCGTGGCCGCCTGGACGGCCGAGACGCAGCAGGAGGTGCCGCCCTACTCGGCGGCCAAGCACCAGGGACGGCCCCTGTACGAACTGGCCCGCAAGGGCCTGGCCGCCCCGGTCAAACGCAAGGATATTTCCGTCTTCGACGCGCGGCTCGAGCATGTCGCGCTGCCGTCGGCGACGTTCCGGGTCCGGGTATCGGCCGGCGTCTACATACGCTCCCTGGTCCACAGCCTGGGGAAGCGACTTGGATGCGGCGCGGTCATGACCGCCCTGACCCGGGAGGCGAGCCGTCCCTTCGAACTGCGGCAGGCGCACGGCCTGGAGGACATCCTGGCCGATCCGCAAAGCCTTTCCGAGAGGATCATCCCCATCGAGAAGGCTCTGCCCCACTGGCGGAACGTGGCTCTCGACGCCGCCGCCGCCGCCCTGGTGCGCCAGGGCGTGCGCGTGCGCGCCGGGACCGAGGCCGTCGCCGGGGAGTGCGCCCTGCTTTGCGACGAGGACTCCCGGCCCCTGGCTCTGGCCCGGGCCGAGGAAGCGGACGGTGGACACAGGTGGGCCATCCTGCGCGGTCTGTTCGGCGACCCGCAACCGGCCCGGCGCGGCGGACGCACCGTCCCCGAGCGAACTCCCACCCCCAACACTGGAGGATAACGCTGTGGTTATGACCGCCGAAGACAAGGCCAGCGTCATCACGGAACACAAGAAGCACGACGGCGACACCGGCTCCCCCGAGGTGCAGGTCGCCCTGCTGACGGCGCGCATCAGCTACCTGACCGAGCATTTCAAGTCCCATCCCAAGGATTACCATTCCCGGACGGGCCTGCTCAAACTGGTCGGCCAGCGCCGTAAACTCTTAAACTACCTGAAGAAGAAGGACATCCAACGCTATCGCGACCTGATCGCGAAGCTCGGACTGCGCAAGTAGCGTCGCAAAGGGGGGCCTCCCGCCAGGGCGGCCCCCCTTCCTTCCCGCGCATGCATTATGCGCGCCCGCCCTCGGGACCCTCGTCCCGGCGGCCGTCGCGCCTGCTGCATGGCGGGAGGGCCGGCCCCACCCACGTCGTCCATTCCCATCCTTCAGCGAGGTGCCCATGACACTCACGTTCGATCCCATCCGACTCGAAGCCACCATCGGCGGCAAGTCCGTCATCCTCGAAACCGGCCGCCTGGCCAACCAGGCCGACGGCGCCGTCTGGGTCCAGTCCGGCGGCACCGTGGTGCTGGTCACGGCCTGCACGCAGGCCCTGCCCGAGGAGAAAGGCTTTTTTCCGCTGACCGTCGACTACCAGGAAATGTCCTACGCCGCCGGCCGCATCCCGGGCTCCTACTTCCGGCGCGAGATCGGCCGCCCCTCGGAGCGCGAGGTGTTGGTCTGCCGCCTGATCGACCGCCCCTGCCGGCCGCTTTTCCCGAAAGGCTTCCGCGACGAGGTGCAGATCATCGCCACGGTGCTTTCGGCCGACGGCCAGGTCGAGCCCGACGTGCTGGCCCTGACCGCCGCCTCGGCCGCCCTGCACATCTCCAAGATCCCCTTCCAGGGCCCCATCGCCGGCGGCCGCGTGGGCTACGTGGACGGCCAGTTCGTCTTCAACCCAACCGTGCCCATGATCAAAGCCGAAAGCACCCTCAACCTGACCTTCGCCGCCTCCCGCGACGCCGTGGTCATGGTCGAGGGCGGCGGGCAGTTCGTGTCCGAGGACATGCTGGCCGACGCCCTGGAGTGGGGCCACAAGGCCGTGCTGCCGCTGATCGACCTCCAGGAGGAGCTGCGCGAGAAGGCCGGCAAGCCGAAGATCGCCTTCGTGCCGCCCGCGCCCATCGAGGACCTGGAGAAGCTGGTCCACGAAAAGGCCGAGGCCGGACTCAAGGCCGCCTTCGCCATCAAGGACAAGATGCCCCGCCGCGAGGCCCGCAAGGCCGTCAAGCAGGCCGTGATCGAGGCCGTGCTCGCCGCCTTCCCGGACGAGCCCACCTACAAGGCCAAGGCCGGCGACATCCTCGAGGGCATGGAGAAAAAACTCCTGCGCGCGCTGATCAAGGAGACCGGCATCCGCCTGGACGGCCGCGACACCCGGACCGTGCGCCCCATCGGCATCGAAGTGGGCGTGCTGCCGCGCACCCACGGCTCGACCATCTTCGCCCGGGGCGAGACCAAGTCCCTGTGCGTGGCCACGCTGGGGTCCACCGGCGACGAGCAGAAGATCGAGACGCTCAACGGCGAGACCTACAAGCGCTTCATGCTCCACTACAACTTCCCCCCCTACTGCGTGGGCGAGGTCAAGCCCATGCGCGGCCCGTCCCGGCGCGAGATCGGCCACGGCGCCCTGGCCGAGCGCTCCATCCTCCCGGTGCTGCCCGGCCCCGAGGAGTTCCCCTTCACCATGCGCGTGGTGTCCCAGGTGATGGAGTCCAACGGCTCCTCGTCCATGGCCTCGGTGTGCGGCGCGTCGCTGGCGCTCATGGACGCCGGCGTCCCGGTCAAGGAAGCCGTGGCCGGCATCGCCATGGGGCTCATCAAAGAGGGCGACGACTTCCTGGTGCTCACGGACATCCTCGGCGACGAGGACGCCATGGGCGACATGGACTTCAAGGTGGCCGGCACCGCCCACGGCGTCACCGGCATCCAGATGGACATCAAGATCACGGGCATCCCGCAAGCCGTCATGCGCCAGGCGCTCAACCAGGCCAAGGAGGCCCGGCTGCACATCCTCGGCCGCATGGCCGAGACGCTCGCCGCGCCGCGCCCCGAGCTCTCGCCGCTGGCCCCGCAGTTGGCCGTGGTCAACATCAATCCGGAAAAGATCCGCGAAGTGATCGGCCCCGGCGGCAAGAACATCAAGGCCATCACGGCCGAGACCGGCGCTTCCATCGACATCGAGGATTCGGGCAAAATCTCCATCTTCGCCCCCACCCTGGAGTCCCTGGAGAAGGCCAAGGCCCGCGTGCAGTACTACGACCAGCACGCCGAGGCCGGAGCCAACTACACCGGCACGGTGAAAAAGATCATCGACTGCGGCGCGATCATCGAGATCCTGCCCGGCCTCGAGGGCCTGTGCCACGTGTCCCAGCTCGACGTCGAGCGCGTGGGCGCGCCCTCGGACGTGGTCAAGCTCGGCCAGGAGATCACGGTCAAGGTGCTCGAACAGGAGCCCTCGGGCCGCATCCGCCTGTCGCGCAAGGCCGTGCTCAACGAGGAGCGCGGCATCCCCTACGACCCGGCCGACTACGCCAAGACCGGCGGCGGCCCGCGCGGCGGACGCGGCGGCGACCGTGACCGCGGCGACCGGCGCGGCGGCTACGACCGCGATCGCGGCGGGCGCGGCGGCTATGACCGCGACCGCGGCGGACGCGGCGGCGACCGCGGCGGCGACTAGCCGACGCTCTCGAGCAGATTGGAAAAGCAAGGGGAACCCCGGACGGGGTTCCCCTTTTTCATTGGCGGGAGCCCGAGAGGGACATCCGCACGGGAGCGGCCCTCTCGACCGGTCCCGTGAACGCCCCGTCGGGCGATTGGACCAGGAACGCCTCGACCCGCCAGGGGGCGAGGCCGGGCGGCAGCTGCGCCTCGGCGTGCTGGACCAGGGTCGCGCCCGGGCCCAGGGAATGCTCGAGACGCCCGAGGGGGACGTCGCTGCGCCTGCCGCCCGCGTCGTAGACCCCGGCCATCAGGAACACCGCCCCCCGGTGGGAAAAATCGCCGAGCCCATGCAACGGCGCGTCGCCCAGGTTGCGGATGACGGCGTCCACCCGCAGCCGCCGGCTGTCCGGATCGAAGGCGGCCAGGGCCCGGACGTCGGCTTTGCGCTCGCCCGCCGGCAAGGGAGCCCGGTGGCGTCCCTGGGGAATGTCCAGGGCGGCCGGGTCCACGGGGCACTGCACCCGGCCGAGGAAGGCCGAGGCGGCGTACAGCCCGGCAGGTTCCGTCCCGGGCCGATAGAGCGCGGCGGCCACGTTGCGCCAGGCGTCGAGGCTGCCGCAGGTGGCGCGGGCGTAAAAAAGCCCGAGCATGGGCGGCAGCCAGCTCGTGTAGCCGTTGTACGTGGCCTTGCCCAGGCGCTGGGCCGCGAGCATGGCGTCCACGTGCACGGCCCAGTAGTCGGAATCGTCCATGGGGACGCCCGGATCGACGTAGAAGACGGCGGCCCCGGCCGGCACGCGCGCGGCCAGGGCCTCCACCCGGGCCCGGGCCGGGGCCCAGGCATGGCTCGGATAGGCCTCGGGCGCGACGCGCTGGTCCGCCGCCGCCAGGACCAGGAGCGCGGCCAGGGCCCAGGCCCGTCGCGACGGCCCCAGGGCGCGCAAGCCCCGGTCCAGGCAAAGGGCCAGGCAGACGGCGAAGCACGGCAAGGCCACCACCGTCACCCGCGTGGTCACCCGCAGGGCGGCCAGGCCCGGCAGGCGGCGCAGCGCGCTCTCCGGCCCCCAGACATCGAGGAAAAGCAGGCAGACCGCGCCGGCGGCCACGGCGAGCGTCCCGGCCAAGGCCCCCTTCCTGTCCGGCCGCCGCCACAGCAGCCAGATGCCGCAGGCCAGCCCGGCCAGGGGAAAGACGCCGGCGAACAGATGCCGCTCCGGGCCGACGCGCACGAGGCCTTCCAGCCAGCCCCAGACGAAGCTGCCCGGAGGGGGCGCGACAAGCCCGGCCAGGCTCGGCGACAGTTCCCGGGTCTGGTCCGCCGGCCAGGGGCCCGTTTCCAGGCTCTCCATGAAATACGGCAGATAATTGCCCGCCAGGACCAGCAGACAGGCCGCGAGCGTGGCCCAGGCCCAGAGAGGCAGGCGCAGGGCCCGCAGGCAGGCGCGGCGCGCCGTCCGGTCCAGGGCGCAGTGGAGCACCACGGTCGCCCCGGCCATGAGCAGGAAGAACACGGCGTAATAATAGGAGGTCAGGGCGAGCAGCGTCGCGCCCAGGGCCAACGCGGCGGCCCGGCCGGGACTCGGGGCGCGCAGGAACCGCACCAGCAGCCAGAAGGCCAGCAGCACGGGATAAAGCAGCAGATACTGCGGATGCCTGGCCTGGGCGGCCACGGTCAGGCCGTAGGCCAGGGGATAGGCGGCCACGACCGCGGTCCCGAGGCTCGCGCCGCAACCGCGTAAAAGCGCCAGGGCCGCGCCCCAGTTGAGGCCGAAGCACACGATGAAAAACCAGACCAGGGCCTGCTCGGGCGTCGGGCAAAGCAGGCGAAGGGCGGCGTAAAGCGGCAGCGCGCCGGCCATGTTGTCGGACAGGGCCAGGGTCCGGGTCATGGGATAGTAAAACGGGGCGTTCCAGAACCCCTCCGCCTTGCCGGCGAGCCACAACGAACCGTGCTCCAGGACGTAGCCGATGAAGCGGCTGTCGATGAGGTCGCCGGGCAGACGGGAACCGTCCGCGCCGACCAGGGGCACGAGGCTCGTCCAGAAGCCGAAAAACGTGGCAACGAGGAGAAGGACCAGGGGCACGGCAGGGCGGGGTGCGATTTTTTTCAAGGGGAGTGCTTGCATGACGTCGTCTCGGACTTCAGTCGCCGCGAAGCGGCCGGCGGTTGCAACCCGCCGCGCCGGGAACGCGTTTTCCCGGTTGACTTCCCGGCTTGGGCGCGTATTTTCTTCCGTGCATATACACTTATATGGTCGAAGGAGCCTTCCATGCCCCCAAGCCCCTGCCACTGCGCCAACCTGCGCCGGGCGGCCCGGACACTCACCCGGCGCTACGACGCCGCCCTGGCCCCGGCCGGCCTCGGCGTGGCCCAGTATTCCCTGTTGCGCGCCCTGTCCCGGCTGGAGCCGGCCACGGCCGGAAGCCTCGGCGAGGCCCTCGACCTCGACCGCACCACCCTGGTGCGAAACGTGGCCCTTCTGGCCAGGCGGGGGCTGCTCGCCGCCTCGGCCGACGCCGCGGACCGCCGGGTGCGCCTGCTTGGCCTCACCCCGGCCGGCAGGCAGACCCTGGAAGCGGCCGCTCCGCTCTGGGAGGCGGCCCAGCGCCGGCTGGAGGAAGACCTGGGGCCGGACGGCCGAAACGCCCTGGCCGCCGCCCTGGAGGCCCTGGCCGGACTCGACGGCTGATTCCGTCGCACAAAATATGTGTATATACACTAAAGGAGCCGCCATGCCAACGCCCCAAGCCCTGACCGAAGCCATCAAGGAATACGCCCTGGACATCGGCTACGACGCCGTGGGCGTGACCACGGCTGATCCCTTCCCGGAGCACGCCGCCAACCTGCGCGAGCGCCCCGGCTACGACTTCCTGCGCGAAAGCCCGGGCCGTTTCCTGGACGGGGCCGCGCCGCGCCAGGCCTGGCCGGCGGCGCGCTCCATCGTGGCCCTGGCCTACGACTACGGGGCGCGGGCCTTTCCCGAGAGCCTCGTCGGCGTGGTCGGGCGCATCTACCAGGCCCGGGCCTACGCGCCCCCGGCCCACCGCCTCCACGGCGCGCGGCGAAAGCTCATGGAAACGTTTCTGGCCGGACAGGGGATCGGTATCGGCACGGGCTTCGCCCTGCCCCTGCGCCCGGCCGCCGCCAGGGCCGGCATCGTGGGCTTTGGGCGCAACACCTTCGCCTACCGGCCGCGCGCCGGGTCGTTTCTGTCCCTGGACGCCTTCGTGGTGGACGCCGAACTCGTGCCGGACGCGCCGAACGACCGGATCACCTGTCCGCCCGACTGCCGCGCCTGCCAGGACGCCTGCCCCAACAAGGCCATCGTCGCGCCCCTTCGCCTCGACCCCAGGCGCTGCCTGACCTACCACGCCTGCTTTCCCCGCCGGGACCCCGCTTCCGGGGAAACGGGCGTCATCCCCATCGAAATGCGCGAGGTCATGGGCGCGCGGGTGCACGGCTGCGACGCCTGCCAGGAGGCCTGCCCCCGCAACCGGGCACGCCTGGCCGCCAAGCTGCCCGAGGACCCGTTCCTGACCCGGTTCGCGGCCGATTTCTCCCTGGCCGGTCTGCTCGAAATGGACGAGGAATATTTCGCCACCACGGCCCAGCTGCTCTTTTTCAACTACATCCGCGAGAAGAAGTACTTGCAGCGAAACGCCGCCGTGGCCCTGGGCAACCGGGGCGACCGGGAGGCCGTGCCGGCCCTTGGGCGGGCGCTGCGCCGCGACCCCGAACACCTGGTGCGCGGCCACGCCGCCTGGGCGCTCGGCAAGCTCGGCGGCGAGGACGCGGTCAGGGCCCTGGAAGCGGCCCGGAGCGGCGAACCTTCGGTCTGGGCGGCCGGGGAGATCGAGGCGGCCCTCGACCGGGCCACGCAATGAAAAACCGGCCCCCGGGCGTCACCCGGGGGCCGGTCGCATGGCGGTAGGGGCGTGTCGTCTACCAGGCGGGCTGGCTTACGGGCACGATGAAGGTCTGCATGGTGTTATCCACGCGCAGGATCACCCGGATCGAGTGGATGCCGGCGTTGACCGGAAAGTAGAGGTAGCCGGGCACGAGCGCCCCCGGGGCGATGGGCGCGGCCCGCCAGGCGTAGGTGCTCATCTCCTGGTAGAGCGTCGCACGGTACTGGTCCATGCTCGGCTGCTGGGACAGCGCCGCGCCGCCGATGGCCCCCGCGCCCGCGCCGATAAGCGCGCCCGGGCCCGCGCCCCAGCCATGGTTGAAGCCCGAGCCGATGAGCGCCCCGAGTCCCGCGCCCACGGCCGCGCCGGTGAGTCCGCCGACCACGGCCGCCTCGGCGCTCTTCTTGTAGGCCGTGGAGGCGAAGACCACCTCGGCCGCCTGCTCCACGGAGTATGGCGCGAACTCCGCGCCGTTCACCCCGATGCCACGGCACTCCTGGGCGTAGATGATCGGGTAGCGGCCGGAGTGGTTGTTGAAGAGCAAAAGCACCGGGAAAAGGCCGGTGTCGTAGTAGTTGAGCCCCTGGCCCGACCAGGCGTAGCGGGTGGCCCCGATGTCCCATTCGGCCGTGCGCACGGCCCCGGGCAGGACGGCGGGGTTGGTCACCGCGCCCATCTGCGGCTGGGGCGGCGTGTACACCGCGCAGGCGGTCAGGAGAACGGTGGCCAGGGCGAGGGCGGCCAGGCGGCCGGTTCCGGTGTTCAGGCGGGGCATGCGCTTCATGAATGTCCTCTTTGCTTGGTTGCGGGCGGCCCGGAGGCCGGATTGGGAACCGATCCTAACGGCAGAAGCGGATGGAGTCCATGACCTGCCGCAGGGTGGCCCGGGCGGCCTCGAAGTCCTTGTTCTCGCTCGAGGCCATGAAGTTCATGTAGAAGTTCTGGCCGTCGTAGGCCTGCCAGATGATGCGTTCGTAATCGTTCTTCTGGGGCGCTTCCGTGATCTCCCAGCCGATGACGCCGCACTTGCCCTTGGCGTCGCCGTCGTCGCGGCGGCGGGCGTCCTGGTACTTCTTGATGGTCACCATCTCCTTGGCCTGCTTGAGCGAGGCCTCCACCGACGCCTTCCTGGGGAAGCTCGGCACCATCTGCTCGATGTGGAACTGGAACGACCACGAGGTCCCGGGCTTCATGAACAGCACCGATTCGCTCCCCGGATCGCCGCTTTCGAGCTTCCAGCCGGCCGGCACGGTGAATTCGAAGCTGCGGGCGGCGTTTTTGTAGGTGGTGTCCCTGGCCAGGGTTCCGGCGGCCGCGCCCGGGCCGGCGGACGCGCCTTGCGTCTGGGCCGGGGCGGCGGGCTTCTTGGCCCCGGTCACGGCGTCCACGCCCTGCTGGATCAGCCCGAACTGGGCCAGGGCCAGGGAGGGAAGACACAAGACGGCAACCACGAGCACGGCGGCAAGGCGCTTACGCATACGTCGTCTCCTTTGGCTTGGCGGTTTCCGTCAGCGCACGAGCACTCCGGCGTAGCCCACCACCTGCTCCATGTCGCCGCTGACCTCGCCCGAGGTGGCGTAGGCGGCGAGCGTCGCCTGGCGCGCCCCGAGCTCCAGGGCGACGACGAGCCCCAGGCCCATGGGCAGCACGCCGCACATGGTGATGCCTTCCCGGCGCACCACGGACAAAAGCCCCATGGGATCGAGGTCGAGGACGCGGGAAAGCGCCAGGGCGTCCCGGCGCTTGGCCGTATCATGGGACACGTAGTGGCTCATGTCCGAACTGACCACGATGCCGACGGGTTCCTTGCGCCGGCGGATCGCCGCGGCCACGGCCCTGCCCACCCCGTCGAGGACGGCGGGGTCGGGCTCGGCCACGGCCACGGGCACGATGCGCACGGCGGGGTTTCTCTCGTGCAAAAAAGGCAGCAGCACTTCCAGGGAATGCTCGGCCAAATGGGCGGCCCGGTCCGCGACCAGGCGCGGCTCGGCGGCGAGCAGTTCGCCGGCCAGGCCGGCGTCTACGGGAACGGCCGCGCCGGGAATCTCCCAGGCCCCCTCGGGCCACACGGCCAGGCGCGCCCCGCGCCCGGTGTGGTTGGGGCCAAGCAAAAGCAGGGTGTCGGGAAGCGTGGCCGCGCCGAGGGTGCGCCCGGCCACCGCGCCGGAAAACACGTAGCCGGCATGGGGCGACATGGCCAGCACGGCCGGCCCGGCCAGTTCGGGATCGGCCAGGGCCAGATACCCGGCGACATCCCGGCGCAGGGCCTGGGCCGAGCCGGGATAAAACCGGCCGGCCACCACCGGGCGGCGGATCATGGCGGAGTTCTTGAGGGCGGCATCGCTCGTCACGGCGACCTCCTCGCCGGTCCGGGAAAGGACGAGGGACCAGCGTTCCCCTTGTAGCGCGCCCGGGGGCGCGTTGACAAGGCGGAGAAGACCTTTCCCGGAGGACCGGACTACTTGGCCTGGGTCAGGGCGTTGAGGCGTCGTTCCAGGCCGCTGGTAGCCAGGTCGGAGGCGGCCATGCGGCCGTAGAGGGAATCCGGGGCGGCGTCGCGCATGGCGACCAGGGTCTTGCGCCAGCCGTCCACGTCGCCCATGGCGCGCAGGATAGCGGCCTCGCGCAGGCGGTTGGAGGCCCAGTCGTCGTCGCCTTCCTTGCAGGCCTCGCCGAAGTCCTTGGCCCATTTGAGGGCCTTGGGATACTGGCCCAGGGCCCGGGTGGACTCGACCAGGATGTTGAGCGCCGCCTTGCGTTTGTCCGGGTCCTGGCCCGACTCCTTGAACATGAAGGCGGCCTCGCCGGCGTAGAGCTCGGCCTTTTCGAATTCCTTCCTGGTCATGGCCTCGCGGGCCAGGAAGTACATGGCGTAGCAGCGCTTGCCCGCCTCCAGGGCCTGGTCGCCGGCCAGCTTGCGCCAGATGGTCATGGCCCGGTCCGATTCGCCGAGGTTCTCCAGGGCCTGGGCCACCACGAACTCCAGGCGGCGGCGCTGGGACGCGCCGAACTTCCAGGACTGGACCTTGCGGGCCAGCTCCACGATGTCGCGCCAGGCGCGCTGGTCCTCGTACACGCCCATGGCCATGGTCAGGGCCATCATGCCGTTCTCGCTTTCCCGGGGGCCGACGTAGGGCAGGGCCTCGGCCAGGGCCTCCCTGGTCTTGCCCGTGCGCAGGTAGGCCAGGGCCAGGCCCAGGCGCGTCTGGTCCGAGAGCATGCCCCGGTTGGCGGAAAGGATCGGGTTGTCGCGGTAGGCGTCCACCAGGCGCTGGTAGTCCTTGTGGGCGATGAGGTCCCCGGCCATCTTCTCGAAGGCGGTGATGGCCACCTCCTCGGCCTTGGGGGCGAGCTCGCTTTTGGGGTAGCGCTCCAGGTAGCGTGCCGCCGCCTTGAGGCTGTCCGGGTAGTTCTGGCGGTAGAGCAGCCACATGGCCAGCTTGATCTGGGCCAGGGGGGCCAGGGGGCTGTTGGGGTGGTCGCGAATGATGCCTTCGTAGATGTCCTCGGGGCTGCCGTAGGCCGGCTTGTCGAACAGCGAGAACATCTCGGAGATGGTGGGCTGGTCGTGGACGCCCTGCTCGGCCAGGCGCATCTTGGCGATGAGCCCGCCCTCGGCGTCTGGGTAGTCCTTGACGGCCATGTTGTAGAAGTCCACGGCCGCCGGCCGGTTGCCGAGCTTGGCGTAGATGTCGCCCAGGCGCGCGAAGACCATGTCCGCGTCCTTGACCTTGGGCGTCATGTTGTAAAACATCATGTAGTCGTCGCGGGCCTTCTTCATGTCGCCGTTCTTGTAGGCGATGTCGCCGTCGATGCGCAGGATCTGCGGGAATTCCACGTAGTAGCGCGGCCAGCGTTTGCCTATGTAGTCGGCGATCTGGGCGGCTTCCTTGTACTTGCCCAGGCGCACCAGGGTCTTGGCCAGGCCCATCGCGCCTTCGCGCACGTACTTGCTCTCCGGGAACTTCTCGATGACCGTCTGGTACTCCTCGGCCGCCTTCTTGAAGTCGCCCCGGTCGAAATAGTATTCGCCCCAGTAGAAGTTGACCAGCGGCACGTTGGCGTCCGAGGGGTACTTCTTGGCCAGGACGTTGAAGTAACCCTTGGCCTCGGGAATGTTGCCGGCGCGCAGGTTGAGCATGCCGAGGTGCAGCATGGCCTCGGGCACCCGGAAGGATTCGGTGTTGGCGTTGACGGCCTCGAGCAGCGCCCCCTGGATCTCGTCGTAGTGGGCGACCGGGTCCTCGCGGTACTTGTCGAGGAGCGTGGCGGCCAGGGAGTGCAGGTTCTCCTCGCGCACGTCCTTGGACACGTCGCGCTTTTTCTTGAGATCCGTCATCATGGTCAGAGCGGCGTCGTAGTTGCCGGCCATCTTTTCGGCCTGGGCGGCCACGAGGGTGTTGGCGTCGTGGTCCTCCTCCTTGGCCGGCGGCATGGCGGGCTCGGGCTTTTTCTCCGGGCCGGCGGCCACGTCGGCGGGCCGGGCCGCCCCTTCGGGCGTGCCGGCCACGATGGGCGACGCGGCGGCGGAAGGAGGCGAAGCCACGGCTCCGCGCGTCTCCCCGGCGGCCACGGCCGGCGGGATCGGCGGCAATTTGACGCGGTACTCCCCTGCCCCGCCGCCGCCCTGGGCCGGGACGGCGGGAGCGCCGTCGGCCACGGACGGGGTCTTTGTCGCCGACGGGGCGGCCGGCGGCTCCATGCCGATGGGGCGCAGGGTCGGGGCCTTCTCGGGGGGCACCTGCATGGCCGTGGCCCGCAGGGAATAGGGCACGGCGTAAAAGGGTTCCTTGCCGGCCTCGCCGCCGGGAACGCCCCCGGAGGCGGCGGCCGGCGCGGCCGGCGCGCCGCCCTGGCCGAGCGTCGCCGGCAGGGGCGGCAGTTCCAGGGGACCGGGCTTGTTGTTGGGCGGCGTGACGGGCAGCGTCAGGGAGGAAGCGGCCTTTGGCGGCGGCGCTTCGTCCCGGGGCGGCGAAGTGGTCTGGGGCTCCTGACTGCCGGTCGGGGAGCGCCAGTTGGCCCCGGCCGGATCGCGGTAGACCTGCAGCTTGAGCTCGCGCTCGCCCTGGGGCCACCCCACGAAGCCGAAAGCGTCGGTTTTCAGACGCACGGCCAGGGTGTCTCCGGAAAGCCGCACGCTCTCGAAGAACTGGGACGCGCCGAAATCCACGCCCTCGGGCTTGTCCTCCGGGGTGAGGACGCCGGGCGGAAAGGTCAGGCTGATCTCGGCCGGCCCGGTGCGGCTGATGAGCGGATAGGCCCCGGGCTTGGCGAACTGGAGCAGGAGCGAATCCGTGTCCGGCCGGCTGACCGTGGACAGCGACAGGGCCAGGGCCCCGCTCGCCGGGAGGCACACGGCCAGGGCCGCCAGAAGGACTCGCCGGAGGCCGGCGGACAGGATGTGGCTCACGCCGCGTCCTTATGCAAGGAACATGCTCATGCCGCGCTTTCCGGGACGGGCCCGGCGCGGTCGGGTGGCGATGCGTCCCCGCCGGCCGGTCATTCGCCGGCCAGGTTGCGTTTCTTGAGCTTCTCGATGAGCGTGGTCCGCTTGATGCCGAGCAGCTCGGCGGCCTGGTTTTTGACGCCGGACGCCCGTTCCAGGGCCTCGATCAGGAGCTGTTCCTCCAGCACGTCCAGGAACTCCTTGAGCCCCATGCTCTTTTCGTCCAGATCCGCCAGGCGCGGCCAACGGAATCCCGCCGGCGCGGCCGCCACGGCCGGCGGCGGGGCCAGGCCGGCGTTGTCGAGGATCTTGCGCGGCAGGTCGTCCATATGGACCAGTTCGTGCTCGCACAGGATGGACAGCCGCTCCATGAAGTTCTCGAGCTCGCGCACATTGCCGGGCCAGGGGTAACGCAGGATCAGGTCCCGGGCGTCCGGGGCGAAGCGCAGGGCCTCGCGGTTCTTCTGGCGACAGAAGCGGCGCAGGAAATAGTCGGCCAGAAGCAGGATGTCCTCGCCGCGTTCGCGAAGGGGTGGCAGGTGCAACGGGATGACGTTGAGGCGATAGTAGAGGTCCTCGCGGAACCGGCCGGCCCGGACTTCCTCTTCCAGGTCCCGGTTGGTGGCGGCCACGATGCGCACGTCGGCCTTGAGGGTCTTGTCGCCGCCGACGCGCTCGAATTCCTTTTCCTGGAGCGCCCGCAGAATCTTCACCTGCAGGCTCAGGTCCATCTCGCCGATCTCGTCGAGGAAGATGGTGCCGCCCTCGGCCAGCTCGAAACGCCCCTGCCGGGTGCGCACGGCCGAGGTGAAGGCCCCCTTCTCGTGGCCGAAAAGCTCCGATTCGAGCAGTTCCCGGGGGATGGCCCCGCAGTTGACGGGCACGAAGGGCTTGCCGGCCCGGCGGCTGTTGGCATGCAGCGCCCGCACGAGCAGTTCCTTGCCCGTGCCGGACTCGCCCGTGACCAGCACCGTGCTGTCCGTGGGCGCCACCTTGGCCAGCACCCGCAGCACCTCGGCGAGGCACGGGCTCTCGCCCACCATGCCGGAAAGGTTCAGTTCCATCTGGCCTCCGGAAAAACGCCGCGTTCCTGGCGGCTTCCCATGGTCTATAGCCGGGGCCGGGCCTTGTCAATTTCCTGACGGAAAAGTCATGCAAAATATCCCTTGGGGCCGTGCAACCGGCTTGACCGGAGCCCGTCTCCCGCGTAGAAGTCACTTCGACAGATATCGAAACATCAAAGGATGTCCCCATGACCACCGCCCAGGCCGCCAAGATCCTCAAAGCCCTGTCCCACCCCAACCGCCTGGACATCTACCTGTCCATCGCCCGGGGCGACGCCTGCGACTTCGAGGACGGCTGCGGCTGCTGCGTCTCGGACATCATGGCCAGGCTGCGCATCGGCGCGCCCACGGTCTCCCACCACCTCAAGGAACTGGTCAACGCCGGTCTCATCCTTACCGAACGGCAGGGCAAGCACCTCGTCGCCCGAGCCAATCCGGCCGTGATCGAGGAGGTGACGCGCCTGCTGCGGACCGTCTGATCCCTGGCGGGCCGCCCTGCCGCCGGTCTTCACGACGCAGGCGCGGCCTTTTTTGCACCTTGTTAATTTGATAGTTATCGAATTTATAAACCTTCAAAGTAAGGAGGCTCCCATGCCCTGGACCACCGACAACATCGCTTCGCAACAAGGAAAAATCATCGTCGTCACGGGAGGCAACAGCGGCATCGGCTTCGAGGCGGCCAACGTCCTGGCGCAAAAGGGAGCGGAGGTGGTGCTCGCCTGCCGCGACGCCCAACGCGGCGAAAAGGCCTGCCGGGAGATCCGGGAGGCGCACCCGGCGGCCGAGGTCTCGGCCATGCTGCTGGACTTGGCCGATCTCGCCTCGGTGCGCGCCTTCGCCGCGGCCTTCCAGGAACGCTTTCCGCGTCTGGACGTGCTCATCGACAACGCCGGAGTGATGGTTCCGCCGCGCGGCGAGACGGCCGACGGCTTCGAGTCGCAGATGGGCGTCAACCACTTGGGGCACTTCGCCTTAACGGGGCTCCTTTTGCCGGCGCTGCGAAACGCCCCCGCCCCGCGCGTGGTCGTGACCACAAGCGTCATGCACCGGGCAGGCTGCCTGTGCTCCCTCGACTTCAAGCGCCAGGGGCGGTGCCACCGCCCCTGGCGCAGCTACAGCGACAGCAAGTTGGCCAACCTCAGCTTCGCCCTGGAACTGCACCGCCGCCTGGGCGGCGGGGAACAGGGCGTCACGGCGATCGCCGTCCATCCCGGCGTGACCGCCACCGGCCTGCAACGCCACTTGCGCCTGAGCCGCGCCCTGACCTCCCTCATCGCCATGAAACCCTGGCAAGGGGTGCTGCCCACGCTGTACGCGGCCACGTCGCCGGAACTTTCCGGGGGCGAATTCTTCGGCCCTGACGGCTGCCTGGGGGTACGGGGCTATCCGGCCCCGGCCAAGCCGTCTCGGCGGGCGCGCGACGCGGCCCTGGGCAGGCGGTTGTGGGAAGCGTCGGAGGAGGCGACGGGCGTTCGCTACGGCGCGTACTGGCGCGCCGGCACGGCAAGGCCCGCGAAAGACGCGGGCCTTGCCGCCCAAAGAGGACGGAAGGTCAGACGCGCATGTCGAGCAGCGTGCCGGCCATGTCGTCGGCAGCGCGGATCACGGCCACGTTGGCCTCGAAGGCGCGGGAGACCTCGACCATGTTGACGCTCTGGCGCACGAGGTCCACGTTGCTCATCTCCACGAGCCCGTTTCGCGGCTCGTAGACCCCGGCGTCGTTGTAGGCGCTGACCCTGGCGGGATTGAGCCCGCCGGGCGAGTCGTCGCCGCTCACGGACGCGACCGCGACTTCCTGGCCGTCCGGTCCCGTGACCAGGTTCGCTTCCCGGGACTTGTAGCCGTCGGTGTCGGCGTTGGCCACGTTGTTGGCCGTCACGGCCATGGACGTGGACAAGGCACCGAGGGCGGACTGGGCGCTCGATATGGCGTCGGTCATGGCCTACCCTCCCTGGCAAGACCATCGGGTGACACGCCTCTTGATAATGCAGGACGGGCCGGCGGGCAAGGCCCGGGCCGGGTTGAAGCGCCCGGGTCGCCGTGCTAGGGGAACGGCCGGCGAAGCCACGACTCCTCCCGCCAAAGGAAACGGCACGTGCCGAGAACACCACGCCAAACCACCGTGCATGCCCTGGGCCGCATCGCCCTCGCGGCCGCCCTGCTGCTCCTGGCCGCCGGCTGCCGCGAGGAGCCGCTCAGGCGCTACATGGATTCGCGCTACCTCTTCAGCTTCGTGCCGCCGCGCGGCTGGGAGGTCACGGCCGAAACCACGCCCTCCTGCCTGACCTCGGTCACGGCCCGCAAGGGAGACTGCGCCTTCTACGTGTGCGTGGGGGAAAAGCCCGAGGAATTCCTCCCCACCAGCTCGGACTTCGCCAACGTCGAACTGGTCAAGGACTACGTGGCCCATACCTTGAAGGGCTACGACATCCGCTGTCAGCCGACCCTGATCCAGGGCCGGCGCGCCTACGACGCCATCTACCTGCGAAACGTGGCCGACGCGAACGGCGCGGTGCGCCTCCAGCTCGTGCGCCAGACCTTCCTGGCCCGGGGCCGGCTGCTCTATACGATGACGAGCTACGTCTTCGGCCGCTCGGGCGAGGAGCTCAAGGAGGCGGCCACGCCCTGCGACAAGGACATCCTGCGCTCCCAGGCGACGTTTTTCCTGCACCAGCCGCCAAAGACCGGGGGATGAGCGATCCGCCCCCGTCTCCGGGGACGGGGGCGCGCCCCGAAACGCCTCGTATTCCGGCCGTGGGAAGGGTCAGACGGGCACGGCGGCTTTGTTCCCGGCCGCGTGCTTGAGGTTGGCCTCGATCACCTCGCCGAGCTGCTCGATGGTGTGGGGCTTGGCCAGGTAGTCGTTCATGCCCAGGCGCAGGAAGCGCTCCCGGTCCTTGCCGCTGGCGTAGGCGGTCAGGGCCACGATGGGGACGCCCTTGTCGAGGCCCGGCACCTCTCCGTTGCGGATGTGGCGGGTGCATTCGATGCCGTCCATGACCGGCATCTGGATGTCCATGAGGATGATGTCGGCGTGCTCCCGGGACAGCAGGCCCAGGGCTTCCTGGCCGTTGGCCGCCTCCAGGATGCCGTAGCCGAGCCGCTCCAGGGTGCGGCCGGTGGTGAGACGGTTGATGCGCTCGTCCTCGACCAGCAGCACGGTGTGGCTGGCCGGGTCGAAGACCGCGTCGGCGCGTTCGTAGACCACGGGCACGCCCTGGCACTCGTAGTCCGGCAGGGCGAAGGGGAGGGTGCAGTAGAAGGTGCTGCCCCGGCCGGGCGCGCTTTTGACCCAGATCCTGCCGCCGAGCATCTCCACCAGATGGCGGGCGATGGACAGGCCCATGCCCGCGCCGCTCACCCGCTTGGTCAGGTAGTGCTCGGCCAGCTCGAAATCCTCGAAGATGCGATCCTGCAGCTCCTTGGCGATGCCGATGCCGGTGTCGCGGACCATAAAAAGGAGCGTGCGGTAGTTGGGCGAAACGTCCAGGCGGCTGGTGGAGATCCGTTTGACCCGCAGCTCGATGCCGCCGCTTTTGGTGCATTTGAGGGCGTTGTCCAGGAGGTTGGACAGGATCTGGCGCAGCCGGAAGACGTCGCCCACGAGCGAGGGCGGGATGCGCGGATCGATGCGCACGCAAAAGCCCAGGTCCTTGACCTTGGCCCGCACGGAATAGCCCCGGGCCAGGGAAGTGGTCAGCTCGGCCGCGTTGAAGGCCGACAGCACGGGCTCGATGGCCGCCGCGTCGATGTCGGCCAGTTCGAGGACGTTGTTGACGATGGCCAGCAGGCGCCTGCCCGAGGCCTCGACGATGTCCCACAACTCCCGCTGGTCGTCCAGGCCGTCCCCCTGCAGGGCCAGCTGGGTGGCCCCGATGATGCCGTTTAAGGGCGTGCGCAGCTCGTGGGTGATGTTGCCGAGGAACTGGGACTTGGCCTGGCTGGCCGAGAAGGCCAGCTCCTTTTCCCGGCGCAGCTGGTTCTCCGTCTCCTTGAGGGCGGTGATGTCCCGCGAGTAGCTGGCCATGAGGACGACCCGCCTCTGGTCGTCGACGATGGGGCACAGGCTCACCTGGTAACACTGCTCGTCGTGGCGCTCCTCGTAGGAAATAAGCTCGTTCTTCCCGGCCGCTTCCAGCAGGTGCGAGCGCCGGGCCTCGGCCAGCGCGGCGGGCAGGTGGCGGTAGAGGCTCGTGCCGACCAGGGCGTCCACGGTCCGGCCGCGCCGCCTGGCCGCCTCCTCGTTGGCGATGAGAATGTAGCCGTCGAGGTCGGACAGGATAATGGAGTCGTGGGTGGCGTCGAGCAGGGCCTTGAAGATGACCTGGTTCTCCGAGAGCAGGTGCTGGGACATGACGAGCTTGGTCACGTCCTCGCGGATGACGATGCCGCCGGCGACCTTGCCGTCGGACAGGATGGGCGTGCCGCGCAGGTTCTGGTAGGCGGACTGGCCGCCGCTGCATTCGTCGGTGTAGTAGGCTTCGAGGTGGATGGTCTTGCCGTCCAGGATGGAGCGGACCTCTTCGGCGATGCCGGCGGAGAGGATGCCGGGCAACTCGTGGAGCTTTTTCCCGATAAAGAAATCCCTATCCCGCTTCCCTCTGGCGAAATTGGCCAAGTGCCAATCATTGACGAAGGTGATGGTCCCCTCGGCGTCGATAAGCATGATGGACACCGGGGCGAACTGCAGAATCTGCTCGCAATTGTGCGCGAGCGTGCCGGGGCTGGCCATGGACGCGAACATACTCGCGAAGGGATCGCCAGACAAGAGGGAAACGTCGCTCCGACATGGCGAAAAAGACAGGCAAGGGACCGGATTGCGGCCCGTCGGGGGGCGCGGACCGGGCGTGACGAGCCTGATTCGGCCATTTTTTCCATGACGCAAGCCCGAAACGTCCAGACCGCAGCGCCAGCGAGAATATACCTTTTTCGATACCCGACGCGGCCCGAAGTCGCCCTCAGCGCCCTTCCCTGTCGTTTCGCCCCTCGATGCCGGCGAAGGCGCTGTGGTTGTGGATGGACTCGAAGCTCTCCACCTCCACCCGGTACCAGGTGACGCGCGGATGCACCGACAGGGCGCTTGCCGCCCGGCGGGCCACGTCCTCGACGAAGGTCGGGTTGGCGAAGGCCTGTTCGGTGACGTGCTTCTCGTCCTCGCGCTTGAGCAGGGCGTAGACCGGCGAGGAGCCGGCCGCCTCGGCGATGTCCACGAGTTCCTCGACCCATACGAAGTGCGACAGCCGGCAGCTGATGGTGACCATGGCCCGCTGGCTGTGGGCCCCCTGGTCGGAGATGGCCAGCGAGCAGGGGCACACGGTCATGACCGGCACGCACACGGTCAGGGTCTGGCGGAACTTCTCGCCCACGAACTCCCCGGACACCTGGCAGGCGTAGTCCATGAGCGCCTCGGCCCCGGAAGCCGGCGAGGCCTTGGCCAGGAAATAGGGGAAACGCAGGGTCATGTGGGCGTTTTGGGCCTCCAGGCGCTCGCGCACGTCGGAAAGGAGCGTGCGGAAGGACACCAGGTCGAGCTCGCCGGCGAAGCCCGACAAGGCCTCCACGAACCGGCTCATGTGCGTGCCCTTGAACCGGGCCGGCAGGTCCACGGACAGCTCCACCTCGGCCACGGTGTGCTGGCGTCCCCTGGCCCGGTCGCGCACCACCAGCGGCAGCCGGAAATTTTTTATGCCCACCCGGTCCACGGCGATGGCCACGTCCGGGGGACCGCTCTGGATGTCTCGCATGGGGGAAGATGCCTCCGGCGGCCGGGGGGCATGATGCCCCCCGGACCCCCTCACCAATAAAATAAAAATGGGAGGACGTCAGTACGTCCCAGGACGCCGCGTTGTAAAGCATCCTCCCCCCCGCCGAGGGGGTTCGGGGGGGATCCTCCCCCCCGATGGGGAGGGCCCGGGAGGGGCGACGCCCCTCCTGACTCTTCCTCTTACACGATCTCCTGGCCGGTGGTGGCCAGGGTGAGCTTGCCGTATTTGACGCCCCGGGTGGAGATGAGCTTTTGCGACAGCTTCTGCACGGACTCGCCCGGCCCCCGCAGGGCCAGGGCCTCCAGGCAGTTGTGGTGGTCGATGTGCACGTGCATGGTGCAAAGGATCACCTCGTGGTCCTCGTGCTGGATCTCGATGAGCCGCTGGGCCAGGTCCGAGGTGTGGTGGTCGTAGACGAGCGTGAGCACGCCGGCCACCTCCTTGTCGGTCTGCTCCCATTCCTTTTGCACCAGCACGCCCCGGATGAGGTCGCGGATGGCTTCGGAACGGGTCTGGTAGCTCTTCTCGTCGCAAAGGGCGTCGAACTTCTCGAGCAACTCGGAGTTGAGCGACACGCCGAAGCGGATGGTCTGTCCCATGCCCCCTCCTTCAGGTCAGGCCGATCTCGTAGATGGTGACGGTGCTGCGGTAGGTGGAAAAGGCCACGGACTCCTCGTGGAGCCGTTTTACGCGAAAGCCGTCGGCGACAAGGGCCGGCCAGACCGGCTCGGACACCTGCCGCCAGGGCTGCGAAAGCCACACCCGGCCGCCCGCGCCGAGGAGCGTTTTGAAAAGCGGCGCCAGGGCGTCGTAGAACCGGGTCTCGTACAGGATGTCGCTGCCCCAGACCACGTCGAAGGAGCCCGGCGCGAAGCAGGGCCGTCGCCAGTCCATGACGGCCAAATCCAGGCGCAGGCCGTTTTCCCGGGCGTTGCGGGCGGCGTGGGCGATGGCCGCCGCCTCGTAGTCCACGGCCGCGACCCGCGCGCCGCAGGCCGCGCCGGCCAGGGCCGAAAGCCCCATGCCGCAGCCGAGGTCCAGGCAGCGCCGGCCGGCGATCTCGTCGCGCCGGGTCCAGAGCCAGGCGGCCAGAAGCAGGCTCGCCGGCCAGATCTCGGCCCAGTACGGCATGCGCTCGTCCTCGCCGAAGCTCTCCTGGCCCAGGGACTCCCACAGCGCCTCCATGTCCTGGTCGCGGCGCAACAGGAATTCGCGGCCGGCCAGGGCCAGGCGCAAGCGGTCCTCCCGCCACTGGGGCGGTGTGGAACTGGCGGCGAGAAGGGGCGAATGCGGACAACGATCGGTCAAGCCTGTCTCCAAAAATGCTGCAAAAAAGGGTCGCCCTACACCAAGCGTGTTACCATCAAACAAACGAGCGTGCAACCCGGCCCGCTGCCGACGATTGTTCGGCGCGCCGCCAGGCCCGCAGCCGCTCCCGGCTTGCCCCATGCCCGGCAAAGGGGTATTTGAGGCCAGCCCCATGCCCGCGCCGTCGGCGGGGCCTGCCTGCTGCATAAACATTCCAGGGAGAAACGCCATGCACAAGGATCTGCTCTACACCCCCACCCACGAGTGGGTACGGGTCGAGGACGAGATTGCCGTGATCGGCATCACCGATTTCGCCCAGGAACAACTCGGAGACATCACCTACGTCGAGCTGCCCGCCGTGGGCGACGTGCTCGAGGCCGGCCAGGAGATGGGTTCGGTGGAGTCCGTCAAGGCGGCCAGCGAGCTGTACAGCCCGGTTTCCGGCGAGGTCATCGAGGTCAACGACGAGCTCGAGGCCACCCCGGAAAAGGTCAACAGCGACCCCTTCGGCGAAGGCTGGATGCTGCGGGTGAAGCTCTCGGCCGAGCCCACGGGACTCCTGTCCCCCGAGGAATACGAGGAAATCGCCAAGTCCGAACACTAAGATCGGAGCCGCCCAATGCCGTATATCCCTCATACCCCCGAGGAAGTCCGGGAGATGCTTGGCGTCATCGGGGCGCACGACGTCTCCGAACTGTTCGCCGAGATCCCCGAATCCCTGCGGCCCAAAAGCTTCGACCTGCCGCGCGGAGCCACGGAAATGGCCGTGCGCGCCCACATGGAGCGGCTGGCCGGAAAAAACCGCGCCGACATGACGAGCTTCCTCGGCGGCGGCTTCTACGACCACTTCGTGCCCGCCGCCGCGGACCTGCTGCTCTCGCGCGGCGAGTTCTACACTGCCTACACGCCCTATCAGCCCGAGGCCTCCCAGGGCACGCTGCAGGCCATCTTCGAATACCCGACGGCCGTGTGCCGCCTGTTCGGCATGGAGTGCTCCAACGCCGGCGTCTACGACGGCGGCACGGCGCTCTACGAGGCCCTGATGATGGCCGTGCGCCACACCAAGCGCAAAAAGGCCGTGGTCAGCGAGGCCGTGAGCCCCATCTACCGCATCGTCCTGGCCACCTACACCCGCAACCTCCATCTGGAGCTCGTGGTGGTGCCCCACAAGGAGGGCCTGGACGACATGGCCGCCCTGGCCGCGGCCGTGGACGACGCAACCGCCGCGGTGGTGGTGCAAAACCCGAATTTCCTCGGGGCGGTGGAGGACTTCACCACCCTTTTCGCCGACGCCGCCGCCAAGGGCGCGGTGTCCATCCTCTCGGGCTATCCGGTGCTCCAGACCGTGCTCAAGACGCCGGGGGCCATGGGCGCGGACATCGTCACGGCCGAGGGCCAGAGCCTGGGGCTGCCGCTCTCCTTCGGCGGACCCTACCTCGGCATCATGACCTGCAAAAAGGCGCTGGTGCGCCAGATGCCCGGCCGCATCGCCGGACGCACCAGGGACGGGCAGGGCCGCACCGGCTACGTGCTGACGCTGCAGGCCCGGGAGCAGCACATCCGCCGCCAGAAAGCCACCTCCAACATCTGCTCCAACCAGGCCTTGTGCGCCTTGCGGGCGCTGATCAACCTGTGCCTGACCGGCAACGAGGGACTGGCCCGCCAGGCGGCCCTGTCCATCGAAAACGCCAATTACGCGGCCTGGAAGCTGCGGGCCATCCCGGGCGTGCGCCTTCTGTCCGAGGCCCCGTTCGGCAACGAGTTCGTGGCCGTCTTTCCCATAAACGCCAAGATGGTGGCCCGTCGGCTCATGGACGACGGCATCATTCCCGGCTTCCCCCTGGGCCGCTACTACAAGGGCCTGGAAA
>NZ_JARKOZ010000071.1 GCF_029978005.1 Solidesulfovibrio sp. | reverse complement strand
GCCGGTGATGGTGGACGCCGTGCTGGGGCACGGGGCCCAGGGCCTGGGCTTCGTCACGGCGGGCACGGGTCTTGGCAGCGTGGCCGCCGCCCTGACCCTGGCCATCCGAAGGGAGAGCCGGGGGCTTTGGCGCGTGCGCGTCCTGGCCGGGGTCGGCTTCGGCGTCGCCCTGGTGGCGTTCGGCCTTTCCCGCAACTTCTGGCTGTCCCTGGCCCTGTCGCCGGTGCTCGGCTTTTGTTTGATCCTTTTCTTCGCCGCCGCCAACACGCTGTTGCAGCTGCGAAGCCCGGACGCCTTGCGCGGCCGGGTCATGGCGCTGTATGCCATCACCCTGGTCGGCATGGCGCCCTTCGGCTCCCTTTTCGCCGGAACCGTGGGCAGCCTCGTCGGCGCGCCGGCGACCATGGTCCTTTCCGGCGTGATCTGCGCCCTGGGCGTGGCGGTCCTGGCCGTCGCCGTTCCCGAGGCCGAAACCGCTTCCCCGGCATCCTGAGGAGGACGTCATGCGTCAAGTTGCGCTTGGAAAAACCGGCATCATGGTCTCCGCCGTGGGCTTCGGCGGCATTCCCATCATCCGCCTGAACTTCGAGGAGGCGGCCGTGGTCCTGCGCCACGCCGTGGACCGGGGCGTCACCTTCTTCGACACGGCCAACCGCTATGCGGACAGCGAGGAGAAGATGGGCCGGGCCTTCACCGGCATCCGCGACAAGGTGGTCATCGCCACCAAGACCGGCCAGCGCGGGGCCAAGGAAGCCATGGAGGAGCTGGAGCTTTCCCTCAAGCGCCTCGGCACGGACCATATCGACCTCTACCAGCCCCACCAGGTGTCCAAGCCCGAGGAGTTCGACGCCCTGCTCGGGCCGGGCGGGGCCATGGAGGCTCTGGAAAAGGCCAAGGTCCAGGGGAAGATCCGCCATGTGGGCATCACCTCCCACAGCCTGGAGATGGCCCGCAAGCTCGTGGCCACAGGGCTTTTCGCCACCATCCAGTTTCCCTACAACATCGTGGAGACCGAATCCGCGGCGCAGCTCTTTCCGGAGGCCAAGGCCGCCGGCATGGGCATCCTGGTCATGAAGCCCTTCGCCGGCGGCATGCTCGACGACGGCGATCTGGCCCTGCGTTTCCTGCGCCGCTCGGACGACCTCATCGCCTTGCCGGGCTGCGACACCGTCGCACAGGTGGATCAGGCCGTGGTCGTCTATTCCGGGGAAAGCGTCTGGACCGAGGCCGACGAGGCCAAGGCCCAGGCCTACCGCGACGAGCTCGGCTCGCGCTTCTGCCGGCGTTGCGAATACTGCCAGCCCTGCCCGCAGGGGGTGAGCATCACCTACGCCATGATGTACCGGGTAGTGGCCAAGCGCATGTCCCCGGCCAAGGCGGTGAAGTTCGCCGGCGCGACCATGGAGACCGTGCGCGACTGCGTGGACTGCGGCGAGTGCGCCGCGCGCTGCCCCTACAACCTGCCCATCCCGGAGATGCTGCGCGAGCACCTGGAGATGTACGACAGCCACAAGGCCGCTCAGTGACCCGCGGCCGGGGAGGCGGGCGCGTCCCGCCTCCCCGGCCGGCGACGGCGACCCGAGGAGGGACCATGGAAACGGCGGAGATGCTTTGCCAGGCCCTGTGGCAGGGGCGGGCCGTGACGGTTTCGCCCGAGCCCGTGACGCTCAAGTCCGGGCGCGTCAGCCACGTCTACGTGTCGCTGCGCCATTTCGTGTGCGCCCCGGAAAACCTGGCTCTTCTCGGCGACGTGTTCGGGGAATGGCTCGGGGAGGGCCGCACGGGCCTCGGCACGGCGGCGAGCCTGCTTTCCCCGGTGCTGGCCGGGGCGTTCGCCGCCCGGTTCGGCCTGCCGCTGACCCTTTTCCGCGCCGACGGCTCGGAAAAGGGCCTGGCCGGGCAGGTGTTCGGCCGGCTTTCCGGCGAGCCGGTGCGCCTCGTCGACGACGTGCTCACCTCCGGCGGCACGGCCCTGGTTGCCGCCCGGGCCTTTACGGAGCAGGGGGCCGGCGCGGTCTCGCTTTTCGTCTTCGTGGACAAGCGCCCGCGCTCGAAAAAGGCGGATTTTCCGCTGCCCGTGGCCGCGCCCCTGACGCTGGGGGAACTCTTGCGCTTCGGCATCGAGACCGGCCGCCTGACGGGCGGACAGGTCGCCCTGGCCGGCACGGAGCTGGATTTTCTGGAAAGCTAGCGGAGTTTCCGGGAAGGCGGCCCGGCCTTGGAATAATTCCCGGAGCGAACCAAGCCTGACGCGCCGGCAGCGGCGGGAAGGGAATCGGCACGTGGCCCCTGTGTCGCGGCGGCGGCCGGGCGGCGGCATTTGCAACCAAAAAAAAAAGCGCGAGTCTCCTCGCGCTTTCAAGGGAAGCCGGACACCCGGCTCCAACCGTTACCGCTGCTTCCTTTCGGACCTGACGGGGTTGGCGGCGGAACCGCCGCCCGACTTCCCTAAATTTGTGGCGGAGAGGGAGGGATTTGAACCCTCGGTACCCGTTAAGGTACATACGATTTCCAATCGTACTCCTTCGGCCGCTCGGACACCTCTCCGCAAGAGCTCGTCTATCTATCCTAAACCCCTTGCTCAGGCAAGGAAAAAATGTCCGTCAGAACAGTTTTTTCCCGGTCAGCACCTCGTAGGCGGCAAGGTACTTTTCGCGGGTCTTGACCACGATTTCCTGGGGCAGATGCGGTGCGGGCGGCTTTTTGTCAAAGCCCACGGACGTCAGCCAGTCGCGCAGGTATTGCTTGTCGAAGCTCGGCTGGGACTTGCCCGGCGCATAGCCCTCGGCCGGCCAGAAGCGCGAGGAATCCGGGGTGAGCACCTCGTCGATGAGGATGAGCTCCTCGCCGAGCAGCCCGAACTCGAACTTGGTGTCGGCGATGATGATGCCGCGCTCTCGGGCATAGTCCCGGGCCTTGGCGTACATGGCGAGGCTGACAGCCTCCACCTTGTCGCACAGCGCCTTGCCGATCATGTCCTTGGCCTTTTCCAACGTGATGTTCTCGTCGTGGGCCCCCAGGTCCGCCTTGGTCGAGGGCGTGAAGAGCGGCTCGGGAAGCCAGTCCGACTCCTTCAGCCCGGCCGGCAGGGCACGGCCGCAGACCTGGCCCGTGGCCTGGTAGTCCTTGAGCCCCGAGCCGGTGATGCAGCCGCGCACGATGCACTCGATGGGCAGCGGCTTGGCCTTCTTGGCCACCACGGCCCGGCCTTCGAGCATGTCCGCCCAGGGCGCGAGCCCGGCCGGGAACTCGGCCGTGCGCGTGGCCAGCAGGTGGTTGGGGATCATGTCCTTGAACATGTCCATCCAAAAGAGCGTGATCTGGTTGAGGATCACGCCCTTTTGCGGGATGGGGTCGGGCATGATGACGTCATAGGCCGAGATGCGGTCCGTGGTGACGATGAGCAGGCTCTCGGGCGAGAGTTCGTAGATGTCGCGGACCTTGCCCCGGGAGCGCAGGGGATAGGCCTTGATGTCGGTTTCGGTCACGGCGTGCATGGGGATTCCTCGTTTAGGCTTTCTTGAGCCGGCATTCCACGCTGCGGGCGTGGGCTTCCAGGTTTTCCAGCCGGGCCAGGCGGGCGATCTTCGCGCCGTGGGCGGACACGTAGCCCGGCGCGGCGGCGATGAGGCTGGTCTTTTTGGTGAAGGTGGCCACGGACAGGGCCGAGGAGAAGCGGGCCGTGCCCATGGTCGGCAGCACGTGGTTGGGGCCGGCGAAATAGTCGCCCACGGGCTCGGGGCAGTGGTGCCCCATGAAGACCGCCCCGGCGTGGCGCACCTTGCCGACCAGCGCCCAGGGATCGGCCACGCACAGCTCGAAGTGCTCCGGGGCGATGGCGTTTATCAGCGCCATGCCGACCTCGAGGTCCGGCACGGCAACCAGGGCCCCGAAACGGCCGAGCGACGTGGCGGCGATCTCGTTTCGCGGCAACTGCGCCAGTTGGCGCTCGAGTTCCCGACACACGGCCTCGAGTTGGGCCGCGTCCGTGGACAGGCAGATGGCCGCGGCCATGGGGTCGTGCTCGGCCTGGGACAGCATGTCCGCGGCCAGCCACTCGGGATTGGCCGAGGCGTCGGCCAGGATGGCGATCTCGCTCGGGCCGGCGATCATATCGATGCCGATGGTCCCGATGAGCAGGCGCTTGGCCGTGGTCACGTAGATGTTGCCCGGGCCGACCACCACGTCCACCGGGGCGATGGCCGCCGTGCCGTAGGCCAGGGCGGCGATGGCCCAGGCGCTGCCCACGCGGTAGACTTCCTCGATGCCGCAGATGGCGGCAGCGGCCAGGATATACGGATTGAGAGAGCCGTCCGCCCGGGGCGGGGACACGGCCACGATGCGGGGGACCCCGGCCACCTGCGCCGGGAT
Organism: Solidesulfovibrio sp.; assembly: GCF_029978005.1. GTDB lineage: Bacteria > Desulfobacterota > Desulfovibrionia > Desulfovibrionales > Desulfovibrionaceae > Solidesulfovibrio. Next base: position 11,242 of record NZ_JARKOZ010000071.1, on the reverse strand, counting down.
GGCGTTCATGAGCAGGCTCGAAATCAGCGGCGTCTCGCCGCCCCGGCCGCCGGGCACGTAGCAGCCGGCCGCGTCCACCGGGGTGACGATCTGGCCGAGCATGGTGCCGTCGGGGGAGGGAACCCACCAGGAGTTCTCCTTCTGGGCGGCGTGGAAGGCGCGGATGTTCCCGGCCGCCTCGGCGATGACGGCCGCGTCGGCCTCGGGGATGGAGGCCAGTCCGGCGGCGATGTCGGCCGGGGCCACGCGCAGGCAGCCGGCGTCGAAGGTCTGGCAGTCGAAGCGGCTGGTGAAGTCCACCAGGGCCTCGTCGCCGCGCTGGCGCACGTCGGCCAGGATGCGCTCGACCTTCTGGGCGGCGTCGCCGGCCGCTTCCTCGCGACTGGCGAGCATGGCGCGGATGGGTCCGAAATCCTCCGGACCGTGGACGGTGAAGCTGGGGCAGGGCATACGGAATATCCTTCGGAAGGGCTGTTGCTGTGATGCGGCGAAAGGCGATGATAGCCTAGCGTCAAGCCGGGCAAATGTCGAGCCGGGCGCGCGGGCGGGCGTTGCCCCGGCCCGCGGGTCCGGTTTCAACGTTAAAGTCCTTCTTGAGGTTTTCCGGGGGCACCTGCCGCCGGACCAGCATCCACGGGACGGTCAGGCTCCGTATCCTCCCGCCCGGCAGCCGGGGGAAAGGGCGGAGAAGCGGGCAGGGCGCAACGCTCGCCGCCGCTATTGCGGGAGAGCAGCGGGGCGATGGATTCCCCGGCCGCCAGGCGGCGCAGCATCTCCAGCTGTTCGGCCCGGCAGGCGGCCTGGCCGTCCACGGCCGCGGCCGTGACCTGCTTGAGGATGGCCGTGTAGCGCGGCCCGGGCTCGATGCCGAGCGCCTTGAGGTCGTTGCCCGTGATCTCCACCCGCTTGCCCCGCAGGGTGGTGAGGAAGAGCGACACGTACTTCTGGAGCGGCTCGCGGGGGTTTCGGGCCATGAGGAAGAGCGCGCCCTCCACGGGCAGGTGCTCGAGCAGGAAGTAGAGTTCGGACAGCGGCCCCTTGTGGTACTCCCAGTTGAAAAGCCCCTGGGCGGTGTCGCGGATTTGCGCCCGCAGGCGCGAAATGTCCTCGGCCGTGCGCTTGGAGAAGTTGAGGCGCTTGCCGATGACGCCGAACTGCTGGGCGTCCATGCCCGAGCACAGCGCCAGGAAGTAGACCAGCCAGGGCTGGGGCGCGGGCTCGATGTAGAGCAGGCGGTACCAGTTGATGACGTTTTCCACCTCCATGAGCACCGCCTCCCGGGCCGGGGTCAGGGCGAGCAGGGGGTGGATGGCGGGGAGCAGCTTGTATTCCTGCATGCGCCGCAGGCAGGCCAGCGGCGTTTTTTCCTCCAGGATCAAACGCAGTTCGTGAAAGACGCGGCTGCCCGAGAGCTTGTGGAAGAAGTTGTGGCGCACGGCGTTTTTGATCAGCCGGTCGGTCTGGCCGCCGATGCGGAAGCCGAAGCGTTCGCTGAACCGGATGGCGCGCACGATGCGGGTGGGGTCCTCGACGAAGCTTAAGGAATGGAGCACCCGCAAGACCCGGTCCTTGATGTCGCGCTGGGCCCCGAAGAAGTCCACCAGGTCGCCGAAGCGCTCGGGCGAGAGGTGCACGGCCAGGGCGTTGACCGTGAAGTCCCGGCGGTAGAGGTCCATCTTGATGGAGGAGAGTTCCACGGTCGGCAGGGCGGCCGGGTATTCGTAGTATTCGAGTCGGGCCGTGGCCACGTCCACGCGCTGGTCGCCCGGCAGCACCACCACGGCGGTCTTGAACTTGGGGTGTGCCTTGTAGCGGCCGCCGAGCTCCCGGGCGAGGGCAGCGGCGAAGGCGATGCCGTCGCCCTCCACCACCAGGTCCACGTCGAAGTTGGGATGCTTGAGGAGCACGTCGCGCACGAAGCCTCCGACCACGTACACGCCGTAGCCGAGCGTGTGGCCCAGGGTTCCGGCTTTCCTTAAAAGTTCAAGCAACGCTTGAGGGAGCCGTTCACGCAGCAGGCCCCCGATGTTGCGGTCGCGCTTGCGCTCGGGCAGGAGCGACTCGGGAATCCGGGCCGGCTCCTTGACCAGGGTGTTGACCAGGTCCGTGCGCGTGACAACGCCCGTGAGCCGGCCGTTTTCCACCACCGGCACGAGCCGTTGCCGCCGGCCCAGGATGATCTCCATGACCGGGTAGAGGTCGGTTTCCGGCGTGACCACGGCCGGGTCGCGGATCATGTATTCGGACACCGGCACGTCGCCCAGGCCGTGGTTGATGGCCTTGTCCATGATGTCGTGTTCGATGACGCCCACGCAGCGGCGGTTGCCCTTGCCCACGACCACGGGCAGGGCTTTGAGGCCGTAGCGGGTCATGATCTCCTCGGCCCGGCGCATGGTGGAGGTCTCCTCGATGGACACGGCCGGCTTGCTCATGAGCTGGCGCACGAGGATCTGCGGGTTGACCTGGGAATAGAGCAGCCCGAAGAGCTCCTCGCGCACTTGGGTGAGCGTGCGGTTCTTGATGGAGGCCGAAGCGGCGTAGGGGTGGCCGCCGCCGCCGAGGGAGGCGCAGATCCTGCCTACGTCCACGTCAGGGCTGCGTGAGCGCGCCACCAGGTGCACCCGGTCGTTCATCAGGCCGATGGCGAAGAGCACGCGCAGGTTTTCCATATCCAGAAACTTGTGCACGAGCAGGGCGAAGTCGCCGATGTACTGGTCGCTGGTGGCCTCGGCGATGACCACCTCCACGCCGTTGATGTCGTGGGTCTGGGCCGACTCGATGAGCTGGCTCATGATGGTGATCTGCTCCGAGGAGAGCTCGCGCGTCATGAGGTCGGCGATGACGCCCACGTCCATGCCCCGCGAGCGCAGCCAGGCGGCGGCGGCCAGGTCGTGCTCGGTGGTGGAGGCGAAGGTGAAGGAACCCGTGTCCTCGTAGATGCCGAGCCCCAGGATGGTGGCCTCGTCCGTGGTCAGGGGCAGGTCCTCGGCCATGATGCGTTCCATGAGGATGGCCGTGGTCGAGCCCCAGGGCTTCACCACGCTGGTGGCCGCCGGCACGTCCTCGTCCGTGTCCGGGTGGTGGTCGTAGCAGTGGATGACGAGGTTCTCGTTGGCGAAGACCGGCTCGATGTGGGGCACGCGGGAGCGCTGGCGGGTGTCCACCAGGATCAGGGTATGCACGCTCTCCGGGTCGATGTCCTTGAAGTTCTTGAAGTTGAACAGATACGTCGCGCTTTGAATGAAGAAATGGCGCAGGTTTTTCTCCTGGCTGCCCGGGAAGATGAGGGTCGCGCCGGGATAGAGCTTGCCGGCGGCGATGATGGCGGCCAGGCAGTCGAAGTCGGCGTTGGCGTGTCCGGTGATGATGACCGGGGCTTGTTGCAGCGGCGGTTTCGGAGGAAAACTCATAAGTAAAGTTCTTCTTGAAGTTTTTGGAGAATTCGCTTTAACCAAATAGAGTTACGCTTGCACATACGTCTCCCCCTTCGGGAGGTCCAGGAGGGGCCGTCGCCCCTCCTGGCCGCCGGAGGCGCTTTCCATCCCCATCCCCATCCCCATCTTCACCTTACCCCTTTTCGTCCTCATCCGCCGGTTTGGACGGCCCGGACCGGGGGTGATGGGCGCGGTGCACGGCCAGGAGGCGGGCCGCCTGGACATGGGTGTAGATTTCCGTGGCGCTGATGTCGGCATGGCCGAGCAGGGTCTGCACGGTGCGCAGGTCGGCCCCGCCTTCGAGCAGGTGCGTGGCGAAGGAGTGGCGCAGGCTGTGGGGCGAGATGGTGTCCGGGATGCCGGCGGCCAGGGCATGGCGCTTGATGCCCTTCCACACGGCCTGCCGGGTGAGGCCCTTGCCGGAGCGGTTGAGGAAGACGAACTGCTCGCGCGGGTGAAAGGCCCCGCGGACGGTCTGGAGATACGTGGCGAGAAACTCCCGGGCCAGGGCGTGGATGGGGGTCAGGCGCTCCTTGGCCCCCTTGCCGAAGACGCGCAGGAGCCCGGCCTGGGCGTCGTAGTCCCCCAGGCGCAGGCCCACCAGTTCCGAGACGCGAAGCCCGGCGGCGTAAAGCAGCTCCAGCATGGTCCGGTCGCGAAACCCCAGCGGCGTGTCCGTGTCCGGCGCGTCCAGGAGCTTTTCGACCTGCTCCCTGGAGAGCACGTCCGGGAGCAGGCGCGGCAGCTTGGGGTTTTCGATCAGCGCCGCCGGGGATTCGGGCAGCCAGGACTCGTCCGCGGCAAAGGCGAAAAAGCCGCGCAGGGCCGAGAGGTGGCGGGCCAGGGAGCGGCTGGCCAGGCCCCGGGAGCGCAGGTGCACCAGGTAGAGGAAGAGCGTGTCGTCGGTGACGCCTTCCAGGCGCGCGTCGTGGCTGTTTAAGAAAATCAAAAAACTTGTGATGTCGGTAGAATAGGCGGCAATGGAATGCTCGGAGAGCCCCTTGGCCACGATCAGGTGTTCCAGGTAGCGTTCCACCCAGGGGTGGGTCGGGGCAGGGGAGAAAGGCGTTTGTTCCGTGCTCATGGTGCGCGCGGCCGCCACACTGACACGATTCGCCCCGGGCTTCAACGCCGGCTTTTCCCCGACCCGGGTCGCGGCGCGCGTCTTGACAGGGGCATTTGCTCGTCATTAGTGTCGTGCGCCCAAAGCCCGCAAGGGCGAGACACGCCAAAGGAGCCTCCATCCATGACCGATTTTCCCATGGCCGATCGCCTGGCCGCGCTGCCTCCATATCTTTTCGCCGAAATCGACCGCGTCAAGGCCCAGGTCCGGGCCCGCGGCGTGGACATCATTTCGCTCGGCATCGGCGACCCCGACATGCCCACTCCGGACTTCATCGTCGAGGCCCTGTGCGAGGCGGCGAAAAAGCCGGCCAACCACCAGTACCCGGACTACGTGGGGCTGCTGGCCTTCCGCGCCGCCGTGGCCGACTGGTACAAGGCCCGCTTCGGCGTCTCCCTCGCCCCCCAGTCCGAAGTGGTCAGCCTCATCGGCTCCAAGGAAGGCATCGCCCATTTCCCCCTGGCCTACGTCAACCCCGGCGACCTCGTGCTGGTGTGCCCGCCCAACTACCCGGTCTATCCCGTGGCCACGGGCTTTTGCGGCGGCGAGGTCAAAAACCTGCCGCTGCTCGAACAGAACGACTTCCTGCCCGACCTCGACGCCGTGACCGACGCCGAATGGGCTCGGGCCAAGATGATCTTCGTCAACTACCCCAACAACCCCACCTCGGCCACGGCCCCGCGCTCCTTCTACGAAAAGCTGGTGGCCAAGGCCCGGGAAACGGACACCATCGTCGTCTCGGACGCCGCCTACACCGAGATGTACTACGACCCGGCCGACAAGCCCCTTTCCATCCTGGAGATCGACGGCGCGCGCGACGTGGCCATCGAGTTCCACTCCCTGTCCAAGACCTACAACATGACGGGCTGGCGCATCGGCATGGCCGTGGGCAACGCCGGTCTGGTCAAGGGCCTGGGCAAGATCAAGGAGAACGTGGATTCGGGCATCTTCCAGGCCGTGCAGGAGGCGGGCATCGCCGCCCTGCAGCAGGGCGAGCCCTACGCCGAGAAGTTCCGGGCCGTGTACAAGGAGCGCCGCGACGTGGCCGTGGCCGCCCTGTCCAAGATGGGCATCAGTTGCCGCACGCCCAAGGCCTCCTTCTACCTCTGGTGCAAGGTGCCGGCCGGCCAGACCTCGGCCGCCTTCGTCACCCGCGTGCTCCAGGAGACGGGCGTGGTGGTCACGCCGGGCAACGGCTTCGGCGCGCCCGGGGAAGGCTATTTCCGCATCGCCATGACGGTGCCCGTGGCCCGCATGGAGGAGGCGCTGTCTCGCATCGCCAGCAAGGTCTAGCACCTTAAAAAATACGATAGTATTTTTTAAGAAAAAGAGAATTCGTCAGGCAAGTTGTCTGTGAAATATGCGGGCACGCATTTTGCGGACGCGACATTGGTAACGGCCTACCTGGGACTCGGGTCCAACCTCGGGGACAGGCAGGCCACGCTTCGCGCCGCCCGCGAGCGCCTCGGCGCGCTCGCGGGGGCGCGGCTCGTCGCCGCAAGCCCCGTCTACGAGACCCCACCCTGGGGCGACGCCGACCAGCCGCGTTACCTGAACCAGGTCGTGGCCCTGGAACTGGGGCCGGACTGGTCGCCCGGACGGCTGCTCGCCACACTTTGGGAAATCGAGGCGGCGCTTGGCCGGGTGCGCACGGACAGGCGCTACGGACCGCGCACCCTCGACCTCGACATCCTGCTCTACGGGGACCGGCGCATCGACGAACCGGACTTGACCGTGCCCCATCCCCGGCTGCGCGAGCGCGCCTTCGTCCTGGTTCCCCTGGCCGACATCGCGCCCCATGCCGTCATCCCGGACGGGCAGGGCGGAACCGTGGCCGAGGCCCTTTCGAAAATCCCTTTCAAAATCTCCGGAAATAGCCTAGAAACCGGCGACTGACAGCCCCCGCAAGGGAGAGGGAAGCAATTATGTACCGTTGGCTCATACTGATCGTGGCGGCCTTCATTTTATACAAGCTTTTCATGGGCGACCGGGGCCGCAAGAAGGACAAGGAAGCCGAAACGAAAAGGCGCATGGCCGCCACCGGCGAGATGGTCAAGGACCCCGTGTGCGGCACCTACGTGCCGGCCGACGCCGACATCCGCGCCCGCGACGGCGACAAGGTCTACGCTTTTTGCAGCTACGAATGCCGCGACGCCTTCGTCAAGCGCCTGGAAGCCACCCGCACCCAGCAGTCCGTGGAGCACGCCAAGGAAGGGGAGCACGCCGGGAGCGATCGGATCTAGTCCGGGCCGCCCGCATCGAGCCGCCGGCCCTGGCCGGGCGGCGGCGTTTGTTTCGCGACCGTCGCTTTTTTCGATCACCCGTCAGGCAAGGCCGGCTCCGGGCGCGCCCCGGGACCATTTGTAACGCGCATGCCCCAGCCGACCACACCATCCCCGGCCTCGCCCCCGACCGCCGCGCCCTGGCCCTGGCGTGTGACGCTGTGGGCGATCCTCGGCCTCGCCGCCTGGACGCGCCTGTACCACCTGGGCGTGCCGTCCATGTGGTGGGACGAGATCCTCGTGCCGCTGACGGCCCGGTTTCCGGTCGCCTACATCCTCGACTTCGTCCGCCACTGCGAGATGCATCCGCCGCTCTACCACCTCTTTATCAAGCTGGTGGAAGCGGCCGGCACGTCGGATTTCGCCCTGCGCCTGCCCTCGGCCCTGTGCGGGCTGGCCGCGATCTACGCCTGCTGGCGGCTTTTTTCCGACCTCTACGACCGGCCCACGGGCCTGGTCGCGGCCGGATTCCTGGCCGGCAGCGCCATGCAGGTCTGGCACGTGCGCCAGGTGCGGCCCTACGCCATCCTGACGCTCCTCTTCATCTTCTCCCTGTACTTCCTGCTGCGCTTTTTGCGCCGGCCCCAGTGGGACGACCTGTGGCGGCTCGCCGCCGTCAACGCCGTGCTTTTCCTCCTGCACTACTTCACCTTTCAGATCGCCTTCGCCGAGGGCGTGGTGCTCCTCCTGTCCTGGCGGCCGGGCGGGCGGGGCACGACCACCGGGCAGCTGGCCGCCTTCGCCGGGGCCACCCTGGCCGTGGCCGCGCCGGTCTTTTTCTTTTTCTTCCTGCCGAGCCAAACCACGCTGTCGATTTTTTCCGACAAGGCCGGCTTCGCCGCCATCGGCCGGCTCATCGCCGAATACGCGGCCATGGTGCTGTGGAGCCACGACGACGCGGCCATGCGCCTGGCCATGGGCGCGCTGGTCCTGGCCGGGGCCGTGGCCATGGCCAGGCGCGTCCCCCGGGAACTGGCCGCCTGCCTGCTGCTGGTCGTCGTGCCGGCGGCCGTGCTCTTCTGCATGCGAAAGACCGCCTACTTCTCGCCGCGCCATTTCCTGTACATGACCGTGCCGGCGGCGCTCTTCGCCGGTCAGGCCGCCCGGCTCCTGCCCAGGCAGTGGCTGGCCTTGCCCTTGGCCCTGGCCCTGGCCGCCCTGGGGACGGCAGGCGTCGTTTTCGGCCATCCCGAGGCCTACTACGAGGCCACGAGCTACCGCCACCCGGTCTTCGTCACGGACTTCAAGCCCATGGCCCGGGAGCTGGCCTGGCGGCTGCGGCCCGGCCAGGTGGTGGCCTCCTCGGACCCGGGCACGGTCAACGCCGTGTCCTGGTACCTGGACCGGTTCACCTCGGAAAATCCCTTCAAGGTCCAGCACCTGGGCGCATCCTCGGGCGACTTCGCGCTCACCTTCTTTGCGCCCTACAACACCTGGGGGCACCTGGGGAAAACCGAGGCCGAGTTCGTCGCCGCCGTGGGGCCCATCGACAAGGTCGAGCAGGTGCTCAATGCCAGGCTGTACGAACTGCCCATCCGCCGCGAGCCCGCGCCTGTCGTCGACGCCGTGCCGTTTCATCTGCGTCGCCGGGCGGCCTTTCCCGATTTCTACCGCCAGGCAGCGTCGTTTGCCCGGATGACCGTCAACCCCTACTGGGGCGGCGAGGCCCTGGCCACGGAGAACGACCGGCCGGCCAGCCTCGAATACCGCCTGGAAAACGCCGCCGGCGACGCGCCCCAACTTCTCCAGTGGGTCATCGAATACAAGAACGAGGGAAAGGGCAGCACCATGGCCTTTTCCGCAGTCTTCGACGACGAGGAGCCGGCGCCGCTTTTCACCTCCACCGGCCCGGACCCGGCCGGCAGCCGGACGGTGAACATCGTGCGCGACCGGCCGTACAGGCGGCTGGCCCTGCGCCTGACGACCGTATGCGCCCCCTATACGGCCCGCTACCCGGGCGGCAACCTCGAAACCGCCGCCTTCCGGGGCTTCGACCTCGAGATCGCGCCCGTGGGCCTTTTCGACTCCCCGGGGCTGGCCGTGCGCGAGGAGGGACTGGGCAAGATCGAGCACAACGAGGCCAACCTCTGGCGCTGGGGTCTTGGCCCCAAAAGCGAGTTGCGCTTCGAGCTGCCCCGGGACGGCCGCTACATCCTCGAGTGCGACTTCGCCAACGTCATCCCCGGCCAGAGCCTGGCCGTCGCCGCCAATGGCGAGGTCCTCGCCGTCGTGAGCGACATGGCCGCCGACGCCGTCAAAAGCCTGCGCCTGCCCATTAACGGTCGCAAGGGAACGAACGCCGTGGCCATCGCCTACGGCGACTGGAACCAGGGCAAGACGTCTTTCGCGCCCACGGACCTGCGGCCCATGGCGCTTTTTTTCCGCAAACTGCGGCTTGTGCCGGCTCCCTGACGGGCTTGCCCGGCAGGACAGCTTGGGCTACGGCGTTACGCGAAAAGGAAGCAGGACAAGGCATGGCGCACAAGACCCGCATCGTGGACGTGGCGATCAACGTCTTCGGCAAACCGGCGCAAACGGCCCTGACGCTGCTGTCCCTGCTGGCCGAGAGCGGCCGGTTCATCGACAAGATCTACTTCATCGAAGAGCCGGACATGGTCAATTCGCTCTTCGCCCACGCCGACCTCCTGGCCCTGCTGGGCGACCGGCTCGTCCATTTCCGGCCACGCCACATGAACTGGCGCTATCCCGTGAACGCCGCGCGCCTGGGCGACGAGGCCTACCGCCACAGCCTGCGCTACCAGTACGCCTTCGAGCGCACGGACAAGAACTACCTGCTCCTCGTGCACAACGACTGCGAATTCATCGGCGACGCCGTGGGCCTGCTGCTCGGCAGCCTCGGCGACCACGCCGGCGTGGGCGAAGTGGGGCAGTGCTGGCTGTGCCCGGCCAAATACCTCGGCCATTGCGGTCCCGGGCGCTACCGGGACTATCGGCCCGATTTCCAGACCCTGCGCGGGCTCTACGAGACCCTGGACCCGGCCATCTACCGGCGGCGCTACACCGAGGAGCCGACCCGGGAGCTCGTCGAGCATCCCTGGCCCCTGCCGGAATGCCGGCTCAACGAATACTGCTGCCTGCTCAACATGGCCAAGGTCCGTCCGGCCACCTGCCCCCAAGGCCCGGCCCGGCCCTTCGGGGCCTACGTGGACATGGGCAACCCCGAGACCGGACAGGGGGTCCTCGACATCGGCGTGGCCTGGTTCGGGGACATGGTCCGCCAGGGGCACACCTTCGGCCACGTGCCGCTGGCCTCCTGCCTGCGCCACGTGGTCGGGGGGCACAAGGCCCTGTTCGCCCCGGAACTCTACGTCGAACGGGAGGAGCAGGCGCTCTCCGTCATCAACGCCCGCTTCGGCGGCCTGCCGTCAGCCAACAAGGAAGGGAAGTGATGCCGCTTTTCACCATAAGCGAGGCCTGCACCGGTTGCGGCCTGTGCGCGGCCGCCTGTCCGGCCAGCCTCGTGCGCCAGGCGAGGGAAGGGGACCGGCCCGAACCGCTCGCCGGCCGCGAGGCCCACTGCATCCGTTGCGGCCACTGCGTGGTGGCCTGCCCGACCGGGGCCTTCGTCAATGAGTTGCTCCCGGCCGGGGATTTCGAGCCCATCGACCGCAAGCGGCTGCCGGATTTCGCCGGCCTGCGCCACCTGCTCATGAGCCGGCGCTCCTGCCGCAACTACGACCCCGCGCCCCTGGCCCGCGAGGAAATCCTCAAGCTCATTGAGGCCGTGCGCCACGCCCCCACCGGCCACAACGCCCGGGATGTCGGCTACGTGGTCGTGGATGGCCCGGCGCGCATGGACGTGGCCCGTCGCGGCGTACTCGACTGGATCGGGCTGGAGGTCGCGGCCAAAAGCGACCGGGCCGGGGACCTGCACCTGGCCGGCGCGGCCCGGGCGGCGGCCAAGGGCAAGGACGTCATCTTTCGCGGCGCGCCCCATGTGGTCGTGGCCCACGCCCCGGACGCCGGCATTACCCCGGCCCTGGACGCGGCCATCGCCGGGGCGTGGCTGGAGATCGCGGCCGCGGCCGCCGGCTACGGGGCCTGCTGGTGCGGCTACCTCATCTTCGCCCTGGACGCCCATCCGCCCCTGGGGCGCATGCTCGGCATCCCGGAAGGGCGCAAGGGCCACGCCGCCTTGCTGCTCGGCCGCCGCGCGGCCCGGCCCCTGGCCATTCCGCCCCGGGACATGCCGCCTGTGAAGTTCTTTTGAGGGGGGAAGGAAGGAGAGAATGCAATGCCTCCGGCGGCCGGGGGGCATGATGCCCCCCGGACCCCCTCGAGGGGGCGGGTGGGGGAGATGCGGGAACGTCGGGCGGCGAAGCGTCGGTCGGTGTGGTCAGGGAATTGGCCCGGACCCGCAGGCCGCAAAGCCGGCCAGCACG
>NZ_JARKOZ010000064.1 GCF_029978005.1 Solidesulfovibrio sp. | reverse complement strand
GCCCACGGCCTCGGCCAGGTCCTTGGAAGCCATCTTGCGCCGGGCCAGCATCACGTCCAGGGTGATGACGATCGCCATGGCCGCCCTATACAGTCAGGGCGCATTCTTCGTCCAGGCGGCGCGCCTCGTCCATGACGCGGGAGATGACCACTGCGATGGCGGCGACGAATAAGAGCGCCAACTCGTTGGTCCCGATGCCGAGGGCCAGGATGTGGCGGCCGGGCGGGTTGGCGGCGCTGACCGTCAGGCCGTGCAGCGGCGTGTACAGGATCGCGGCCGCGGCCCACCACAAAAGCGCCCGGGACAGGGAGCGGAAGCAGACCACATTGGCCAGGCTGAAGATGCTGCCCGTCTTGTAGAGGGCGAAGAGGTCGCGCAGCCGCAGCAAGGTGATCATGAAGGCCGTGGCCGGGACCATGGCGGCCAGGAAGCACAGCGCCCGGACCCAGGCCGGAAGCTCCGGCGAGGCGGCCTGGCGCGCCGCCGCGGCGGTCATGTCCGCCGGCAAGGCGTCGAAGACGGTCCAATATGCGGCGGTCAGCGGCGTCACGGCCACGGCGGCGACGAGGCAGACGCGCTCCAGGGCGGCTCCCAACTTTTTGATTCCGTCGAGGTTGTTTTTTGTTTCCATGGCGTTCTCCAGGCTCAATGCGTTTCCAGGTTCGCTTGCAGGGGCGCAAACGTGAGCAGCGAGGCCAGGTCCGCGTCGAATTCGCGCAGCAGGGCGTCGATCCCCCGCACGGTGTAGGGGCCGCCGGATTCCTTGCCGCGCATGGCGCTTTGCACGAGGGTTCCGGTTTTGACGTCGAGAAGGCGCAGCCGGTAGGAAAACCGCGTGACCACGGACCAGACCGGCAGCGGGGTGAGCCCGATGCCCAATTCGCCGCCGCAGGCGGCCACCTCGACCAGGGCCACGCTGTCCAGGCCCGCGCCGCGGGCCGCGGCCAGCAGTTCCACGTCGCTGGCGTCGCGCCAGGCACGCGGGGCCACGGCCCTGGCCAGGGCGTCGGCGTCGTCGAGGCTTGCCCCCGGCAGCGCGGCGAACCGGGCCATGACGATCTCCCGGAGCTTGTCCGCCTTGTCTTTCCCCTTGGCGTCCCGGGTCTCGAAGGCGAACCAGACCAGGACGGCGGTCTTGCCGAACTGCCGGCCCGCGACGGGACCTTCGCCGGTCACCAGGCTTGTGGACACGGTCTTGGCGCAACCGGCCAGGATCGCGACCATCACGAACACAGCGAGAAAGGATTTCATGCAGCAACTCCTTCGCCTGTCAAGGGGCGGACCGCCCTGGCCCGCCGGGGACGTCGCCAAAGCCGGCACCGTCCGGTTGCTGACTTGATAATCGTAAAAAAATTATTGTTCAACAATAATTTTTTGCTTTGATACGATTAAACAAAAACATGGACGCGGAAATGCGCAAAAATCGTCAGGCGGCGAGCCGGGTTCGCGCCTAGACAGGGGGCGGAGGGAAGATGAGCGAGGAAACGAGAAAGGATTGGCAACGGCGGATCGAACTGGCCATGCGGGCCATGGAGGCGGGACTGGACGGGGAGCTGTCCCTGGCCGACATCGCCCGGGCGGCCCATTTCTCGCCCTACCATTTCCACCGCATCTTCACGGGCATGACCGGGGAAAGCGTGGGCGCCTGCCTGCGCCGGCTGCGGTTGGCCCGGGCGGCGCACCGGCTGGCCTACGGCGAGCGTCCGGTGACGGAGGTGGCGCTGGCGGCCGGGTTCGAAGCGCCGGAGGCCTTCAGTCGGGCTTTTCGCGCCGCCTACGGCCTGCCGCCCTCCGGTTGGCGAGAGGCGTTCCGGGAGCGGTCGCGCCCCCGGGACCTCAAGGAACTGCTCCCCCCTGTCATGGAGAAGGAAGACATCATGGAACTTACGGTGACGATCAAACGCGTGCCGCCGCTTCGCGTGGCGCTCGTGCGCCATGTGGGCCCGTACGACCAGTGCGGGGCGGCTTGGGACAAGCTGTGCGGATTGGCCGGCCGGCTCGGGCTTTTCGGGCCGGACACCCTTTTTCTCGGCGTGGGGCACGACGACCCGCGCATCACGCCGCCGGACAAGATCCGCTACGACGCCTGCCTGACCGCGCCCGAGGGCTTCGCCGGCACGCCCGAGTTGCCCGTGGCGGTCATCGGCGACGGCGACTACGCCACGGCCGTGGTCAAGGGTCCTTACACGAATTTGGCCGGAGCCTACGCCTGGCTTTGCGGCGTGTGGGGACCGGATTCGGGGCGTGAATTCGCCTCGGGGCCGAGCATGGAGGTCTACCTGAACGACCCCAAGTCCACGCCGCCGGAGGCGCTGCTCACCGAGATCCGGGTGCCGCTGGAACCGAGGTGACGATCCGGACGGGCCGGCCGGATCAGCTCCGGCCGGCGGCCTGGGCGAGGCCCGGGCCGCTCGGCCCGGGCCTGGGCAGGATCACTTCGGCCTTGCCCACCTGGGAAAAAAGCGCCCGCACGAGGTGTCCGGTCGGATCGAGATAGGCCGTGAGCGTAAAGGGCACGATGTCGCCCCGGACCTTGGCCACCAAGGGATTGACGGCCATGAACCGCAGGTCCTGGAAGGTCAGGGTGGCGCCGTCGGGCGTGGACGCGGCCGTTTTTACCGGGAAATCCGTGAACCAGACGTACTGGGAAAAGACCGGGGCGGCCCGGCCCAGTGCCTCGAGCTCGTCGCGGCCGGCCTTCTGGAAGCGGCGCTCGGGCAGGAGCGCGTCCGGATGGGCCAGGTTCAGGCCCGTCATGACATAGTCATCGCCCTCCTCGGCCACCACCTTCCACCACAGGGGCGCGAAGGCGTCGGGCTGCACGTGCAGCGCGCCCACGTGTTGCCCCTGGGCAGCCAGCAGCTCCCCGGCGCGCTTCCCGACGAAGACGCGCACACCGTAGCCGAGCGCCGGCCAGGCCAGCATGACGGCCAGTCCGGCCACGGCGAAGGCCTTTCGCGAGGCCGGCCGGAGGAAGCTTGCCGCGATGAGCGCCAGAAGCGCCAGGGTGTAGACCGGGTCGATGATGAAGACCGAGGCGAAGGAGATGCGCGCGTCGGAAAAGGGCAGAAAGACGCCGGTGCCGTAGCTCGTGATGCAATCGAGAAAGAGGTGGGAGAGCACGCCGAGGTAAAAGAGCGTGAAAAGCCGGCCCGTCTTGGCCGCGCGCCAGAAGCGGTGGACGACGATGGCCAAGAGCCAAGCCAAAAGCGCCCCGCCGAGCAGGGAGTGCGTGTAGCCGCGGTGGTAGCGCATGTAGGCTTCCGCGCCGAAAAGCCCGACCACGTTGTCCACGTCGGGCATCCAGGCGGCGAAGGCGGCCAGGGGCACGAGCGCCCGGCCGGCGGGAAACTTGTCCTTGGCGGCCTGGCCGATGAGCACGCCGGCCGCGATATGCGTGACTGGGTCCATGGGGCCTCCAAAAACGCCCTGCGCAGAAAGTTTTCCTAGAATAGGGCCTTTTTCGCATTTGACAAGGACAGCCGCTGCGCTACAGTGCGCCCCGGCGCGTTCGCGCCCAAATCACACCCCCTTTTTTTCGGAGCGATCATGGCAGACAAGACGCCGGACAACAAGGACATGCCGGCTGAAGGCGAATTCGCCGCGCTCATGGAGGCCTCCCTGGCCGAACGTGGCGGCGAAATCAGCGTTGGCGACCGCATCACCGGACCCGTCATCGCGGTTACGGAGGCCACCATCGTGGTCGACACCGGGACCAAGCTCGACGGCGTGGCCGACAAGGCGGAGTTTCTCGATGAAAACGGCGAGCTGACCATCGCCGAAGGCGAGACGGTCTCCCTGTACGTCGTTTCGCTGCGCGGCGACGAGGTTGCGCTGTCCAAGGCCCTTTCGGGACAGGGCGGGGCGGAGGCCCTGCACGCGGCCTTCGAGGCCGGGCTGCCCGTGGAAGGCAAGGTCACGGCCTCGCGCAAAGGAGGCTTCGACGTGGATATCCTCCACCGCCGGGCCTTCTGTCCGGTCAGCCAGATCGACGTGGCCTTCACGGAAAACCCCGAAGTCCACGTGGGCCAGACCTACAGCTTCGCCATCACCACCTTCGAGCGCGACGGCAAGAACATCGTCGTCTCCCGGCGCAAGCTCCAGGAGCAGGAACGGGCCGAGTCCGAGCTGCGCTTCATGGAATCCGTGCAGCCCGGCGACGTCATTCCCGGCGTGGTCGCCCGCTTCGCCGCCTTCGGCGCGTTCGTGGAGGTGGCCCCGGGTCTGGAAGGGCTCGTCCACCTGTCCGAGCTGTCCTGGTCCCGGGCCGAGAAGGCCGAGGACGCCGTCGCCATGGGCCAGGCCGTGACGGTCAAGGTGCTCTCCTTCGACCGCGACAAGAAGGGCCGTCCCCGCATTTCGCTGTCCATCAAGCAGGCCGGCCCCGATCCCTGGGATTCGGTGAGCGAGAAGTTCGCCGCCGGCGACAAGGTGGAGGGCAAAATCACGCGGCTGGCCGATTTCGGCGCTTTCGTCGAGCTCGCCCCGGGCATCGAAGGCCTTATCCACGTCAGCGAATTGAGCCACACCCGGCGCGTGGCCAAGCCTGGCGATGTGGTCAGCCCGGGCGAGGCCGTCACCGTGGCCATCAAGGACATCGACCTGGCCAAGCGCCGCATTTCCTTGAGCCTCAAGGAAGTGGCCGGCGATCCCTGGGAAAAGGTGCCCGAGACCTTCGTCCTCGATTCCACCGTCGAGGGCGTGGTGGAAAACCGGCAGCAATACGGCCTGTTCGTCAACCTGGCCCCGGGCGTGACGGGCCTGCTCCCGGCCTCCAAGCTGCGCGACGCCCTGGAGCCGGCGGCCTACGACAAGGTCAAGCCCGGCGACACCGTCTCGGTCATCGTGTCCGAGATCGACGCCGAGAAGCGCAAAATCACCCTGGGCCCGGTCGGCGGCACCAAGGAGCGGGAAGTCCGGGACGGCGGCGGCAGGCGCGAACGCGAGCGCGAAAACGACGACTGGAAGCATTACGTCAAGAAGGAAAAGGCTTCCGCGGCCAGCGGCAGCGGATTCGGCCTGCTTGGCGACAAGCTCCAGGAAGCCATGGCCCGCAAGAAGAAATAACACGCACGCCGCCGGAACGTTCCGGCGACGCACGGCAGGCGGCCTTCCCTCCGACCCCTCGGCCGGATGCGGAGGGCCGCTTGCGTTTGTCCGGTTTTTTTTGCCATACACGTTGGCGGCGGCCGGGTCCGGCCGCGCCGATCAAGTCAGCATCTGGAGGTTTCATGGCCGCCGAGCCCAATAAGATTATCTATTCGATGATCCGGGTCAGCAAGTTCCACGACAAGAAGCCCATCATCAAGGACATCTCCCTGTCCTATTTCTACGGCGCGAAAATCGGCGTGCTGGGCTTAAACGGCTCCGGCAAATCCACGCTTCTTAAAATCCTCGCCGGCGTGGACAAGGACTTCCAGGGCGAGACCGTGCTCACCCCGGGGCATACCATCGGCTACCTGGAGCAGGACCCGCTGGTCGACGTGCAAAAGACCGTGCGCGAGGTGGTCGAGGAAGGCGTGGCCGAGACCGTGGCCCTGCTCAAGGAATTCGAGGAGATCAACGCGAAGTTCGCCGAGCCCATGGACGACGACGCCATGAACGCGCTCATCGAGCGCCAGGGCGAGGTCCAGGAGAAGCTCGACGCCTGCGACGCCTGGGAGCTCGACAGCCGGCTGGAGATGGCCATGGACGCCCTGCGCTGCCCGCCGGCGGACACTCCGGTGTCCGTGCTCTCCGGCGGCGAGCGCCGCCGCGTGGCCTTGTGCCGGCTGTTCCTGCAAAAGCCCGACATCATGCTCCTGGACGAGCCCACCAACCACCTGGACGCCGAGACGGTTGCCTGGATGGAGCATTTCCTCCACGGCTATCCCGGAACCGTCATCGCCGTCACCCACGACCGCTACTTCCTGGACAACGTGGCCGGCTGGATCCTGGAGCTCGACCGCGGCCGGGGCATCCCCTGGAAGGGCAACTACTCCTCGTGGCTGGAGCAGAAGCAGGAGCGCCTGCGCCAGGAGGAAAAGTCCGAGAGCGAACGCCAGAAGACCCTGGCCCGGGAGCTCGAATGGGTGCGCATGTCCCCGCACGGCCGCCACGCCAAGTCCAAGGCCCGCATCAGCGCCTACGAGTCCCTGGTCTCCCAGGAATCCGAGCGCCTGGCCAAGGACCTGGAGATCTACATCCCACCCGGACCGCGGCTGGGCAAGAACGTCATCGAGATCGAGGGGCTGGCCAAGGCCTTCGACGACCGGCTGCTTTTCGAAAACCTGTCCATCACCGTGCCGCGCGGGGCCATCGTCGGCATCATCGGCCCCAACGGCGCGGGCAAGACCACGCTGTTTCGACTGGTCACCGGCCAGGACGCGCCCGACGCCGGCACCGTCAAGCTCGGCGACACCGTGCAGCTCGCCTACGTGGACCAGAACCGCGAGAGCCTCGACCCGGAAAAAAGCGTGTTCGAGGCCGTGGGCGAGGGCTACGACACCATCCGGCTCGGGACCAAGGACGTCAACGCCCGGGCCTACGTGGCCCGGTTCAACTTCACCGGCCAGGACCAGCAGAAGAAGGTCAAGGTGCTCTCGGGCGGCGAGAAGAACCGCCTGCACCTGGCGCTGATGCTCAAAAGCGGGGCCAACGTGCTGCTGCTCGACGAACCGACCAACGACCTGGACGTCAACACCCTGCGCGCCCTGGAGGAGGCCCTGCTCTCCTTCGCCGGCTCGGCCCTGGTCATAAGCCACGACCGCTGGTTCCTGGACCGCGTGGCCACCCATATCCTGGCCTTCGAGGGCGAAAGCCAGGCCGTGTTCTTCGACGGCAACTTCACCGAGTACGAGGCCGACCGCAAGGCCCGCCTGGGCGCGGACGCCGACATTCCCCACCGCATCAAGTACCGGCATTTCAGCCGGGCTTAGACGCCCGACCCTGTCCGACCCCGAAGCCGCCCGCGCCCCCTGCGCGGGCGGCTTTTTTGCGATGTCTCCCTCCGCACCCGCCTGCCGTTCCCACAAGGAAGTTCCGACGGGGACTGGTTCCCCTTGCCGTCTTGGCGTATGCTCCTCCTATTCCCCGCCATGGGACCGGTCCGTCGAGGCCTTCCAGAGAGGCTTGGGGAGCATACTTCCGTACAGAACAAGGAGTAAGACATGGAATTCCGGCAACTCGGACGTTCAGGGCTGCATGTTCCGGTCTTGAGCTTCGGCACGGGCACTTTCGGCGGCTCCAACGAATTTTTCAAACGCTGGGGACAGACCGACGTGGACGAGGCCACGCGGCTCGTCTCCGTCTGCCTCGAAGCCGGGGTCAATTTCTTCGACACGGCGGACATCTATTCGGAGGGGCAATCCGAAATCATCCTGGGCAAGGCCCTGGCCGGCCGCCGCGACCAGGCCCTCATCGCCTCCAAGGCCACCTTTCCCATGGGCCCGGGACCCAACGACCGGGGTTCCTCGCGCCGCCACTTGACCCTGGCCTGCGAGGCCAGCCTGAAACGGCTCGGCACGGACTGCATCGACCTGTACTTCATGCACGGCTTCGATGCCCGCACGCCTGTCGAGGAGACCCTGCGGACGCTCGACGACCTCATCACCGCCGGCAAGATCCGCTACATCGGCTGCTCCAACTTCTCGGGCTGGCACGTCATGAAGTCCCTGGCCGTGTCCGAGAAGTACGGCCTGGGACGCTACGTGGCCTACCAGGGCAACTATTCGCTGCTTGCCCGCGACTACGAATGGGAGCTCATGCCCCTGGCCCTGGACCAGGGACTGGGGCTCATGGTCTGGAGCCCCCTGGGCTGGGGCAGGCTGACCGGAAAGATCAAGCGCGGCGCCCCCCCGGTGGAAGGCCGCATCCAGTCCGGCGGAGCCGTGGGCGGCCCTCCCGTGGACGACGAGCAGCTCTTCGCCATCGTCGACGTCCTGCTGGAAATCGCCGAGGAGACGGGCAGGCTTGTCCCGCAGGTGGCGCTCAACTGGCTGCTCGGCCGGCCGTCGGTGGCCAATCTCGTCATCGGCGCACGAAACGAGGAACAATTGCGGCAAAACCTCGGGGCCGTGGGCTGGGAGCTTTCCGCCGACCAGCGCGCCCGCCTCGACGCCGTCAGCCGGCGCACTCCCCCCTACCCCTACTGGCATCAGATGGACTTCGACGACATCAACCCCAAGCCCGTGGCCTGGTAGGCGGGCTCTCGTCGGGCGGCCGGCTTCTCCCGAGGCCGGTCGCCCGCCTGACGCCGCATGCCGAAGCCCGAGGTCCGTCCCCCAAAAAAGTCCGGAAAATGCCTTTCGAGGCGAGGCCCCGGCCTCCCGGCCCTGTCGTCCAAAGCCGCCCGCGCGCCTGCCGGCGGCCTTTTGATTTGTGCCTTCGGGCTTTGACATTTCGCTTGCCAACATGTTCCGTCTTCATTAATCGATATTAAAAATCATTATCATTAACGAGGTCGCTATGTCGCCAGAATTCCGGAAACAGTTTCGCGCGGTGCCCGACCGGATCGCCGCTTCCGGCCTGCCATCGGTCTCGCGCCGCACCATCGCGTTTCCGCCACCCTGATCCCGACAAGTTCCCGTCAATGCAAATGACGACCGTTCGCCGCCAAAAGTCATGCCGCCGTCGCAAACCGCCACGACGACGGGAAGTATGCGATCAGGCAGGATTCGCCTCGCCTTCATGTTCCACCGCATCGAATACGCCCGAAGGAAGACTCGGGCGCATTTCGGAGGATTGTCATGTGGCTGGAAATAGCGCGGTTTTCTAGTGGAATGGGCCTTTTCTTCATGGGCATCAAGTTCACTGGCGATGGGGCCAAGCGAATCGCTGGCCGTCGTTTTCGTGACCTTTTCCTGCGATACACGAAAAAAACCTGGCGCGCGGCCGTAACGGGATGCGGCGCGGGGTTCGTTTTCCAGTCCGTCACGGCCCTGTCAGGCTTTCTGACCAGCCTCGTCGGCGCGGGCATCATCGAGGCCAGGCAGGCCCTGCCGTTGCTTCTCGGGGCCAACGCCGGCATATCCTGCCTGTCGCTGATGGCCGTTCTGGATGTCAAGATCCTGGTCATGGTCCTGCTTGGCCTGACAGGCATCATCATCAGTTTTGAGAAGCCGACCCGTCTGCTGCATGGCGCGACCATCGCCTTCGGCGCGGCCCTGCTGCTTTTTGGCCTCGAAACCGTACGCCTCAGCGCGGCCCCTTTGACGGAAGCGCCCTGGTTCAGCGCGTTCCTCGCCAACGATTGGATACCCCTGCCGCTGTTTTTCAGCGTGGGCATCGCCGGGTGCATGCTGCTGCAAAGCTCCAACGGCGTGACCATCTTGTCGGCCACCCTGACGGCCTCGGGCATCCTGACGCCGGAGGAGGCCTTGGCCGTCATGTTCGGAAGCCTGCTCGGATCGAGCCTGCTCAGCCGCATGTACACGTTCCATCTCACCGGGGAGCGCAAACGCCTCATCCTTGGGCAGGCCTTGTTCAACATCATCGGGCTGTCCGTTTTCCTACCCTTGTACGTGGTCGAGACGTACTCCGGCCTTCCCCTGTTGCTGGGGGCCGCCGCACGCTGCGGGCTGCCTCCGGTCGGCCAGATCGTCGCCGTGGGCATCGCCTTCAATTTCCTGACCGCGACCCTGCTGCTCGTCGTCTACGACGCCTATTACCGGCTGCTGGCCCGTCTGTGTCCCGACGCGGCGGATTGCCTCGAAACCTTGGCCTATGCCAGGGAAATTTCCGAAGTGTCGCCCGAATCGGGACTGCTGCTGATCAACAGGGAGCAGGGCCGCCTCATGCGCCATCTTGCCACGTATCCCTCCGGTTTCCTTGTCGATGGGGAAAAGGAGAGGAAGGCCACGCCGCAGGGCGTGCACCGGTCCGTGGGTGTGATCTCCACAAAGCTCGAAGGCTGCCTCCTCGACATGGTGACCAAGGGCCATGCCGGTCAGATTGCCAATGCCCTGGCCCTGCTCCAGGCCAATCAGGCCAACATCCGTGCCCTGGACGACACCCTCTTGAAAATCATGGACGAAATGGGCGGAGTGGGAGGCTCTGCCGCCATGTCGCGGCTGACCGACATGTTTCTCAACGCCCTGGATCTGCTGCTGCAGCAGATCGCGACCGTCTTTTGCCAGGATGCGGAGGAGGACTGGCAGCTCCTCATGCGCATGGTGCTGGACAAGGGGCCGGTCATGGAACGCCTGCGCGACCGCTATCTGCGGGAGCAAGGCGGCATGACTCCAGACGAGCAATGGCGCTTCATGCATCTCACGGGCCTTTATGAACGCTGCATCTGGCTTCTGCGCCGGCTGGCCGAGGGGCAGCGTCGGTTCCTGACGGCTTTCGCCCGGCCGGAATCCCCGGAGAGGCTTCACGAGAAGCGGCCTTTGCAAACCTTTGCCGCAAGGGACCTAGGCGCGTCCCCTGTCTCCCTTGACGCCTCTTGAACAGCTCCCGTAATCTCCCTGCATGCCCGCGGCGCACCGCCGCCAGCCGGCCTCCGGCCCCCCGAATGCGACGGAATATGAGGTAGCCTTCCATGTGGAGCGTCATCGCCGGATTTCTCGGCGGCATGGGACTTTTCTTCGTCGGCCTGCGCATGACCGGCCAGGGCGTGAAGAAAATCGCCGGCCGTCGCTTCCGCGCCCTGATCCTCCGGTGGACCCGAAGCCGCCTGGGCGGGGCCGGGCTCGGCATCGCCTCGGGGCTGATCTTCCAGTCCACCTCGGCGGTCTCCCTGCTCCTGGCCAGCCTCATCGGCGCCGGGGCCGTCACCGTGGAACGGGCCATGCCCGTCGTTTTCGGGGCCAACGCCGGCGTGGCCTTCCTCATCATGCTGGCCGTGGTGGACATCCGCATCGCCGTCCTGATCCTGCTGGGTTTTTCCGGACTCGTCCTGTCCTTTGAAAAGCCCGCCAGGCTGGTCGACGCGGCCGGCATCCTCTTCGGCGTCGGCATGCTCCTTTTCGGCCTGGGCATCGTGCGGGCCGGTGCGGCCCCTCTGGCCGAGGCCGAGTGGTTCCGGGCGTTCGTCGCCAGCCAGGGCCTGCCGCTGCCCCTGTATTTCTGCATCGGGGCCGTGGCCTGCCTGCTGCTCCAGACCTCGGCCGGGGTCTCGATCCTGGCCGTCACCCTGGCCGCCGCCGGCATCATGGACGCCGACGACACCCTCATGGTCATTTTCGGCAGCCTGTTCGGCTCGAGCTGCCTCAGTCGGTTCTACGCCATTCAGCTCACCGGGGCGCGCAAGCGCCTGGTCATGGGCCAAATCCTGTTCAATCCGGCGGGGTTGCTTCTTTTCCTGCCGCTTTTTCTCCTGGAGCGCGCGACCGGGCTGCCGCTTCTGCTCAAGCCGGCCGCCTGGCTCTTTCCGGACCTGACCGCCCAACTGACTGCCATAAACATCGCCTTCGATTGCGTCACGGCCCTGGTGCTGCTCTGCGCCAGCGGCCCCTTTTGCCGCCTGCTCGCGCGGCTTTGCCCCGACGCACCGGACAGTCTGGAAGCCCTGGAATACGCCAAGGAGCTGACCGGCGTCTCGCCGGGCACCGCCCTGCTCCTCATCGACAAGGAACAGGCCCGGCTGGTCGGGCACCTGCCCGCCTACACGTCCGCCGCGCGCCGGGCCTTGGAAAAGGGGACCCTTCCCGACTTGCGGGACTTGCACGCCTCCCTCGACGACCTGCTGACCGAGATCGACGGCTGCCTGCGCGACATGGCCACCCGCGGGCATGCCGCGCCGGACGCCAACGCCCTGGCCCTGCTCCAGGCCAACCAGTCCATGCTGCGCTCGGTCAACGACTCCTTGGACCAGTTCATGCTCGAACTGGCCGCCCCCTGCCGCACCGAATCCGTCCGCAGGCTGCGCCAGACCTTCCTGGAGGCCATGGAGGCCCTGCTGCTCCAGTTCGGCGAAGTCTTTACCCAAGGCGATGACGACGACTGGGAGCTGCTCGCACGCCTTCTCTCCGACAAGGGGCCGGCCATGGAGCGGCTGCGGGCGCGGTACATCACCGACACCGAGGGCATCGAGCCGGCTGAGCGCTGGCAGTTGATGCGCCTGACCGGCCTGTACGAGCGCTGCCTGTGGATGCTGCGCCACCTGGGCGGGCAGCAGCGACGGTTCCTGGCCGAGACGGGTGAGGAAGCCGTGGCCCTGGCCCGCGTCGCCAAGCCGGAGACGGCCGTTTCTTGACTTCCCCCGCGCCTTGTTTCAAACAGGCGGTTTCTCCGGCGTCGCACGCCCGCTCGCAGGCCGGACAAGCCCAAGGAATCCCATCGCCATGAGCACCGACTATAAAAAGACCCTCAAGCTGCCCCAGACGACCTTT
>NZ_JARKOZ010000052.1 GCF_029978005.1 Solidesulfovibrio sp. | reverse complement strand
GCCCAGATGGTCGGGCAAGTCGGGCAGGGGCAACAGCTTGGCCCCGGGCAGGTGGAATTCCGCGTATTCCGGCTCCATGCGGACATCGAGCAGGGTCAACGCATCGAGCTTGGTCCCGTCGAGCAGGGCGCGGACTTCCTCGGCCGTGGCGTTGCGGATCGGACTCGGATCGGCGGTGTCGGCCATCATGAACGTCTCCGGGTTACGGGTTGCGCTATCGCGGTCGGGTAGGGTAGAAATCGGCCTGCCTGCCCGAGAGTGTATGCTCGCGCGCGGGAAAACTTGTCAAGGCGGAGCGTATGGCGCATGGCGCGGCGCGGCATTGGCCGCCCCTGTGGCTGGAATTGATCCTGATCGCGGCCCTTGCCGGGGGGCTGTCCGTGGCCATGAATTACGTCCGGCCCGAGCCCCTGCCCTGGGTGGCCGATTTCGCGGCCGAGGCCCGGCGCGAGGCCTTGCGCAAGGGCCTGGAAACCATCGATGTCTACGGTGCCATCTCCCTGCGTGGCCGACCCGGCGTCATCTTCGTCGATGCGCGCACCTCCGGGGAGTTTGCCCTGTCCCGGGTGGCCGGGGCGAAAAACCTGCCCCAGGAGGCCATCTACGGCGATCTGGCCGAGGCGGCCCAGGCCATTGGCCTTGGCGTCGAGGATCGGTTGGTGGTCTACTGTGGCGACATCCTCTGCGACAAGAGCAAGGAGCTGGCCGAGGCCTTGCGCACGGCCGGTTTTCCCTACGTCACGGTGGTGACCGATGGCTTCGACGGCTGGGTGGCGGCGGGCGGCCCCACGGAGGGCGGCATATGAGGGTGGTGTACTTCCTGTTGCGTGTCGCCCTGGGCGGCATCTTCCTGGCCGCCGCCTGGGACAAGATCGTCGATCCCCTGGCCTTCGCCAAGATCATCCGCAACTACCAGATCGTGCCGGACATGCTCGTGGGCGGCGTGGCGCAGGTGCTGCCCTGGATCGAGGTGGTGGTGGGCATGTGCCTCATCACGGGCCTTTTCGCGCGCGGGGCGAGCTTTTCCGCCACGCTCATGATGGCCGTTTTCCTTTCCGCCATGGCCTGGGCCTGGCACAAGGGCATCAGCACCCAGTGCGGCTGCTTCACCACCAAGGCCGACGACGCCATTTCGGTGAGGACCTTCATCCGGGACGGCTCCATCCTGGCCCTGGCCCTGCTCGTGACCACGGGCAGCTTCCTCGGGGCCAGGCGGGCCTGAGGGGCATTCCGTGTCCGGGGTGAAGATCATCCCCATCGGCCAGCCCCGCACGGTGCGGGAGCGGCTGCTCGAGGCGCTCGGCGACCTGCTCGCCCGGCAGGGCTTCGACGGGCTGACCCTCGAGGCCGTGGCCAGGGCGGCGGGGCTCGAGCGCGCGGTGGTGCTGCGCCATTTCCAGGATCTCGACGACATGGTCACGGCCTTTGGCCAAAGCGCCGCCTTCTGGCCGCCCGTGTCCGAACTGCGCGCCGAGGTGGCCGACCGCTTCGTGGCCATGCCGCAAAAGGCCCAACTGGCCCATTTCTTCAAGGCGACCATCCGCGGCCTGCTCGCCCGGCCGCGCACCCTGGACATCCTGGCCTGGGAGCTCATGTCGCGCAACCGCTACACGCGGCTGCTCGAATACCCGCGCGTGCGCTGCGCCCTGGAATTTTTCGAGAGCGTCACGGGCGAAGTGCCCGATTCCCTCGACCTCACGGCCGTGGTCGCCGTCCTTGGCGGCGCGGCCATGTTCCTGACGGTCCGCTCCCGCCAAAGCGGGGTCTTCGGCGGACTCAACCTGTATGACGACGAGGACCGCGACCGCGTGGACCGGGTGCTCGACATGATCGTGGCCGGCATCCTGCGCGAGGCCGAAGTCCGCTGAAAAGGAGCGCGACATGCTCATGCAAGGCAAAAAGGCGCTGGTCTTCGGCGTGGTCAACGAACGCAGCATCGCCTACGGCATCGCCAAGGCGCTGCGCGACAACGGCGCGGAGTTGGCGCTCGGCTACGCCGCCGAGCCCATCCGCAAGCGCGTCGAGCCCATCGCCGCCGCGCTCGGCGCGCAGTTCGTCTTCCAGTGCAACGTGTCCGGCGACGAGGAGATCGCCCGCGCCGCCGCCCTTGTCGGCGAGAAGTGGGGCAGCGTGGACTGCCTGGTCCATTCCATCGCCTACGCCAACCGCGAGGACCTGGCCGGCCGCTTCATCGACACCAGCCGCGAGGGCTTCCGCATCGCGCTGGACGTCTCGGCCTACTCCCTGGTGGCCCTGTGCCGGGCCTTCGAGCCGCTTTTCGCGCCCGGCGCGTCGGTGATGACCATGAGCTATTACGGCTCGGGCCGGGTGGTGGCCAACTACAACGCCATGGGCGTGGCCAAGTCGGCCCTGGAAGCCAGCGTGCGCTACCTGGCCGTGGACCTCGGCAAGCGGGGCGTGCGCATCAACGCCATCAGCGCAGGTCCTGTCAAGACCATGGCCGCCTCGGCCATAAGCGGCTTTCGCACCATCCTCGAGACCATCGAGAACCGCTCGCCGCTGGGGCGCAACATCAGCCTGGAGGACATCGGCCGCTGCGCCCTCTACCTGGCCTCGGACCTGTCGTCGGGCACCACGGGCGAGGTGATCTTCGTGGATTCGGGCTACAACATCATGGGGGTGTAGGGGCCGTGGCCGGCGAACGCGAGGCGCTTGCGGCGCTACAGCGCATTGCGGCCGTGGCCGGCGTCGTCGCGGATGCCGATCATGTCGATGTCCATCGGGTGCGCGGTCAGGCCGGCCTGCGCCAGTTTGTCGCGGCCATGTTCGGCGACCGGCCGACCTGGCTGCGCGCGCTCTACCGATTGCGCGGCCTGTTGGCCCGCCTTCTCGGCCTGCGCCATGGCGCGGCGGCGGGCCCGGAGAGCATGAAGCCCGAGGACGTGCCCATGACCCCCGGCGGCAAGCTCGGTTTCTTCACCGTGCTCGCGGCGGAGCCGGACGCCTACTGGGCGGCCGGGGCAACGGACCGGCATCTGCGCGCGGTGCTCGCCGTCCTGGCCGTGCCGGAGCCGGACGGCCGGGTCGTCTATGACGTCGTGACCGTCGTGGTCTATAAACATTGGACGGGACCGGTCTATTTCAACCTGATCCGGCCGTTTCACCATCTGGTCGTCTGGCGCATGGCCAAACGCGCCGCCCGCGGCCGCAACATCCCGTGAAGGATTCCGCCATGGACGCAAGTGCTCTGCTGCGCCGCATCGCCCCGTGCGGGCTGGACTGCGGCCGTTGCCTGGACAACCCCGAAAGCCCCATCGCCGACCATGCCCGGGCGCTTCGCGCGGAGCTCGGGGGATTCGGCCGGCGGGCGGGCTTTTTCGCCGCCATGGACCCGGCCTTCGCCGCCTACGCCGACTTCGAGAAGCTGCTCGAACGCCTGGGCCGGGGGGAGTGCCGGGGCTGTCGGGAAGGCCGTTGCCTGCTGGCTTCCTGTCGGGTCAAGGACTGCGTGCGGGAGCGCGGCGTCGATTTCTGCCACGCCTGCCCAAAATTCGAGACCTGCGACCCGGGCCTGCCCGGGCCGCTCACGGCACGCTGGCGGGAAAACAACCTGCGGCTTCGCGACATGGGCCTTGCCGCCTATGCCGACTGGCTGACGACGCAGCCGCGCTACTGAAAAGCCGCCTGCCTAGCCGCCGCCCACGGGCGGGAACACGCCCACCCGATCGCCGTCGGCCAGCGGCCCGTCCAGGGAGGCGGCCTGGCCGTTGACGAACACGATCTTGATCTCTTCCCGGGGAATGCCCAGGCGATCGACCAGGGAACCGACGGTTTCCCCTGCCTCGATGGGCAGGACGCCGGCGTTTGCGGGCGTGAGCGGCGCCAGGGTGGCGTAGCAGCGCAGTTCGATGGGCATGGCTTTTTCCTTTTGGCTTTATGCTTCTTAAAACAGGTGTCCGGCCTTGTCCATCCTTGCTTGCCATGCAAAAAACGGTCTCTCCGTTGCCATAGCCACGACAAGCGTGTAATCCGTTAGGAAACGGGTCTGCGGCCATGTTGCCGTACGCGGTTGCGGGCGCCGAAAACAGTCTGCTTCGGCGGGGGCGAGGTCCCTTTTTCGCTCGACCCGGCGAAAGCAAGGCGGCGGCTCGGCCATGCGGAGAATACTGGGCTATCTCGTCGTAACGACGCTTTTCATCGTCAGCGGGGTCGGCGCCCTGCTGTACGTTCGCGGCGGCGACGCGCCCGAGACCCACCTGTGGACGGGCGGCGAGATTCGCGTCGGCTATTCCGGCGAGCCGCCGTACTGCTTCCGCACCGCCACAGGCGAGGTCTCCGGGGCCGCTCCGGAAGTGGCCAAGGCCGTGTTCGGCCATGCCGGCATCGGCCCCGTCCGCTGGGTGCTCCTGGACTTCAACCAGGCCATCCCGGCGCTGCTCGACGGGCGCATCGACATGATCGCCAACGGCCTGTTCATCACGCCCGAGCGGGCCAAGCGCATGCTTTTCTCCAGGCCCTTCTGCCGGTCGCTCCAGGGGCTGCTCGTGCGGCGCGGCAATCCCCTGGACCTCCATTCCTACGAAGAAGCGGCGAAAAGCCCCGCAGCCCGGATCGCCGTGCTCGACGGATCCGTGGAGCAGCTTGCCCTCGCCAGCCTGGGCACATCCCCGGAGCGCCTGTTCGTCGTGCCCGATCCGGCCGGCGGCCTGGCCGCCGTGCGTTCCGGCCGGGCGGACGCCCTGGCCCTGTCCGCGCCGACAGTGGCCTGGCTCGCCGGGGAGTCCCAGGGCGAGGCCGAGCCGGCCTCGCCGATGCGTCAGGCCGCCGGCACGCCCGAGGGCCAAAGCGCCTTTGCCTTCCGTCCGGCGGACGCGGCTCTGGCCGGCCGTGTGGACGCGGCCCTGGCCGGCTATATCGGCTCGAAGGCCTATCTGGATCTTTTGACGTCGCTGGGATTCGCCAGCGGCCTGATGTCGGCCGGGAGCCGCTGACATGGGCGACGCGCGCGCAGGTCGGGGCATCGTTGGCTCCCGGGGCTGGATCGACCTGCACCTGTACGCCATGGCCGCGGCGGCCGTGCTCACAGGGCTGCTCCTGTGGTGGACCAACGCCTCCTGGCGGGAGAATTTCGTGATCTACCCGCCCATGCGGGGCAACCTGCGCCAGAGCCGGGCCGACATCGTCAAGGCCTATCTGGCCGTGGAACGCCACCTGGCCGGCGAGTCCGCCATCCGCCTCGACGAGGTGGACGCCTTCATGGAACAGGCGGTCCACGACATCGACGGCCTCATCGACGCTTCGCATGGCCTGAAGACGGGGCGGGTTCTGCTGGCGGAACAGAACCCCGCCTGGGACGGCGACCTGGCGACCTACCGTCAGGGCCTCCTCGGGTTCCAGTCGCTGTTGCGGCAAAGCCTCCTCGACGAGAAGCCCCAGCGCGATCAACGCGCCGTGGAACGCCACGCGGCCTTCGCCGCGCTGGAAAAGCGCGGCGACGCCCTGGACGACGTCATCCAGCGCTGGGTGCTCGGCGCGGTGGCGCGCCAGGACCGCCTCAACAGGCTTCTTTTCTTCGTCTGGCTGTCCTTCCTGGGCATCCTGGCCCTGACCCTGTCCCTGGCTGGCGCCAAACGCCGCAAGGCCGAGTCGGCTCTTTTCGAGAGCGAGAACAAGTACCGTTCCCTGTTCGATCAGGTCATGAACGTGATCCTGGTCGTGGACGAGGATTCCGGTCGCGTGGCGGACTGCAACCAGGCGGTGTCCACGGAATGGGGCTACGACCGTGAGGAGCTCCTCGGCCGCGACCCGGCGGAGCTGCGCCTGACGCCCCAGGCGGGACAGGGGCAACCCCTGGAGGTGGCCTATCCCAACGGCCGGCGCGCCGTGCTTCGGGAAACGCGGATCGCCACGCGGCTTGGCGAAATCCGGGACGTGTCCGTCAAGACGGGCTTTTTCCGGCTTGGCGACAGGAATCTGCGCCTGGAGATCTACCATGACGTCACCGAGCGCCGCAAAGGCGAGATTGCGCTGCTCGAGCGCGAGGCCACCTTGCGCGGGCTCGGCGACAACCTGCCTGACGGCGTTATCTACAAGATCGAGGCCCGCACCGACGGAACACGGCACTTCCTTTACGTCAGCCGGGGGATCGAACGGCTTTTCGGGCTTTCGGCCGGAGAGGCGCTGGAAAACGCCGGCACCGTCCTGGCCCGCTTTTTCCCCGAAGACCTCGATGCGCTGCGCCAGGCCGAAGCCCAGGCCATGCGCAACCTCGACACCTTCGACGTCCAGGCCCGCTTCACCGGGGGCGACGGCGCGACGCACTGGGGGCAGTTGCGCGCCGCGCCGCGCCGCGCCCCGGACGGCGGCGTCGTGTTCGACGGCATCATCGTGGACGTCACCGAGCACAAGCGCGTGGAGGAAAGCCTGCGCCAGGCCATGACCACGGCCGAATCGGCCAGCCGGGCCAAAAGCGAATTCCTGGCCAACATCAGCCACGAGGTGCGAACGCCCTTAAACGGCGTCCTCGGCATGCTCCAGCTGCTCGAGGCCTCTCGCCTTTCCAGGGAGGACGCCCAGCACGTGGCCACGGCCCTGGCCTGCGGCCGGGGGCTCGTGCGCGTTCTGGCCGACATCCTGGACTTCACCCTCATCGAGTCCGGCAAGCTGGTGCTGCGAAGCGAGGCCTGCGACGTGCGCGCCGTGGCGGGCGAGGTGGTCCAGGTCTTCGCCCTGGAAAGCGAGCGCAAGGGACTTGCGGTCACGGCCGGGGTGGACCCCGGCGTCCCGGCCAGAGTCATGACCGACCCGGCTCGGCTGCGGCAGATCCTCTTCAACGTCGTGGGCAATGCCGTGAAGTTCACGGCCCGGGGCTCGGTGCGACTCGATGTGTCTTTGGTCTCGCGGCGGGGGGAGGAGGCGTACCTGCTCTTCACCGTGATCGACACGGGCATCGGCGTTTCCGAGGACAAGATCGACGCCGTTTTCGAGCCCTTCACCCAGATCGACGGCTCGTTCACCCGCAAGTACGGCGGCACGGGCCTGGGCCTTGGCATCGTCAAGCGCCTGGTGGGGCTTCTCGACGGGTACATCGCCTTGGAAAGCGAGCCGGGGCGGGGAACGGAGTTCACCTTCACCATCCGCTGCCGGACCCTGGGGGCGAAGGAGGCCCCGCTCGGGCCCGACGCCGTCCGCAACGCGCCGGGAAACAGCCCGGTGCACGTGCTCGTCGTGGAGGACGAGGCCGTCAACCGCCTGGCCACGGTGTCCATGCTGCGCAAGCTCGGCTTCACCGCCGACGCCGTGAGCGACGGGGACGAAGCCCTGGAAGCCCTGGACAGCCGCGACTACGACGTGGTGCTCATGGACATCCAGATGCCGCGCTTAAGCGGCGACGAGGCCACGCGGCGCATCCGCCGTGGCGACCGGCCCGGCATCGACGCCGCCGTCCCCATCATCGCCGTGACTGCCCACGCCATGGCCGGCGACCGCGAACGCTGCCTGGAATGCGGCATGAACGACTATCTGTCCAAGCCCGTGGACATCGCCGCCCTGGGCCAGGCCGTAGCCCGCGCCGCGGCGGCGCGGCGCGCGGCCTGAAGCGCCCGGTGGTGACGCGGCCCGGCGGAAATGATTGACCGACAAACGTGGCAAATCCTGCAGGAGGTTCCGTTCATGGCTCCTACGGTCATCGAGCATCTGACGACGCGGCTCAAGCAGATCGGCGTAAGGGACGTCTTCGGCGTGCCCGGGGATTTTTCCTTCGCCCTCAACGACGCCGTGGAGAACGATCCGGACATGCGCTGGATCGGCTGCTGCAACGAACTCAACGCCGCCTACGCCGCCGACGGCTACGCCCGGGTGCGCGGACGTTCCGCCCTGTGTACCACCTACGGCGTGGGCGAGCTCTCGGCCCTGTGCGGCGTGGCCGGCTCCTACACCGAACACCTGCCCGTGATCCACTTGGTCGGCATGCCGAGCGTGTCCACCCAGCGGGCCCGGCGCATCGTGCACCATACCCTCGGCGACGGCAGCTTCAACGCCTACGCCGACATGACCAAGCCGGTGGTTGCGGCCAGCGCCGTGCTGACCCCGGAAAACGCCGCCTGCCAGATCGAGCGTTGCCTGGAGGCGGCGCTCACGCGCAACCGGCCGGTCTACATCGCCCTGCCCCAGGACTACGCCGACGCGCCCCTGGCCGGGGAGCTCGTGTGCGCGCCCGAAGCGCCCCAAAGCGACCCCGGCACGCTGCGCGCCGCCATCGAGGCCGTGGCGGAAAAGATCGACAAGGCCGGCTCGGCCGTGGTGCTGGCCGGCTACCTCATCGCGCGCCTGGGGCTTCGCGAGACGGCCAAGGGCCTGCTCGCCCGCACGGGCCTGCCCTTCGCCACCATGTTCATGGACAAGACCGCCCTGGACGAAACCCTGCCCGGCTACCTCGGCCTCTACGACGGCCGGATCATGAACCCGGACGTGCGCGATTTCGTCGAGGGCTGCGACTGCGTGCTCAACCTCGGGGCGCTGTGGAGCGACTTCAACACCGGGGCCTTCACGGCCAAGATCGACCCCTCGCACATGATCGCGGTCATGCAGCACGAGACGCGGGTGGGGCACGCCACCTTCCGCGACGTGGAAATGCGCGATGTGATGGAGGGGCTGGCCAGGGCCGTTTCGCCCAAGCCCGGGCGCGGCGTGGCCGGGCCCAAGGGCCTGGGCGAGCCCAAGGGCGCGCCGGACGACCCCATAAGCCCGGACTACCTCTATCCCCGGTTCGAGAAATTCCTGCGCGAAGGCGACATGGTCATGGCCGAGACAGGCACCATCTCCATGGGCCTGGGTTTCGCCCGCATGCCGACCGGGGCGGAGTTCTTCAACCAGACCTTGTGGGGGGCCATCGGCTGGGCCACGCCGGCCGCCTTCGGCGCGGCCGTGGCCGCGCCCGAGCGCCGCACGCTGCTCTTTACCGGCGAGGGCTCGCACCAGATGACGGTGCAGGAGCTCGGCCAGTTCGGCTACCATGGCCTGAAGCCCGTCGTCTTTTGCCTCAACAACGACGGCTACCTGATCGAGCGGCTGTTATGCAAGGACCCGGGCAGCTCCTACAACGACCTGGCCCCCTGGAACTACACCCAGTTGCCGGCCGCCTTCGGCATGCCCGACTGGTTCTGCGCCAGGGCGACCACCAACGCCGAACTGGAGGCGGCCATGGCCAAGGCCGAGACCTGCGGCGCGGGGGCCTACGTCGAGGTGGTCATGGACCGCATGGCGGCCTCGCCCCTGGCGAAAAAGCTCGGGGAATCCATCCGCACCCTGTACGGCGAGAAGTAGGGGGAAGGCCGTCCGTTTCGGTGGGGAGGGTCGCGGATTCGCGTCTGTCTCCGCAAGGGCGTTTTCGGTTGGGGCAGGCGACCCATGGACGCGCCCGGCGGGGGAGCGGCGCGCGTCCGCTCCCCATCACGACCGAGGAGCCATGCGGGCGGCAGCCCCGGGTCTCGCTCCGCCCGAGGGCATGGCCCGGTGGGCGTCACTCGCCGATGATCTTGACCAGCACCCTTTTTTTACGGCGGCCGTCGAACTCGCCGTAGAAGATGCGCTCCCAGGTCCCGAAGTCGAGCCTTCCCTCGGTGACGGCCACCACCACCTCGCGGCCCATGATCTGGCGCTTCATGTGGGCGTCGGCGTTGTCCTCGCCCACGTTGTGGCGGTAGCCGGACACGGGCTCGTGGGGGGCGAGCCGTTCCAGCCAGAGTTCGTAGTCGTGGTGCAGCCCGGATTCGTCGTCGTTGATGAAGACCGAGGCCGTGATGTGCATGGCGTTGACCAGGCAAAGCCCCTCGCGGATGCCGGATTCGGCCAGGCAGGCCGCGACCTCGCCGGTGATGTTGACGAAGGCCCGGCGGGTGGGGACGTTGAACCACAATTCCTTGCGAAAGCTTTTCATGGCGCGGCTCCAGGGCGTTTTCGCCCTTGTAGCCGAACCCGGGACGCTTGTCCCGGCCCCGGAGCCGCGCCTTCAAGACGTTATTTCTCCAGCTTGTACGGCCAGGCGACCAGGCCCCCCTCCATGACCGTCACGTTGTCGTAGCCGTTGGCCGCGAGCACCCGCTGGGCCTCGTAGCCGCGCATGGACACCTTGCAGTAGGTCACGATCGGCGCGTGCCTGTCGGCCGGAAGCTCGCCCAGGCGCTTGCGTAGCTGCCCCAGGGGGATGAGCGTCTCGCCAAGGCCCAGGCGCATTTCCTCGAATTCCTTGGGGCCGCGCACGTCCAGGAGAAAGGGCTTTTCCCCGGCGTCCAGGCGGGCCTTGACCGCCGTGCTCGGCTCGCCGCGCATGAGCCCGCGCCGCTTGTTTTGCAGCACGTGGGCCGTGGCGACGGCATGGTCGACAGCCAGGGAATAGGGCGGCGCGTAGGGCAGGTCGGCCATGGCCACGTCGTCCACGGTCAGCCCGCCGAGGATGGCCATGGCCATCTCCGCCGCCTGGCGGTTGACGTTGCCGAGGCCCACGCAGGCGAAACCGAGGATGCGGCCGGTTTTCGCCTCGGCGATGAGCTTGGAGATCACCGGCTTGGCCCCCATGAATCCGGGCTTGTCCGGGCTGGCGTTCACCGCCGCGACCACGTCGAAGCCCTCTTCCCGGGCCCGGCGCTCGGACAGGCCGGCGGAGGCGGCGGCGCAGTCGAAGACCTTGCAGATGCCGCTGCCGATGGTGCCGGGAAAGACGGCGACGTCGCCGAGAACCGCGTTCTCGCCGGCCACCCGGCCTTCCAGGTTGGCCAGGTCGCCGAAGGGGGCGTGCACGGGCTTGCCCGTGAGGCGGTTTTGCACTTCCACGCAGTCGCCCGCGGCGTAGATGTCCGGGTCGGAGGTGCGCATGTGCCTGTCCACGACCACCCCGCCCGTCGCCCCCAGAGCCAGGCCGGCGCCCTTGGCCAGGGCCGTGTTGGGGGCCACGCCGATGGCCATGACCACGAGCGAGGCGGGCAGCTCCCGGCCGTCGGCCAGACGCACGCCGGTCGCCTTGCCGTCCCGGCCGAGGATGGCGGCGAGGCCGACGCCGGTGAGGATCTTGGCTCCCTTGGACCGGGCGTGCTTTTCCACGACAAGTGCCAGCTCCGGGTCGAGGAAGCCGAGGATTTGCGGCAGGGCCTCGACCACGGTCACGTCCATGCCGGCAGTCACCAACGCCTCGCAGGTCTCCATGCCGATGAGCCCGCCGCCGGCGATGACCGCGGGTTCGCCCTTGCCGGCGGCGGCCGCGGCCCGCAGGCCGTCGGCGTCGGCCAGGCTGGCCAGCGTGGTCACCCCGGCCAGCTCCCGGCCGGGCAGGGGCGGCACCTTGGGCACGGAGCCCGTGGCCAGGACGAGCTTGTCGTAGGCGATCTCACCCGTCTCGCCCGTGGCGGCGCGTTTCCAGGAAACGGTCCTGGCCTTGCGGTCGATGGCCGTGACTTCCGTGCCGACCATGGCGGTAACACCCTTGGCCCCGGCGAAAAAGGCCGGGTCGCGCACCACGCCGGCCGGGGTGGCGAGCAGCATGCCCCGCCCCTTGACCTCGCCGGCCACGTAGTAGGGGTAGCCGCAGGAGGCCATGGAGAGTTCCGGGGTTTTCTGGATGAGAATGACTTCCGCCGTCTCGTCCAGGCGCTTGGCCCGGGCCGCCGCCTTGGGGCCGGCCGCCGTGCCACCGATGACCACGATGCGTTTGTTGTTCATTGTTGGAGATGCTCCGTTTGAGGGTTCCGGGGGTATGGTTCGGCCGCTGCCGCGACCGTCGGGTCCGGGTTAATTCACGGAACAGTTCATACCGTAAATCAAATGCGTTCGCAATGGGCATAAACCGGAAAGCGCCGGCTCACAAGGGGGGAACGGCCCGGAAAAGCAGGGGAATCAGCGTCGGTCGCAGGCGGCGGCCAGGGCGTCCAGGGTGAGCCGGGCCGTGCGCTCCCAGGTGAAGCGGGCTTCGTTGGCCCGGCCGCGACGGATGAGGCTTTCGCGAAGGGCGGCATCGGTCGCCAGGCGGCAAAGCGCCTCGGCCCAGGCGGCGGCGTCGCGGGGATCGACCAAAAGCGCCCCGTCGCCGGCCGCCTCGGGCAGGGAAGTGGCCGCCGCGCACGCCACCGGCGTGCCGCAGGCCTGCGCCTCCAGCACCGGCAGGCCGAAGCCCTCGAAAAGCGAGGGAAAGGCCAGGGCCAGCGCGCCGTGGTAGAGAAGCGGCATGTCGCGGCGTGCGACGTGCCCGAGCCGCCGGACACGGTCCCCTAGGCCCAGGCGGGCGACCTCGGCCGAGAAATCCTCGCTCCAGGAAAGGCCCCCGGTCACGGCCAGGTCGCAGGGCAGGCGCTCCCCGGCCAGGGCGAAGGCGGCAAGGAGCGTGCCCAGGTTTTTTCGCGGCGAGATGTTGCCGGCGTAGAGGACGTAGGGCCGGGTCAGGCCGTGGCGGGCCCGAAGGGCGGCGACGTCCCCTGGCGCGACGGGGCGCTTGTAGATGGCGTCGCAGGCCAGGGGCGTGACGCTCACCTTCTCGGGCTTGGCCCTGGTCAGGCGCAGGACGTCTTTTCGCGTATGCTCGGAGATGGCCACCAGCCGTTCGGCCCGGCGCGCGGCGTAGCGGATGAAGCGGCGCATGTAGAGGGTGTCGCCGCGCTTGTACATGCGAAGGGTCGGGTGGAAATAGCCCAGGTCCAGCATGGCCACCACGGCTGGGCAGGGGATGCCGGCGGGCATGTTGGAGGAGGGGAAAAAGGCCACGTCGGGCCGGTCCTTCCTGAGCGCCCGGGGCAGGGCCAGCCAGTCGAAGGCGAGGCGGTTTCGGGTCGGCAGCACCCGTTCCGTGGCGTCGGGGAAGGTGCCCAGGTGGCTTTCCTGGGGATAGTAGAGGATGCACTCGTGCCCGCCGGCGTCGAGGATGGCCCGCACGAGCCCAAAGAGGTATTCCTTGGGGCCGCCGGAGGGGTAGTCCAGGGTGCGGGCGTTGACGGCGATGCGCATGGCTACCCCATAAGCCCATGCTTCCTGCGGGCGAAGGCGCGCAGGGGCTCGATGCGCGCGTTGAGGAGCGTCGGCAGGCGGCGGCCGCGGAGCAGCGCGCCGCACTGGGCCAGCAGCGATTGCAGGCGGATCTCCACGGCCACGAGCTTGATAAGGATTTCATGGACCAAGCCGCTGCCGTGGCGATGCTGGCAGGCGTGTATCTCCCGGCGGAACACCTCGTGCCAGGTGGCGGTCTTGGCCGAGGGGTGCAAGCGGAAGGTGGCGACGAGCTTCGGGATGCGCACGATGCGGCCTTGCCGGCTCACGCGCTCGAAGAGGTCGTAGTCCATGCAGTAGGAAAATCTCGTGTCCATGCCGCCGGCGGCGCGGTAGGCCTCGCGCCTAAAAAAGGTCGATTGCTGGGGCACGGCCATGGCGTAGCGCATCTGGCGGTGGGAGGGGGCGAGCACCATGTCGATCATGACCGGCCGGCCGGCGGGATCGGTCAGCAGCGTGTCGCCCGTGACCATGACCGCCTCGGGATGGCGGGCGAAGGCCTCGGCCACGGCGGCCAGCACGTCGTCGGCGCACAGCGTGTCGTCGGAATTGAGCCAGCCCATGACCTCGCCCGTGGCCATGGCGAAGCCCTCGGCCAGGGCGGCCGTCTGCCCCGCGTCCGGGGCCGAGCGCCAGAAGGCCAGCTTGCCCTCGTGGCGGCGCAGGATGTCCGGCGTCGCGTCCGTGGAGCCGCCGTCGAGGACGATGTGCTCGACGGCCACGCCCTTCTGGGCGGCCACGCTCTCCAGGGTCTCGGGCAGGAAGGCCGCCTGGTTGTAGGACGGCGTGACCACCGTCACCTTGGGCAGGCGCAGGGGGGCAAGGCCCGAGGCTTCGTGCAGGGCGTCGTGAACGTGGCGGGCGCAGGCCTGCCAGGAGAAATCCGCCGCCCGGTCCAGGCCCAGGGCGACCTGCCGTCGGCGCAGGTCCGGGTCGGCCAGCAGGCGCGCGAGAATCTCCGCCAAAGCCGCGTCGTCCCGGGCCGGAAAGGGCAGGCCGGCGATGCCCGCCGCCTCGGGCAGGGAGGCGGCGTCGGCGTAGGCCACGGGCACGCCGCTGGCCATGGCCTCCAGCACCGGTAGGCCGAAGCCCTCGTAGCGCGAGGGGAAAATGTAGGCCGTCGCCCCCCGGTAGGCCAGGGCCACGTCCGCATCGGGCAGGTAGCCCAGGCAGGCCACGGCGCTTCGCGGCAGCCCGGGCGGCAAAAGCCCCAGCACGGCCTCCGGGTCGCCGTGGCCGATGACGGCGAGGCGGGGGGCGTCGCCGTGGCGGTGCAGGCGCGCCAGGGCGCGCAGGGCCGTGCC
This sequence comes from Solidesulfovibrio sp., assembly GCF_029978005.1. GTDB lineage: Bacteria > Desulfobacterota > Desulfovibrionia > Desulfovibrionales > Desulfovibrionaceae > Solidesulfovibrio. The sequence goes on along the minus strand of NZ_JARKOZ010000052.1, from coordinate 3,115 downwards.
CAGGTTCTTGTGGGGCATGAGGTTGCCCACGCAAAGGAGGTAGCGCTCGCCCAGGCCGTGGCGGGCGCGGAAGGCGGCCAGGGGCACCGCGTCCTCGGGGCGAAGCGGCCGGAAGCGGTCGCAGTCCGCGGCGCACAGGTCCGTGGGGCGCGTGTGCGCGGCCATGGGGCCGAACACGCGCAGCATCTCGCGCCGGGTGAAGGCGGAAAGGGTGAGCGGTATGGTCAGCCGGGCCAGGCTCGCCCGCTGGCGCAGGGCGAAGACGGCGCGGACGTGCCAGGCCAGGGTCTCGGGCCGGCGCTTCCACAGCACGTCGTTGACCACGCCGACGCTGCGGCCGCGAAAGCCCAGGGGGAGCAGGCCGTCCGGGGCGTAGTGCACGTCCGCGCCGGCCTCCTTGATCTGCCAGGCCATGCCCGTCTGCTGCCAGGCGTAGAGCGAGGGCACGTTCGCCGTGCGGGCCGACAGGCGGCCGCGGGCGACGAGCCCCAAGGCCGTTTCGTTGACCAGCGGCTTGCCGGAAACCAGGATGATCTCGTCGTGCCCGGCGGCGAGGTCGGCCAGGTGCGGCAGGATGGACTCCAGGCAGCGGCCGATGCCGGTGCGCTGGGGATGGGAGAGGGTGCTCGCGTCTATGGTGATGCGCATGAGGCGTCCGTGAGGGCGTTGCCGCCGGCGCGGCGGATGCGTTGACATGCGTCAATTCCATCGAATATGCAACCGGCGGCATGCAGGCGTCAAAAATGGTCATGGTCGCGCGGCGACCGCGCCCCGGCTCGTTCTGGTCGGGTCTTGCCGCCGGCCTTTCCCCGGCGGCCTTCGTCCGACATTTCTGGAAGCGCCGCGAGGTGCTGGCCACCTTCGCCCGCATCGAATTCCTCTCCCGCTACCACGGCGCGCAGCTCGGCGTCCTGTGGGGCCTGGTTTCCCCGCTGGCCACCCTTGCCGTCTACACCTTCGTCTTTTCCGTGGTCTTCAAGCCGTCCTGGGCCGGCGGCGGGGAAGGGGGCGTGGCCGGGTACGCGCTGATCCTCTTCACGGGCCTGGCCGTGTTCGAGGTCTTCGCCGGCTGCGTGAACCGCACGCCGAGGCTGCTCTCGGAAAACGTCAATTTCATCAAAAAGGTCCTCTTTCCCCTGGAAATATTGCCCGTCGGCATCCTGTGCGCCGCGGCCATGGAATCCCTGGTGAGCCTGGCGCTCGTGGCCGTGGGCGTCCTTTGCACCACGGGAACGCTCCACTGGACCATTCTCCTTGCGCCGCTCGCCTATCCGCCCCTTGTCATGCTGACCCTCGGGGTGTGCTGGCTGCTCGCGCCGGTGGGCGTCTTCCTCAAGGACCTCGGCAATCTGGTCGGCGTGGTCGTGCAGCTTTATTTTTTCGCCACGCCCATCCTCTACCCCCTGTCCGCCGTGCCCGAGCCCTACCGCACGCTGCTGGCGCTCAATCCCCTGCATCCCGTGGTGGACCACCTGCGCCGCACCATCATTTTCGGCCAGACGCCCGACTGGGCGGCGCTCGGCTGGGTGACCCTGGCCTCGGCCGTGGTCATGCTCGGCGGCTACGCGTTTTTCGCCAGCGTCAAGAGGCTCTTTGCCGATGCCGTCTGATCCCGTCATCGCCGCGCGCGGCGTCTCCAAGATGTACGAACTGTACAGCCGGCCCCAGGACCGGCTGCGCCAGCTCCTTTTTCCCGGCGGCAAGCCGCTGTATCGCGAGCACTGGGCCCTTCGCGACGTGTCCTTCGAGGTCATGCCCGGCGAGGCCTTCGGCATCATCGGCAAGAACGGGGCCGGCAAGTCCACCTTGCTGCAAATACTGGCAGGCGTGCTCGAACCCACGGCCGGCGAGGTGATCCTGCCCGAGCGCACCACGGCGCTTCTGGAACTCGGTTCGGGGTTCAAACCCGAATTCACCGGCCGCCAGAACGTCTACGTCAACGCCGCCGTGCTCGGCATCCCGAAAAGCGTGGTGGAGGCGCGCCTGGACGACATCGCCGCCTTTGCCGACATCGGGGCGCACTTCGACCAGCCGGTCAAGACCTATTCCAGCGGCATGTTCCTGCGTCTGGCCTTTGCCGTGACCACGAGCCTGGAACCCGAGGTCCTCATCATCGACGAGGCGCTGGCCGTGGGCGACGTCTTCTTTCGCCAGAAATGCTACCAGCGCCTGGAAGGGCTGCTGTCGCGCGGCACGGTGGTGGTGCTCGTCTCCCACGCCATGAACGACGTGGCCCAGTTCTGCCACCGGGCGCTTTATCTCGAACGCGGCCGCACGACCTTTTGCGGCGACGCGGCCGCCGCGGTCAAACGTTACATGGTCGGCCACGGCGGGAAGACGGCCACGGCGTCCGTCGCGGCGGGCGAGTTGGACCTGCCGGCCGAGGGCACGGAGGACGGCTTCTGGCCCGCGCCCGAGGCCTTCCTCGACCTCGCCGACGTGGCGGCGGCCGAAAACGGCTTCGCCACGCTTACCCACCTGGCCGTGTGCGACGCCTCGGGCCAGCCCTGCCGGGCCTTCGAGCAGGGAGAGACCGTCTCGATCTTCTGCCGCTACGCCGTGACCAACGACATCGAGGTGGCCGTGGCCGGGGTGGAGCTGATAAACGACAAGCGCGTCATCGTGTTCGGCAAGAACACCCTGCAGTTCGACTGCGAACACCCGACGGCCACGCCGGCCGGCTCCGTGGTGCGCGTGCGCTTCGACATCTCCCTGGACCTCGCGCCCGGCGAATACACCTTCAACCTGGGCTTTTCGACCATCGGCCGCGAGGATTTCGCGCGCCGGGCGGCGCTGTCCCACCAGGAACTGGAGAGCCGGACCACGGTCATCTCCATCCTGACCCGGGCCGGCGACTTCATGGTCGCCTTCCGCAGCCGCGACACCACGCCCGTGCAGCTCACCCACCACGGCGTGGCCAATCTGCCCGGGAGCGCGGCGATGCGGCTGTACGGAGGCGAGGGATATGCCACCGGCGGCCAGGGCGCTGCCCTGGACCCGCCAGGGGGATGATCCCCCTGGACCCCCGAAAGGGGCTGATGTCATTATAAAGGGTAATTTGATCACCCCCTTTAAAAGTTTTTGGGGAAGGAGGGGGGCTCGGGGGGAGGGAACC
>NZ_JARKOZ010000049.1 GCF_029978005.1 Solidesulfovibrio sp. | reverse complement strand
CGCGAGGCCGTGGACCAGGGGCGCTACCGCAACGTTTCGGCCAAGTTCGCCCGGGGGTGGCGGCTTTGGCATGTGGGCCTGTTGGGGGCGGCCCAGCCGGCCATACCGGGCCTCAAGGAGGTCCGGCTGGCCGGGGCCGAGGATGGAATCACCTTCGAATTCGCCAAGGAGGCGGACATGGATGAACTGACGCGGCTGCGACAGGAGCTCGCCGACGCCAAGGAGGCCTTGCAAAAGGCCCGGGACGAGATCGCCCGGATCAAGGCCGAGAAGGCCGGCGAAGGCAAGGCCAAGGAGCTGGCGGCCCGGATCGACGAGCTGACCCGCAAACTCCAGACGACCGAAGAAGCCCGGGACAAGGCGGTCAAGGAATTCGCCGATTTCAAGGGCGAGCAGACCGCCAAGGGCCGGGAAGGCCGTTTCGACGCTCTGGTGGCCGCCGGCAAGGCACTGCCCGGGGAACGGGCCAAGGTGCTGGCCTTCGCCGCCGCCCTGGGGAGCGCCGGGGGCGAGATCGAACTCGCTGCCGGCGACGGCAAGACCGAGAAGGTCGGCCACGAGGAAGCCTACTGGCGCGAGCTCGAAAGCCGGCCGAATAACGGCCTGACCCGGGAATTCACCGCGCCCGCCGGAGGCGGCGGCAACAAGGAATCCGACGGCGGCAGCATGGCCGCCAAGTTCTAGGAGGCGGCCGTGACGAACCACAACGCGAATCTCGGGGCCCTGGACCTGGTCGAAAAGAAGGTCACGGCCGGCGGCCATCCGGTCATGCTCCGGTCCTGGCCGTTGCGTCCGGACGCGGGAGAACTGGCCGCCGGCCTGCTCGTCGCCCGCGACGAGGCCGGCCAGGTGCATGCCTACGGCGAAGACCTGGCCGAGACCGTGGGGAGCGGAGACGGGGCCGCCAAGGACTTCTCGGGAACCCTCGGCCCGGTGGAACCCGGCATCGCCGTGACCGACGGCGTGGAGGCCTTTGCCGACGACGGCTTCGGCACTCTGGCCGGTTCCGCCGGCGGCACGGGCAAGGTCGATTATCCGTCGGGCCGGTTCAAGGTGCATTTCAACGCCGCGCCGGCCAATGCGGCCGCCATAGTGGCCACCTCGACCCATGCCCCGGCCGGCGTGCTGACGCGCGACGCGGCCGCCGCGGCCGATGCCGTGGGCCTGGTTTGCGTGTCCGGCCCCGTGATGCGGGCCGCCCTGCTGGTGGGCGACGCCCCGGCCGACGCCGATTCCCTGGCTCAACTCGAACGGATGGGCGTCTGGCCCCTGTAGGCCGCCCCTGGAGGTCCCATGTCCCTGTACGTCAACATCCGCCGGCTTTTCACGCTGGCCGCCATCCGCAAGACCATCGAGACCGCGCCGCCGCTGGTCACCACGGTCTACGACACCTGCTTCCCGCCGGCCGTGCGCATCGAGCACGATTCGCCGGTCATCCCCGTGGCCGAGCTGCGGGGCATCGCCAACGTCATTCCCGTGGTGCAGCGCGGCGCGCCGAGTCAGCCCATCGTCACCGAGTCCATGCGCGCCGACTACATCGAGCCGCTGCCCGTGCGCGCCCACGTCCCGGTGACGGCCGTGGAGCTCAACAACTTCAAGCTTATGGGGGAGACGTCCAAGGAACGCTGGGCCGCCCGCAAGACGCTGGCCCTGCGCGCGAGCATTCGCCGCAGCATCGAAGCCTTGGCCGCGCAGGCGCAGTTCAATGGCGAGATCAACTTCCCCATGCTGCTCTCGAACGGCGCCTTCGCCCGCTACCGGGTCTCCTACGGCAGCGCCATCCAGACCTACGCCCCGGAAAAGACGTGGGACACGGCCGGCATGAAGTTGACCGACGTCTACACCCAGCTCGACGACATGGCCACGCTGCTCCAGGAGGAGGTCGCCGGCTCCATCCGTTTCCTGGCCGGCAAGAAGGCCTATGCCGTGCTGCTCGGCCTGGTCCAGGCCTTCGGCTCCACGGCCAAGGTGTCCGTGGCCTGGGACGAACGGGGCATCAACGTGGGCGGCCTGGTCGTGGCCAAGATGGCCGAGACCTACAAGGACCCGGAGACCGGCGCGGCCACGCCCAAGATCCCGGAAAAGGAAATCCGGGCCGTCGTCGCCGACTCCAACGCCTTCTTTTACGGGGCCATCGACGACCTCGACGCCAACTTGCAGCCTCTGCCGTTCTTCGCCAAGCCCATCAAGCTCGAAGACCCGTCCGAGATGCGCATCGTGGGCGAATCCAAGCCGCTGCCGGCCCCGGTGCCCCGCGCCGTGTGCAAGGCCGTGGTCGTGGCCTAACGGAGGTGCGCCATGGCCTACATCACCCTCGAGGACCTCCGGGCGCTCATCCAGGAGCGCGACATCCTGGACCTGACCAACGACGCCGGCACGGCGGCCGACTTGGCCGACCCGGCCGTGGCCCAGGTCCTGGCCGACGTCTTCGACCAGGCTTCCCAGGAAGTGGACGCGCACCTGGCCGGGGTGGCGGACGTGCCGCTCCCTACGCCGCCGCGCATCGTCCGGCAGCTCGCCGCCCGCATCGCGCGCTACCGGCTCTACCAGCGCCGCCCCAACCTCGTGGACGTCATCAAGCCCGTGGCCGCCGACTACAACGGGGCCGTCGGACTGCTGGAACAGTTCGCCGCCGGCACGCTCAAACTCCCGGGCTCCATCGGCAGCGAGCCCGTGGTGACGGGCGACAGCGGCCTGACCGCCTCGGGCGGCGCGCCGCGCTTCGGGGACGACTTCTGGAAAAGGATGCCGTGATGGATTTCCGCGTCGAGGTGGTCGTCGCGCCGACGGCCGGATTTCTGCTTCGTCTCCTGGCGCGGGTCGACGACCTGACGCCGGGCATGGCCCGGATCGGCATGCTGCTCGTGGGCAGCATCCAGGAAAACTTCGAACTGGGGCACGCGCCGGACGGCACGCGCTGGAAGCCGAGCCGCCGGGCGGTGCTCCAGGGCGGCCAGACCCTGGTCGATACCGGGGCGCTCCAGTCCGGCATCGTCTACGAGGCCTCGGCCAACCGGGTGGAGATCGGGCCGAGCGGCCCCTCGCTCAAGTACGCGCGCATCCACCAGGAGGGCGGCGAGATTCGCCCCAAGACGGCCAAGGCGCTTTTCTTCCGGGGCGCGGACGGCCAGGCGCGCACGGTCAAGGTGGTCCGCATCCCGGCGCGTCCCTACATGGGCATCAGCGCCGAGGACTGGAACGGCATCGGGGAAACCCTTCTCGACTACCTGGGAGAGGCCCATGGTTGAGATCCACGAGATGGAAGAGGCGCTGGTTACGGCCTTGTCGCCGCTGCGGGAAAGCCACGGCGTGCGCCAGATCAAGACCTACGGCGACGACCTGGAGCCCGAGGCCCTGCAAAGGCTCCTGCCCAATCTGCCGGCGCTGTTGGTGGTCTACGCCGGTTCGGTCATCGCGGACCTGGGCCAGCGGCAAATCGACCGGGGAGCCTATTTCGTCTTCGTCTGCGACCGCTCGCTACGGGCCGAGGCCGACGCCCGGTCCGGCGCGTCCGGGGCGTACCGGCTCCTGGGCGCGGTGCGCCAGCTCCTGCACGGCAAGGAGATTTTCCCGGACATGCCGGCGCTGCTCAAGCGCCAGGAAACCTTCCTGTCCCGCCAGGACATGACCGCCTGCTACGCGGTTTACGAGATCGCCCAGCCCTATCTGCTCGGCGAATAAGGAGAACGGCACATGCCCGAACAGCAAGAACAGCAAGTGCAGTTGACCCGCAAGGCCGTGGTCATGGCCAAGCTGGAGGAGACCTACGCCATGTTGCCGGCCATGGAGGCCAAAAACGGCGTCCTGGTCAACAACGGCGTGGACGTGGAGCCCACGGGCGAGAAGGTCAAGCGCGACGTGGTGCGCCGCACCTTCTCCCCGGCCGGGGCGGTCATCGGGGTCAAGAAGATCGTCTTCAAGGCCCAGGTCGAAGCGCGCGGCGGCGGCCTGGACGGAACCGGCAAGGTGCTGCCGCCGGACTGCGAGCCGCTCCTTTTGGCCTGCGGCACCCAGCGCACCGACGTGGTGCGGCTGACCGTGCCCGCGGTGACCGGGTTTCTCCTCGGCGAAACCGTCACCGGAGCCACTTCCGGCGCTACCGGGATGGTGCATCACGTCGACGGCAAGGACACGCTGGTGCTTGGAAGTGCTGTCGGGACCTTCCAGGCCGAACAGATCACCGGCGGGACTTCCAACGTCACCGCCGACGTGACCGCCGTCACGCCCGGCATCGAGTACCGGCCGATCACGGCCGACCCCGTGGACCAGGATTCCACGGCCGTGCTCTTCTACAAAAACAAAATCCTCTACACCGTGGTCGGCGCGCGCGGCACCTTCACGATGAACTGCGCGGTCAACAAGTACCCGCTGTTCGAATTCACCATGACGGGCCTGTGGACCGATCCGGCCGACGTCGCGAACCTCCCGGTCCCGGAATACGTGAAGCACAAGCCGCCCATGTTCATGGGGGCCAACCTGCGCATCGACGACTACCGGCCGGTGGTCACCGAGCTCAACTACGTCATGGGCAACACCATCGTGGACCGTCTGGACGCCAACGCCGACGACGGCATGGCGGGCATCCTCATCACCGG
>NZ_JARKOZ010000036.1 GCF_029978005.1 Solidesulfovibrio sp. | reverse complement strand
ACATTTTACTGGACATGTCTGTTCCCTCCGGGAAGGCAGGAGGAAGACCGGGGGAGGGAACCCCTTTTTTGCAAAAAAGGGGTTCCCTCCCCCGGTCTTCCTCCTGCCTTCCCGGAGGGAACAGACATGTCCAGTAAAATGTGGGGCGGGCGGTTTGGCGAGGGGACCGGGGCCTTGATGGAGGCCTACAGCGAGTCCGTGTCCTACGACCGCCGCATGTACCGCCAGGATATCGCCGGCTCCAAGGCCCACGCCCGGATGCTGGCCAAGCGCGGCGTGTTGGCCGGCGACGAGGCCGATCGCATCGTGGCCGGGCTTGACCAGGTGCTCGACGAGATCGAATCCGGCGCGTTCCCCTGGCGTGCGGAATACGAAGACGTCCACATGAACGTGGAGCAGCGCCTGACCGAACTCATCGGCCCCCTGGGCGGCAAGCTCCACACTGGCCGCAGCCGCAATGACCAGGTGGCGCTCGATTTCCGCCTCTACGTGGCCGAGAGCCTGGAGACCTGGGGGAAGCTGGCCCGCGAGCTCATCGAGGTCTTCGTCAAACGGGCCGACGAGCACAAGGCGACGCTTTTGCCCGGCTGCACGCATCTCCAGCCGGCCCAGCCGGTGAGCCTGGCCCAGCATCTGCTCGCCTACGCCTGGATGCTCAAGCGCGACTGCGAGCGCATGGACGACGCGCTGCGGCGCGTGCGCGTCTCGCCCCTTGGCGCGGCGGCCCTGGCCGGCACCACCTATCCGCTCGATCCGGGCATGGTGGCGCGCTCCGTGGGTTTTTCCCACGCCTTCGCCAACAGCATGGACGCCGTGTCCGACCGGGACTTCGTGCTGGAATCGCTTTTCGTCGCGTCCCTGGTCATGGCCCACCTGAGCCGCTTTTGCGAGGAGATCATCCTCTGGGCCAACCCGCGCTTCGGCTTCGTGGCCCTGCCGGACGCCTACGCCACCGGGTCGAGCATCATGCCGCAAAAGAAGAACCCCGACGCGGCCGAGCTCATGCGCGGCCGGGTGGGGCGGGTCTACGGCGACCTCGTGAGCCTGCTCACGGTGATCAAGGGCCTGCCGCTGACCTACAACCGCGACTTGCAGGAAGACAAGGAGCCCTTCTTCGACGCCGACGACACGGTGCGGGCCAGCCTACGGGTCATGGCCGGCATGCTCGGCGGGCTGGGCTTTCGGACCGAGCGCATGCGCGAGGCCCTGGGCCAGGGGTTTCTCAACGCCACGGAGCTGGCCGATTACCTGGCGGCCAAGGGCGTGCCCTTCCGCGAGGCGCACCACATCACCGGCCGGGCGGTGGCCTACGCCGAATCGGCGGGCAAGGCCCTCGAGCAATTGACGCTGGAGGAATTGCGTGTATTTTCCCCGGCGATGGAGCAAGATGTTTTCGAGGCCCTGCGGTATGAAACCGCGGTGGCCCGGCGCAGCGGACCCGGCGGCACGGGTCCGGAATCCGTGACTTCCCAGATGGCGGAACTCTCCCGATGGCTTCAAAAACGGTAAATCTCCAGCTCGCCTGCCTGTCGGCCATCAGCGGCGTCATCGACAAGGCCCTGGACCTTGAGCAGTCGCTCCAGGATATCCTGCGCATCCTGGCCGAAAAGCTCTCCATGAAGCGGGCCACCATCACCCTGGTGGACCGCTCCACGGGCAAGCTCGTGATCAGCGTGTCCCAGGGCCTGTCCGCCGAGGAAAAAAGCCGGGGCGTCTACGGCCTGGACGAAGGCGTCACCGGGCTCATCTTCCAGACCGCCCAGCCCTACGTCGTGCCGGACATCCGCAAGGAGCCGCTTTTCCTCGACAAGACCCAGTCGCGCAAGATCGAGCGCGACCGCATCTCCTTCGTCGGCGTGCCCATCCTGCTCCACGGCCAGGCCATCGGCGTGCTCAACGTGGACCGGCTTTTCGGCGACGAGGTGGACTACGAGGAGGATGTGGCCTTTCTCACCGTCGTGGCCACGCTGATCGCCCAGTTCATGAGCCTCAACCAGAAGTTCGAGGCCAAGGTCGAGAACCTGCGCCGAGAGAACGTCTCCCTCAAGTACAAGCTCTCCCAGGAGACCCAGGGGCTTTACATCGTCGGCAAGAGCCTGGCCATGGCCGAGGTCCAGCGGCAGATCGAGAAGGTCGCCCCGACAAGGGCCACGGTGCTGCTCCTTGGCGAATCCGGCACCGGCAAGACGCTCATCGGCCGCATCATCCACGACCTGTCCGAGCGCAAGGATTTTCCCTTCATCAAGGTCAACTGCGCCTCGATTCCGGAAAACCTGCTGGAATCGGAGCTTTTCGGCTACGAGAAGGGGGCCTTCACCGGCGCGGACCAGACCAAGCCCGGCCGGTTCGAGGAGGCCAACAAGGGCACCTTGTTCCTCGACGAGATCGGCGAGCTGCCGCTGGGCCTGCAAGCCAAGCTCCTGCGCGTGCTTCAGGACAAGGAATTCGAGCGGCTGGGCAGCAACAAGACCCGTCAGGCCGACGTGCGCATCATCGCCGCCACCAACAAGGATCTGGCCACCCTGGCCGAGGAGGGGGCGTTTCGGCCCGACCTCTACTACCGGCTCAACGTCTTTCCGCTCAACGCGCCGCCCCTTCGCGAACGCAAGGAAGACATTCCCTCCCTCATCATCCATTTTCTCAACAAGGTTTCCAAGGAATACGCGCGCAAGCTCACCTTTTCCACCGAGGCCCTGGCCGTGCTCAAGGAGTACGACTGGCCGGGCAACGTGCGTGAGATGGAAAACCTGGTCGAGCGCCTGGTCATCCTGGCCGAAAACGAGCGCATCGACGCCGACCTCATCCGGCCCTACCTGACCATCCCCTCCCGGGAGGACGCCCTGTCCGGCGAAGGCGGGGAAGGGGAGGGCGCGCCGTCGCTCAAGAGCCTGGAAAAATCCGTCATCATGGACGCCCTGCGCCGCAGCGGCGGCATCCAGCACCGGGCGGCCAAGGAACTGGGCATCACCCCCCGCCAGATGGGCTACCGGGTCAAGAAGTTCAATCTCGAATCCCTGGTCGCGGTGCAGCGGGTGAAAAACCGCTGACCGGCCGACGCGTTGCTTTCGATCCTTTAAGGAAATCCGCCAGGGCCTGCGCGTCCCGGGCCCGGCCCGGGGGGCCGTGCGGCGCGTCCTGGCCGGCCCCGGCCAAAGCCCTTGCGATCAGGGGCGAAACGGCTTATTCCTTCCGGGTTCGAGACCTTTCCACGCCACCTTTTACCACCAGACGCACGCCATGCCCAAACGGACGGACATCAAGAAAATCATGATCATCGGCTCGGGGCCCATCGTCATCGGTCAGGCCTGCGAGTTCGACTATTCCGGCTCCCAGGCCGCCAAGGCCCTCAAGGAAGAAGGTTACGAGGTGGTCCTGGTCAATTCCAACCCGGCCACCATCATGACCGATCCGGGCCTGGCCGACCGCACCTACATCGAGCCCATCGAGCCGGGCACCGTGGCCCGCATCATCGCCAGGGAAAAGCCCGACGCCATCCTGCCCACGCTGGGCGGCCAGACCGGGCTCAACACCGCCGTGGCCCTGGCCGAGTCCGGCGTTTTGGCCGAGCACGGCGTGGAGCTCATCGGCGCGTCGCTGGCCGTCATCAAGAAGGCCGAATCCCGCGAGCTCTTCCGCCGGGCCATGGAGAACATCGGCCTGAGCATCCCCCAGAGCGGCATCTGCCACACCATGGACGACGTGCGGGAGTGGGGCAAGCGCATCGCCTTCCCCATCATCGTGCGCCCGGCCTACACGCTGGGCGGCACGGGCGGCGGCGTGGCCTACAACATGGAGGACTTGGAGAAGATTTCCGCCGTGGGCCTGGCCGCCAGCATGAAAAGCGAGATCATGCTCGAACGCTCGGTCCTGGGCTGGAAGGAATTCGAACTCGAGGTCATGCGCGACCGGGCCGACAACTGCGTCATCATCTGCTCCATCGAGAACATCGACCCCATGGGCGTGCACACCGGCGACTCGGCCACGGTGGCCCCGGCCCAGACGCTGACCGACGACGAATACCAGAAGATGCGAAACGCGTCGCTTGCCATCATGCGCGAGATCGGCGTCGAGACCGGCGGCTCCAACGTGCAGTTCGCGGTCAACCCCGAAAACGGCGAGATGGTGGTCATCGAGATGAACCCGCGCGTGTCGCGGTCTTCGGCCTTGGCTTCCAAGGCCACGGGCTTCCCCATCGCCAAGATCGCGGCCAAGCTGGCCGTGGGCTACACCCTGGACGAGATTCCCAACGACATCACCCGCGAGACCATGGCCTCCTTCGAGCCCACCATCGACTACTGCGTGGTCAAGATCCCGCGCTTCACCTTCGAGAAGTTCCCGGGCTCCGAGGACTACCTGACCACGGCCATGAAGAGCGTGGGCGAGGCCATGAGCATCGGCCGCAATTTCAAGGAAGCCTTGCAAAAGGGCCTGCGCTCCCTGGAGATCGGGGCCGCGGGCCTGGGCCCGGACGGCCCGGCCTGCGACCCGGACCGGGAACAGCTCCTGGCCGACATGCGCAAGCCCAATTCCCGGCGGCTGTTCCAGATCCGCCAGGCCATGCGCTGCGGCGTGAGCCTGGAGGAGATCTTCGACGCCACCTGGGTCGATCCCTGGTTCCTGCGCCAGATCAAGGAAATCGTGGACATGGAGGGGGCCTTGGCCGCCTTCCCCAAGGAGAAGGTCGCGCCTTCCGACGCCCAGTGCAAGGAACTGCTCCTGGCCGCCAAGAAGAACGGCTTCTCCGATCCGCAGATCGCCACGCTCCTGCGGCTGCCCTCGGCGCTCGACGCCAGGAAGCTCCGCCAGGCCATGGGCGTCAACCCGACCTACTACCTGGTCGACACCTGCGCCGCCGAATTCGAGGCCTACACCCCGTACTACTATTCGACCTACGAGACCGGCCGGGAAGTGGCCGTGCGCCCGGCGCGCAAGGTGGTGATCCTGGGCGGCGGCCCCAACCGCATCGGCCAGGGCATCGAGTTCGACTACTGCTGCTGCCACGCCTCCTACGCCCTGCGCGAAATGGGGGTCGAGTCCATCATGGTCAACTCCAACCCCGAGACCGTGTCCACGGACTACGACACCTCCGACCGCCTCTATTTCGAGCCGCTCACCTTCGAGGACGTGCTGTCCATCATCGAGCACGAGAAGCCCGAGGGCGTCATCGTTCAGTTCGGCGGCCAGACGCCGCTGAACCTGGCCGTGCCGCTTCTAAACGCCGGAGTGCGCATCCTCGGCACCTCGCCGGACAGCATCGACCGGGCCGAGGACCGCGAACGCTTCCAGGCCATGCTGCACAAGCTCGGCCTGCGCCAGCCGGCCAACGGCACGGCCTTCGCCGTGGAAGAGGCGGCCGAGATCGCGGACAAGATCGGCTATCCCGTGGTGGTGCGCCCCTCCTACGTGCTCGGCGGCCGGGCCATGGAGATCGTCTACGATCGCAAGGACCTCGAGAACTACTTCAAGGTCGCCGTGGTCGCCTCGGGCAAGCATCCGATCCTCATCGACAAGTTCCTGGTCAACGCCATCGAGGTGGACGTGGACGCCGTGTCCGACGGCACGGACACCTACGTGGCCGGCGTCATGGAGCACATCGAGGAGGCCGGCATCCATTCCGGCGACTCGGCCTGCGTGCTGCCGCCCCACAGCCTCTCGCCCGAACTCATCGCCGAGATCGAGCGCCAGACCAAGGCCCTGGCCGCGGAACTGGGCGTCATCGGCCTCATGAACATCCAGTTCGCGGTGAAAGACGGCGACATCTACATCCTCGAGGTCAACCCGCGGGCCTCGCGCACCTCGCCTTTCGTGTCCAAGGCCACGGGCGTGCCCCTGGCCAAGCTGGCCACCAAGGTCATCATGGGCCAGAAGCTGGTCGATTTGCAGCCCTGGGCCGAGCGAAAGTCCGGGTACTACTCCGTCAAGGAGTCGGTCTTCCCGTTCAACCGCTTCCCGGGCGTGGACGTGCTGCTCGGACCGGAAATGCGCTCCACGGGCGAGGTCATGGGCATCGACGAATCCGTCGGCCTGGCCTTCATGAAAAGCCAGCTCGGCGCGGGCCAGAACCTGCCGCTTAAGGGCACCGTCTTCATCTCCGTGGCCGACGGGGCCAAGGACGACGTGCTGCCGGCGGCGAAGATCCTGAGCGAAGTGGGCTTCCGCATCATGGCCACCAAGGGCACGGCCGCCTATCTCGAAGAGAAGGGCATCGCCGTGACCCGGGTCATGAAGGTCTTCGAGGGCCGTCCCCACGTGGTGGATCACATGAAGAACCGCGAGATCGACCTGGTGGTCAACCTCGTCTCGGACAAGCGCACGGTGCGCGACTCCCTGGTCATCCGTCAGACGGCGCTTCTCTACGGCATCCCCTACACCACCACCGCCGCCGGGGCCAAGGCCATGGCCCAAGCCATCCGCGAGATGTCCGGCCAGGGACTGACCGTCAAGAGTCTTCAGGAGTATTACGGGGCGAACTAGTTCGCCTCCCTCGAAAATACGCAAGTATCGTCGAGGGAAAAGGTTTCAGCAATGGCGGCCCCGCGCGTTCGTCTGGACGGAGCGCCGGGCCGCGACACGAGTTCGGGCGGCGCGTCATGAAAAAGGAATATTGCGGTCTGTTCGGCATCTACGGCCACCCCGAGGCGGCGAGGATGGCCTATTTCGGCCTCTACGCCCTGCAGCACCGGGGCCAGGAATCGGCCGGCATCGTCACCTGGGACGGCGGGCGCATCCGCGAGCAGCGCGGCATGGGCTTGGTGGCCGACGTTTTCTCCGAACGCCACCTGGGCAAGGAGCTCAAGGGCTCGGTGGCTGTGGGGCACATCCGCTATTCCACCACCGGGGCATCGCTTCTGCGCAACTGCCAGCCCTTCCTGGTGCGCTTCGGCGACTACCATCTGGCCATTGCCCACAATGGCAACCTGGTCAACACCATGGAGTTGCGGGCGGAACTGGAGGCCACGGGCTCCATCTTCCAGACCACCATCGACTCCGAGGTGTTCGTCCACCTCATCGCCAAGTTCCTGAACGGCAATTCCCTGGAAGAAGCCGTCATCAAGGCCTGCAACAAGGTCAAGGGCGCCTATTCCATCCTGCTTCTGGCCAACGACAAGATCATCGCCGTGCGCGACCCCCACGGCATCCGGCCGCTCATGCTCGGCCGCATGGGCGACGCCTACGTGCTGGCTTCCGAGACCTGCGCCTTCGACCTCATGGAGGCCGAGGCCATCCGCTCCGTGGCCCCGGGCGAGATGCTGGTCATCCAGGACCGCCGGCTCCAGTCCTACCGCATCTGCGACCCTCAGCCCGTGCGCCAGTGCATCTTCGAGCTCATCTATTTCGCCCGGCCCGATTCCGAAGTCTTCGGCGAGGTGGTCTACGAACGGCGCAAGCAGATGGGCGCGACGCTGGCCGCCGAAGCCCCGGTGGACGCGGACTACGTCATGCCTTTCCCCGATTCCGGCTTCTACGCCGCCATCGGCTATTCCCAGGCCTCGGGCCTGCCCTTCGAGATGAGCATGGTGCGCAACCACTACGTGGGCCGCACCTTCATCCAGCCCTCCCAGGACATGCGCGACTTCAGCGTCCGGGTGAAGCTCAACCCGGTCAAGAGCATGATCAAGGGCAAGCGCATCCTCATCGTGGAGGACTCCATCGTGCGCGGCACCACCATCCGCACCCGGGTCAAACGGCTGCGGGAGCTCGGCGCGCGGGAGATCCACATGCGGGTGTCCTGTCCGCCCATCCGTTATCCTTGCTTCTACGGCATCGACTTCTCGTCCAAGGGCGAGCTCATCGCCGCCCACCAGAGCGTGGACGAGATCGCCAAGTTCATCGGCCTGGACAGCCTGCACTACCTGTCCGTCGAGGGGCTGCTCGAATCCGTGCGCGGCGCGGGCGAGGCCCCGCCGTACTGTCTGGCCTGCTTCGACGGCGAGTATGTCATCCAGCCCTGCGGCGAGGGGCTCAAGAACTGCCTGGACGACGTCACGCTGGCCCTTTCCTGGTAGGAGGCCGCCATGGGCTTGAATTTCAACATCGACGTGACCGGGGCCAAGGACAAGTCGCTGTCCAAGCTGCTGCTGTCCTCGGCCCGGCAGTTCCTGCGCGAATACGGCGAGGTGCTCGACCTCGTGCTCGATTCCTCGGCCCGCAGCCTCAGCGTCGAGGTGCTGCCCGTGGGCGAGGACGACCCCATCCGGGTCACGGTGACCGGCTACGGCCTGTCCACGGACGGCTCCGGCCGGGGCTACCTGACCTTCGAGAAGATGACCTTCTCGCGCCAGTGGCTGACCCTGCTGGCCCAGCGCATCCTCTCCGACAAGCGCCTGCCCCTGCCGTCCGGCACGCCCATGGGGCTGTTGCAGACGCTGCTTTAGCCTCTCCCGCGAATCTGCGTCGCTACACGAGCTTGAGATCGAGGCAGGCGACCCCAATTTCACCACGGCGCATTGTGGTCTCCCCATCCTTTCAGGTCGACGGCTTCGAACACCTGCGTAAGTTGAGCGCCCTCATCTCGGCGTGCGGCATATCCCCCTTGCAATTCCGCATTCAAAGAGCGCTTTTCACGTCGTTCCAGACAATCGCGTACGGCTTCGGCGATGAAAACGCTTTTGCCGCGCGGGCCGACGGCGTCGGCCAGCTCGGCCACCAAGCCGGCGGGCAGGGCGACGTTTACACGTGCCACTTGTGATGGCATGGTGAATCCTCTCTGATTGATCGGCACAAGGCCTCTCATGCGCATGGTCAATGCGCAAAGGGCCACAAGGAGTCCCATGCAACCCCATCCCATGGACCTTGCCCGGCGGGCCAAGGTGTTCAAGGCCCTGGGCCACCCCAGCCGGCTGCTCATGGTCGAGGCCCTGGGGGCCGGCGAGAAATGCGTGTGCGAGCTGCGCGAGCTGGTCGGCTCGGACATCTCCACGATCTCCAAGCACCTGAGCGTCCTCAAGGAAGCCGGCATCGTCCAGGACGACCGGCGCGGCACGAACATCTACTATTCCCTGCGCATGCAGTGCGTCACGGGTTTTTTGTCCTGCGTGCGACGGTTCTTCGACCAGCAACTTGAGGAACAATTCATGTATCTCGAAGACTTGCGAAAAAGCGTCAAGTCCTAGGCGGATTTTTCCGCTTGCCTTGCTCACACGGATTTTATAAATTCCGTGTGAACGAATGGCCCCAGGAACCGGCCGCGGCGGCATACCTCCGCCCCGGCGGCGGGGGAAACCGGACAACAAGGCAGGCGACCCATGCAAGACGCGACGCAAGGGGCAACAGCCCCGGCTTCCGAGGCGAGGCCGGAGACGTCCGTGAAGACGAAGAACCGCTACGACGCCATGGAGTGGGCCGGCGCGTTCGGCGACATCGGCACGCTCATCCCCTTCGTCGTGGCCTACATCACC
Organism: Solidesulfovibrio sp.; assembly: GCF_029978005.1. GTDB lineage: Bacteria > Desulfobacterota > Desulfovibrionia > Desulfovibrionales > Desulfovibrionaceae > Solidesulfovibrio. Next base: position 33,512 of record NZ_JARKOZ010000036.1, on the reverse strand, counting down.
ATTCTGGGCGTCGATCCCCTGGGGCTGCTCTTCATGTTCGGCATCTCCAAGATCGCCGCCGGGCTCTACTACAAGACGCCCATCCCCATACAGCCCATGAAGGCCATCGGCGCGGCGGCCGTGGCCGGCGGCATAACGCCCGCCGCGCTTTTCGCCTCGGGCCTGACCACCGGCCTGTTCTGGCTCCTCATCGGGCTGACCGGCACCATCAAGTACGTGGCCGCCCTGGCCACCAAGCCGGTGGTGCGCGGCATCATGCTCGGCCTGGGCATGTCCTTCGTGGTGGAAGGCATCCACCGCATGGTGGCCTCGCCGACCCTGGCCGCCATCTGCCTGACCACCACCTTCCTGCTGCTGTCCAACCCGAAAATTCCCGCCATGTTCGTGCTGCTGCTCATCGGCGTCGTGGCGGCGCTGATCGGCAACCCGGAATTGCTCGGCGAACTGGCCCAGGTCAGCGTCGGCTTCCGGCTGCCGGAGTTCGGGCTGCACCAGATCAAGTGGGACGACATCGTCACCGGCACGCTTCTTTTCACCCTGCCGCAGATACCGCTGACACTTGGCAACGCCGTGGTGGCCATCGCCGCCGAGAACAACGATCTTTTCCCGGACCGGCCCGTGACGGAAAAGACCATGTGCATAAGCCAGGGCATCATGAACCTCGTTGCCCCGATGTTCGGCGGCGTGCCCATGTGCCACGGCGCGGGCGGCATGGCCGGCCACGTGCGCTTCGGGGCGCGCACCGGCGGTTCGCTGGTCATCCTCGGCAGCATCGTCATCGTCATCGCGCTTTTCTTCAGCCAGTCCGTGGCCGTGATCTTCAAGATGTTTCCGCCGGCGGTGCTCGGCGTCATCCTCTTCCTGGCCGGGGCCGAACTCGCCGTGACCGTGCGCGACATCGGCACCAAGAAGTCCGAGTTCTACGTCATGGTGGTGGTGGCCGGCTTCGCCATGTGGCACATGGGCGTGGCCTTCCTGGTCGGCGTCATCCTGGACAACGCCCTGCGCCGGGGCTGGATCAAGATCTAGCGCCGCCCGAACCTTCCCGATTCCCCTTGCCGGGAGACGCGCGAAAGCCGTCTCCCGGTTTTTTATGGCGTTCACATTCCGCGCCGGTGGAGCTTTGGAATGCCTTGCCAGGCATCGGGAAAAAGCATATTTGGCTTTTTGACCAAACAAGAAATTCCGAGCGTGCCGGAATCGAGGGGAAACGATGGAAAACATTTCCGACGTCAAGGGAGAAGGTTGCGCCTGCGGCCGGGTAGCCATCGCGGGCAAGGGGCTCGGGCCGGGCCGCATCGGTCTGTTGCTGGCGGGGCTTGTCGCCTGGTTCGTGGTGTACGGCCGGCTGTTGCCGTTCTCGAAATTCCTGACCTACGACCTTTTCGGCCTGGCGGCCGGGTCACGCCTGGCCGACGCCGTGGAGTTCTTCCTCTACGACGCGCCCAAGGTGCTCATGTTGTTGACGCTCGTCGTCTTCGGCGTGGGCATCGTCCGTTCGTTCTTCACGCCCGAGCGCACCCGCCGCCTGCTGGCCGGGCGGCGGGAGAGCGCCGGCAACGTTCTGGCCGCGCTGCTCGGCATCGTCACGCCCTTTTGCTCGTGCTCGGCCGTGCCGCTTTTCATCGGCTTCGTGGCGGCCGGCGTGCCCCTTGGCGTCACCTTCTCGTTTCTCGTTTCCGCGCCCATGGTCAACGAGATCGCCGTGGTGTTGCTCTACGGGCTGCTCGGCTGGAAGGTGGCGGCGCTGTACATGGTCATGGGCCTCGCCGTCGCCGTGGTTTCCGGCTGGGTGCTTGGGCGGCTGCGTCTGGAGCGCTGGGTCGAGGACTGGGTGCTGGCCGTGCGCGACGCCCAGGGCGGGGAGGCGGACGCCCCCATGACGGCGCGGGACCGCGTCGACTACGGCCTGGCCGCCGTGCGGGAGATCCTCGGGCGCACCTGGAAGTGGGTGCTGCTCGGCATCGCCGTGGGCGCGGGCATCCACGGCTACGTGCCCCAGGGCTTCATGGCCCAGGTCATGGGCTCGGGGAGCTGGTGGTCCGTGCCCCTGGCCGTGGCCATCGGCATACCCATGTATTCCAACGCCGCCGGCATCGTGCCCGTGGTCGAGGCGCTTCTGGCCAAGGGCGCGGCGCTTGGCACCGTGCTGGCCTTCATGATGGCGGTCATCGCCCTGTCGTTGCCCGAGATGGTGATTTTGCGCAAAGTGCTCAAGGTGCCTTTGTTGCTGGCTTTTGCCGGCATCGTCGGTTGCGGCATCCTGCTTGTGGGGTACGTGTTCAACCTTCTCTTGTAATGGAGGCTCGCATGCGCTTTCTTGCCCAGCTTTTTCCCGAGTTCGCGTCCCAGCTCGACGCCATGGACGCGCTGTACGCCGAGAAACGGCTCATCGACGAGAAGACCTACCAGTTCATCTGCTTCGCCGTGTCCATCAAGGCGCGGTCGAAACCCTGCGTGCTCAAGCATTTCAAGGGGGCGCTCGACGCCGGGGCGAGCCTGCAGGAGCTGGCCTACATCCTGGCCCTGGTCATGCGCGAGGCGGCCGGGGCGGACGACTGCTGGACCCACGACGTCCTCGGCGACGTCGGCGACATCATCGCCGGCAAGGTCGATTGCGGCTGCAAGAAATAACGGGAGGCCGACATGCTGATTCAGGTCTGCGGCACGGGCTGCGCCAAGTGCAACGAACTGGAAAAACTGGTGAAGGAAGTGGTGGCCGAGAAGGGCCTGGCGGCCGAGGTGGAAAAGGTTTCGGACCTGCAAGCCATCGTGAAGCTGGGAGTGTTCACCACGCCGGCCCTGCTGGTGGACGGTGTGATCAAGTCCGCCGGCAGCGTGCCGTCAAAAAAAGACCTCGCCGCCTGGATCGCCTGATATCTCCACCCATCGAGGGGGACCGGGGGGCATCATGCCCCCCGGCGGGTCCAGGGCAGAGCCCTGGCCGCCGGAGGCATCTTTATTCTTATCCGACGCCCAGCAGCGCCTGGGCGAAATCCTGGCCCACGAAGGGCCGCAAATCTTCCATCTTCTCACCCAGTCCCACGTAGGTGATGGGCACGCCGAACGACAGCGCGATCCCGACCACCACGCCGCCCTTGGCCGTGCCGTCGAGCTTGGTCAGGATGATCTCGTCCACGCCCGCCGCTTCGTTGAAAAGCTTGGTCTGGGACAGGGCATTCTGGCCGGTGGTGGCGTCGAGGACGAGCACCGAGCGGTGCGGCGCGCCGGGGTGCTTCTTGCTCACGACCCGGCGAATTTTTTTCAGCTCTTCCATGAGGTTGGCCTTGGTGTGCAGCCGCCCGGCGGTGTCCAGGTAGAGCACGTCGTAGCCGCCGGCCAGCACCTTGTCCATGGCCTCGAAGGCCACGGCCGCCGGGTCCGCCCCCTCGCCCTTGCTGTAGAAATCCGCGCCCACGCGCCTGGCCCAGATCTGCAGCTGTTCGATGGCCGCCGCCCGGAAGGTGTCGCCGGCGGCGATGAGCACCTTTTTGCCGCGCATGATGTCGCGGTAGGCCAGCTTGGCGATGGTGGTGGTCTTGCCCACGCCGTTGACGCCGATCATCATGACCACTTCCGGCGGATTGATGGCCTTGATGGTCTTGCCGGTCCGGAAGATTTCGGCCAGCTCCTCGCGCAGGATGTCCTTGAAGGCCGCCGGGTCGGTGACGCCGCCCTTGCGCACCCGCTCGCGCAGGCCCTCCATGAGCTTGGCCGCCGGCTCGAAGCCCACGTCGGCCATGAGCAGGATTTCCTCCAGCTCCTCCCAGAAGGCCTCGTCGATGACCTTGTGGCTGCCGAGCAGCCCGTCGATGCGCTTGACGATCTGTTCCTTGGTCTTGGCCAGGCCCTCGGAGAGCTTGAGGAAAAGCCGGTTGCGCTCGTCCTCCTCGTCCTCCAGGTCCAGCGCCAGGGCCAGGCGGTATTGCAGTTCCGAGCGGAACAGCTCCACCTCGTCGTATTCCATGACCGCGATCCAGTCCGCGAACTTCGCCACGAAGGCGTCGGCCTCGCCGGCCGGGGCCTCCAGGCTGGCGAACAGGAAGCGCAGCCGGTCCCACAGGTCCGGCCCGGCGGTGGTCACGTCCGCGAGCAGGATGTCGAGCCAGACCGAAAGTTTGGGTTCGGCCTGACGCAGCTCCAGAATGAGCGCGTTGCGCCAGGGGGCCTGCCCGGCCTCGGGAGCGGGGGCCGGCGCGACGGCAGGGGAGGGGGAGGCGGCGACCTCGGGTTCGGGCGTCGCCACGGGGGCGGGTTCGGGTTCCCTGGCGACGGGCGCGGCGACGGCCTGGTGAACGGGTTCGGGCGCGGCGGCCGTTTTCGGAGCTGTTGCGACGGGCGGTTCAGTCTGGTCTTCCGGAGCGGGCGCCGCGGCGGGCGTGGGATGGGGCGCGGCCACCTCGGCCATGGCCGTCGGGGAGGGCTGCTCCTGGCCCGGTTGCTCCGGCGCGGGAGTGGCGGCCGGAATCTCGGGGGAAGAAGCGGCCGGCGTCGCCTCGTCCGCCGGGACGGGAGCGGCCTCGACCCCTTGCTCCGGGGCTTCGTCTTCCCGTTCAGGCGCGGCGGCAGTTTCGGAAGGGGCGTCTTCGGCTTTCCAGAATTTCTTCAGCTTGGAAAAAAAACCCATGGGGGCGTGACCTCGTCTGCGGCAGGGGATTTCGGGTACGGCGCGCCGAGCGGCGCGGCGAAACACCATAGCCGGCCCGGCCTCGCGGCGCAACCGCCAAGCCGGTCGTGCCCGGGGCCGTTCCCGTGTTGTGGTCGCCGGGTTTGTTGTGGCACAAGGAGGGGGCCGCGCCGGGCGCGGCCGTTTTGCAAAGCCTTGGAGGACAAACGTGACGCTTCTGGAACAACGCCGCATCGAAGCGGCCGTGCTGGCCCAGACCTACGCCGTCCTCGCGGCGCGCCTGGGCCGCGAGGACGCCCTGGCCGTCATCGAGGATGTGGTGCGCGGCGCGGCCCTCGCGGCCGGCAAGGCCTTCGCCGCCAGCGCGCCCCACGGGCCTGGGCTCGAGCATTTCGCCGCCGTGGCCGGGACCTGGCAGGCCGGCGGGGCGCTCGTCATCGAAAACGTGCGCCGCGACGGCAATACGTTTTCCTTCGACGTGACCCGCTGCCGTTACGCCGAGGCCTACCGCGAGATGGGCCTGCCCGAGGAGCTGGCCACACGGATTTCCTGCCTGCGCGACGGCGCGTTCGTGGCCGGCTACAGCGAAAAATTGAAGTTATCCCGTCCCGAGACCATCGCTTCCGGGGCCAGTTGCTGCCCCTTCACCTTTACCTGGAACGAAGCATGAGCATACGGCGAACCACCGTCAAGGCGGCCCTGGCGGGCGAGGGCGCGGGGGACATCCGCGTCATGGGCTGGGTCCGCACCCGCCGCGACGCCAAGGGTTTTTCTTTCCTGGAAATAAACGACGGCTCCTGCCTGACCAACCTGCAGGTCATCGTGGAGGAAGGCACGCCTGGCGGCGAGCTGCTGAAGGAACTCGGCACGGGCGCGTCCGTGGCCGTGGCCGGCGAACTCGTGGCCTCGCCGGGCAAGGGCCAGCGCTTCGAGGTCCGGGCCAAGGAACTCGCGCTCCTCGGTCAGGCCGACCCCGAGACCTACCCGCTGCAAAAAAAGCGGCATTCCGACGAGTTCTTGCGCACCATCGCCCACCTGCGGCCGCGCACCAACAAGTACGGGGCCATGCTGCGCCTGCGCTCGGCCCTGTCCCAGGCCATCCACGCCTATTTCGCCGCGAACGGCTTCGCCTGGGTGCACACGCCCATCATCACGGGCTCGGACTGCGAGGGCGCGGGCGAGATGTTCCGGGTCACGGCCCTGACCGACGCCGAGGCGGCGCTGCCGGCGGCCGCCCGGGCCGAGAAGGACTTCTTCGGCAAGGACGCCTTCCTGACCGTCTCCGGCCAGCTGACGGCCGAGCCGCTGGCCCTGGCGCTCGGCAAGGTCTACACCTTCGGCCCCACCTTCCGGGCCGAACATTCCGACACCTCGCGCCACGCCGCCGAATTCTGGATGGTGGAGCCCGAGATGGCCTTCGCCGACCTCGAGGACAACATGGACCTGGCCGAGGACCTGCTCAAGTCCCTCGTGCGCACGGCCATGGTGGACTGCGCCGAGGATTTCGGGCTTTTCGCCAAATACGTGGACCCGACCCTGACCGAGACCTTGTCCACGTTTCTGGCCGAGCCCTTCGTGCGCCTGCCTTACCGGGAGGCCGTGTCCATCCTGGCCGCCGCGAAAAAGGACTTCGCCTATCCGGTGGGCCCGGGGCTCGACCTGCAAAGCGAGCACGAACGCTACCTCGCCGAGGAGCACTTCCGCCGCCCGGTCATCGTCTACGACTACCCGCGCGCCATCAAGGCCTTCTACATGCGCCAAAACGACGACGGCGAGACGGTGGGGGCCATGGACGTGCTGGTGCCGGGCATCGGCGAGGTGGTGGGAGGGAGCGCCCGCGAGGAACGCCTGGACGTGCTCGAGGCGCGCATCCGCGAACTGCGCCTGCCGCTCGAGGCCTACTGGTGGTACCTGGAGACGCGCCGTTTCGGCACCGTGCCCCATGCCGGCTTCGGCCTCGGCTTCGAGCGGCTGCTCATGCTCGTCACGGGCATCGGCAACATCCGCGACGTCATGCCCTTTGCCCGCACCTGGCGTCATCTGGAGTTCTAGACGGATATGAGAGAACGATTCCGCGGGCGTTCGTCCCCGGGGTCCGCGGCAGCGGGTTCCGGGGACGCGTTTTTTAGTCCGGCGCGGTCACGTCGCGTTCACCCGCCGCCGGCAGGCGCACCGTGAAGACGCTGCCGCCCCCGAGCGACGATTCGGCCCAGATGCGCCCGCCGTAGCGGCGCACGATCTGGCGGCAGATGGCCAGTCCCAGGCCCGTGCCCTTGGCCGCGCCCTGGATGGTGTCGCCGCGCCCCACCTGGTGGAATTTGTCGAAGATCGATTCCAACTCGTCCATGGGGATGCCGACGCCGGTGTCGGCCACGGCGACGCGCACCGCTTCGCCGTCGCGGCAGACCTCCAGGCGCACCGATCCGGCCTGGGTGAATTTCACGGCGTTTTGCAGCAGGTTGGAGACGACCTGCATGAACTGGTCCGGGTCCATGACCACGTCCGGCACATCGTCGTCGATGCGCGCGCGGAAGGCGATCTCCGGCCGCTGGGTGAGCAGCCCCTCGATGCTCTTGGCCGCCTTGGCCGCCATGGCCCCCGGAGAAAAGCGCACGTCGCGCCAGACCATGTTGCCCGACTCGATGCGGCTTAAGTCCAGCACGTCGTTGATGAGCCGCGTCAGGCGCTCGGCCTCGCCGAAGACCACGGCCAGGTTGTCGGCGATACGGCGTCCCTTGGCGGCCAGAGCCGGGTCGCTTCCGGCAAGGGGCAGGAACTGCTCGGAAAAGTCCCGGCCGATAAGCTTGGCGAATCCCAGGATCGAGGTCAGGGGGGTGCGCAGCTCGTGGGACACCGTGGACAGGAACACGGATTTCATCCGGTCCAGTTCGCTCAGGCGTATGTTGGCCTCGGCCAGCTCCATGGCCTGCAGGCGCAGGTCGCGGGTGCGTTCCTCCACCTCGGCCTCCAGGCGCTGCCGGTGGTCGGCCAGGGCCTCCTCGGCCCGGCGGCGGTCCGTGATGTCGCGGATGGCCTCGATGCCGCCCACGACGCGGCCGGCCACGTCCCGCAGGGCCACGGCCTTGGCCCAGACATGGCGGGGCCCCCCGGGCAGGGCGGCCACCGTGACCTCGGCGATGACCGCGTCCCCGTTGCGCTCGGCCACGGTATAGCGAGGGTCGGGGGCGTCCACGGCTCCCCGGGCGTAATCCACCAGCAGCGGCGTGGCGAAGCCGTAAAAGGGCACGGCGTAGGCGAAGTCCCCCTTGCCGAGCATGTCCTCGGCCCCCACGCCCGTGAGCTTCTCCATGGCCCGGTTCCAGAAGATCACCGCGCCGTTGGCGTCCACCACCATGGTGGGATCGGGCAGGAAGTCGATCATGTCGGCCAGCCTGCGATCCCTGGCCTTGACCCGGTCCTGGACCCGGCGCAACTCCCCGATGAGTCCGGACTGGCGATGGTTGGTCAGGGCCATGGAGGACAGCAATTTGGCGAACCGGTCCAGGGCCTGGCAGATCTTGCCGAAGCGCTCCCGGGACATGCGCGGCACACGGGAGATCGCCTCAAGGCAGATCGCCTCGTCGGCTCCGATGTCGCGGCAAAAGGCCAGGACGCGCTCCATGTCCACGGATTCGTCGATCACCTGACCGACGAGCCAGGTGGCGATGTGGCGTCCGTCGAAGAAGATGCAGGTCGCGCCGTCGAGGAGTCCGGCGCTCAGGCACGTGGCGATGGTCGGTCCCTGGTCCGTGGTCCGTCCCAGCACGGCGTCGGAACGGCGGCAGGCGGCGCGGCCTTTTTCCGTGCCCCTGACGATGTCGCGGCAAAACGCGGTGAAGTTGCTCGGGCGCGTGACCGGCCGACCCGATGGGTCGGTGATGAGGGAGGCCACGTTCGCCGCCTCGGCGAAGGCGTCCTGGATGCCCTGGAGGTCTTCCAGGGAAAAGATGTCCTCGAACCTGGGCGTACCCGCGGAGGAGACAGGGGCATCCGCGGCTGGAGGTCCGCCTTCCGTTTCGGGGCTGGACCGGGGTTTGGGTCCCTTCTCCTTGCGGCTGCTCATGTCCCCCCCTCGCCTGGATGTCCGCCTGCCTTTCCAGCTCTCTACTCCCAAAACGGCTTCATTTCCAAGAACTATTTCCGTAGTGGAGCTTCCGGCAGGACGGATCGCCCGACCGAATGGAAACGGCCGGCTCTTCCCGGAGGAAGAAGCCGGCCGTGCGTCGTCGAAGGAGGCCGCGGAAGGATCGGCGACTAGGCAGGGGTGGTCGCCTGGATGCGGCGCACCACCCAGGACTTCACCACCTGGGCCAGGCACATGTAGCAGAAGATCACCAGCGCCATGAGGCCCCAGTAGCCGGCCGGCGGCACGACCAGTCCGAAGGTTCCGGCCAGGGGCGAAAACGGCAACCAGACGCCGAAGATGCAGATGAGGATGGTCGTCATGCCGAGCGGCAGGCTGGACCAGCTCTGCAGGAAGGGGATGTTGTCCGTGCGGATGACGTGCACGATGATGGTCTGGGACAGCAGCGACTCGATGAACCAGCCGGTCTGGAACAGGGCGGCGTTGTTCCAGGCCCCGAAGAAGTGGATCATGATGAAGAAGGTCACGTAGTCGAAGATGGAGCTCACCGGGCCGAGGTAGAGGATGTAGCGGCGGATGTCGTCGATGCGCCAGCGCCGCGGCTTGCTCAGGATGTCGGCGTCCACATTGTCCGTGGGGATGGCCGTCTGGGAGAAGTCGTACATGAGGTTGTTGACCAGGATCTGGATGGGCAGCATGGGCAGGAAGGGCAGGAAGGCGCTGGCCCCGAGCACGCTGAACATGTTGCCGAAGTTGGAGCTGGCCCCCATGCGGATGTACTTGGTGATGTTGAAGAAGATCTTGCGGCCTTCCAGCACGCCGTGTTCCAGCACGTGCAGGCTCTTTTCGAGCAGGATGATGTCCGCCGATTCCTTGGCCACGTCCACGGCCGAGTCCACGGAGATGCCGACGTCGGCGGCGCGAAGGGCCGGCGCGTCGTTGATGCCGTCGCCCATGAAGCCGACCACGTGGCCCTTGCGGCGCAGGGCCGCGACGATCTGCTCCTTCTGCATGGGGTCGAGCTTGGCGAAGACATGGCACACGCCCACGGCCTCGCCGAGCTCCGCCTCGGACATGGCCGCCACCTGGTCGCCGGTGATGATGTGGTCGCCGGCGTCGAAGCGGACCTCGCGGCAGATTTTCGCCGTGATGACGGCGTTGTCGCCGGTGACGATCTTGGGCTGGATGCCGTGGGCGATCATGGTGGCCAGGGCGTCGGCGGCGGTGTCCTTGGGCGGGTCGAGGAAGGCCAGGTAGCCCATCAGCGTCAGGTCGCGCTCGTCGGCCACGGCGAAGTCGTGGCGCGCCCCGTCCACTTCCTTGAAGGCCAGGGCCACCACGCGGAAGCCGTCGTCGTTGAGGTCGTGCACCACCTCCTGCATGGTCTCGCGGTGGATCTCGTCCAGGGGGGAGATTACGCCGTCGTGGAGGCAGTCGCGGCTTTGGGAGAAGACTTCCTCGGCCGCGCCCTTGCAGATGAGGATGGCCTTGTCCGTCTTTTTGTCGCGCACGATGACGCTCAGACGCCGGCGCATGAAGTCGAAGGGGATCTCGTCGAGGAGTTCGTAGCGGTCCGGGTCGATGGACGAGCCGGCCCCGTCGCCGGAGGTGATGACGGCCACGTCCAGGGCGTTGCGAAGGCCCGTCTGGAGCTTGCTGTTGACGTAGGCGTATTCCAGGACCGAGCAGTCCTCCTCGCCCGTGACGTCGAGGTATTTCTCCAGGATGATCTTGTCCTGGGTCAGCGTGCCGGTCTTGTCCGTGCACAGGACGTCGATGGCCCCGAAGTTCTGGATGGCGTCCAGGCGCTTGACGATGACCTTGTGCTTGGACATGGCCAGCGCGCCCTTGGACAGGCAGACCGTGACCACCATGGGCAGCATTTCCGGGGTGAGCCCCACGGCCACGGCCAGGGCGAACATGAACGCGCCCATCCAGTCGTGACTGGTCGCGCCGTTGACGATGAAAACGAAGGGCACCATGACCAGCATGAAGCGCAGCATGAGCCCGGTGAAGCTCTTGATGCCCTTGTCGAAGTCGGTCTCGACGCGCTTTTCCGACAGCTTGGCCGCGATGCCGCCGAAATAGGTCCTGGCCCCGGTGGCCGTGACCACGGCGGCGGCGGAGCCGGACACCACGTTGGTGCCCATGAAGCACATGGCCGGGTCGCCAAGGCCAGTCTCGCCCTCGCGCGGGGCCTCGCCGGCCGGCCGGGTCGTCTTTTCCACGGGCAGGGCTTCGCCCGTGAGCATGGCCTGGTTGATGTGCAGGTCCTTGGCCCGCACGAGCTGCACGTCGGCCGGCACCATGTCGCCGGCGGCCAGCAGCACGATGTCGCCCGGCACCACCCGGGCCAGGGGAATCTCGCGCTGGCTGCCGTCGCGCAGCACCGTGGCCGTGGTGTGGACCATCTTTTTGAGTTCCGCCGCAGCGGTGTCGGCCTTGGCCTCCTGGATGACCTTGAGCACCACGCCCATGACGGCCATGCCGATGATGACCACGGCCGAGCGGATGTCGTCCGTGGCGTAGGAGATGCCGCCGAGCACGAAGAGCAGCAGCACCAGGGGGTTTTTCACCGAATCCCACAGCCGGTCCAGGAGGGTCACGGCCTTGGCCGTGGTGGCCTGGTTGGGGCCGTACTGCCTGAGGCGTTCCTTGGCCTCCTGGGAGGTCAGGCCGGCCATGGCCGGCTTGACTTCGGGCTGGGGTTCACTCAGCCACTGCCCGGAAACGGCCACCTGCTCCCACAGGCCGGCCAGGTGCTTGTAGACGTCGTAGGCCGGGATCTTGCGCTGGTGGGCCAGGGCGTCGAAAGCGTTGGCCTTCTGGACGAAATGTTCGAGGTTCTTGAGGAATTCTTCCTCCGGGGCCAGGCGCAGGGCATCCTGTCCGGCATCGCCCGGGGCGTTTTCCGGCTTGGTCGCGGCCGGGGACTTGGGATCGGTCATGGGGGACTCCGGTCGGGGATGGGATTTCGCAGGCGCGAGCCGGCGGCGGCCGCCGCGCCGCGACGACCGCCGCCCATGTCCCGATTACGTCATTTCCGCGCGCATGTGCTCGTAGATCCGGTTACGATTCGCAGCATTGCGTTTTTTTCAGGTCGCCTCGCGCCAAGCCTAGCGCCGGACTTGGCGCAGGAAGTCCAGGCAGGCCTCGGCCGCCTTGTGGAAGTCCACGCCGCCGTCGATCTCCAGGACCGGCAGGTCGCCGAGCAGGTCGAGGTAGGCGTTCTGGCTGGCCGTGGAGGGCTCGGACGGGTCCTCGAATTCGTAGAAAAGGCCCACGTCCTTCATGAAGGCGGCCATGAGGTCGCGCCGCTGGCGCAGATCCACGCGGCTGGCCGTCATGGGCGAGGCGTCGCGCTTCCAGCGCAGCACCACGAGCCCGGCCATGGGGCAGGACAGCTTGAAGCGGCCCTTGCCGAAGCACTCGTCGATGAAGGCGTCGTACTTGTGCTCCAGGTCCCACAGCTCGGCGGCGGGCAGGGCGGAGAACCTGCGGCGGTCCTCCTCGCTCATGACCGGGGCCAGGCTCGGGTTGTGGAGCACCGTGCCGGGGTTGACCCGCGGCATCTTGGCCACGCCGGTCATGACGAGCCCGTCGCCGCCCCGGGAGACCATCACCCGGTCGTTGCTGACGAAATCCGTGCCGTGGCGCATGATCTCCAGGGCCAGGGTGGATTTGCCGGCCCCGGAAAAGCCGGAGACGACCAGGCCCGCGCCCCCTTCGGCCACGCCGGCGGCGTGGAAGAGCAGGGCGCCGCGCTTGAGGCACAGCTCGATGAAGCGGTTGTTGATGAAGTTGACGACCTGGTTGTCGTTGTCGATGCAGGGCCCTACGGCGTAGTTGTCGCCGTGGCCGAAGAGAAAGACCAGGCCCGTGAGGAGTTTTTTGACCACGCGGCCGTCGGGCAGGTCGTGGTAGGCCTCCTTGAGCTTGGTCTTGCCGGGCTCGCGCTCCTTGACGGCGAACGGCAGGTCGAAGTCCGGCGGCCCGGCCTCGATGGCCGTGACCGGGACCACGGTCGCCCCGCCGCCGCCGACGAAGTCGCGGTAATAATTAGCGAGCTTCTCGATGAGGCCTTTCGAGTTGGAGGAGACTACCACCGTCACGTCGCCGAAGGTGACGTCGAGGCGGTGGGTGATGGGCGACGTTTCGAGGATAGGGGCCATGAGCCCGGCGATGGTGGGAGCATGCGGCATCAGATGTTCTCCAGCACGTGGTCGGCGTAGGCGGCCGCGGCGTCGATGCCGCAGGCGTCGAGGAGCCCCCGGAACCCGCCGAAGGCCGAGACTTCGTAGATGGCCGCGCCTTCGGGGGTTTCCACCACGTCGACGCAGGTGAAGGCCATGTCCGGGAACAGGGCCTGAGCCTTGTGGGCCAGGGCGATGATCTCCTCTGACGGTTCGTGGGGCACGTAGCGGCCGCCGGTGCGGGTGGTGGTGTCCCAGGATGCGCCGCTGCCCTGGCGAGCGTAGGTGGCCAGGTACTTGCCGCCCAGAAACGACACGCCGAGGTCCAGGTGTCCCCCGGCGTGGGAGACCATCTTCTGGATGTACATGACCTGGTTGCCGGCCGCCTTGTAGTCGGCGATCTCCTCGCGGGAATCGGGCGTGTCCTCGATGACGGTCATGCCCCGGGCCTTGGAGGAAAAAAGGGGCTTGAACACGGCCTTGCCGTATGCGGCCACCGTGGCCGCCGCCTCCTCGATGTCCTCGGTGACCACGGTCGGCGGCATGGGGATGCCGCCCAGGCGCAGCACGGTGGTGCCGCTGAGTCTGTCGATCAGGCGCAGCATGCTGTCCGGATTGGAGAAAACCGGCACGCCCTTGGCCTGGAGAAAGCGCAGCATCTCCATGCGGTCCAGGGCGTCGGGCGTGTAGGACGGGGCGATCTTCTTGACGATGACGGCGTCGAGGCCGGTGAGGTCGGTCCCCTGGCAGAAGAGCTTGCCCGTGTCCAGGTCGAGCCGGACTTCGGCCATGTCGATGCACAGGCGAAAGCCCGTCCGTGCTTCCAGGGCGTCCAGGAGCCGCAGGGTGGACCATCCCTTGGGGATGCCCACCACGCCGATCTTCTTCATGATTCCTCCCATGGTCTTGATGACGTCGCGCCGGTCGTCCAAGGCCCGGTGGCCTCGCCCCGCCGGCCGTTGCCGCTTATCGTGTTTCGCGGGCGTGCAGCTAGTAGCACACGCTGGCCAGGGGCAGCCGGAAGGCGGCCGCCTCGCCCTTGTGCCCGGCCGCGCGGCCGAGCAGGAACATGCCCCGGGAAAACATCAGCCGGGAAAAGCGCTCGGACAGTTCGAAGCGCGTCGAGGTGATAAACGAGCGGGCCAGGCCCAGAGCCACACGCAGCTCGAAGGTCGCGTCGCCGTTTCGGGCGGCGAAGCCCCGGGCGAAGCCGAAGAACTCGGTGATGATGGCGTTGAGCACTCTGCGTCTGGCCGCGTCGAAGACCGGCAGGCGGAAGTTGGACACCATGAACACCGAGGTGTCCTGGGCCAGGTCGCCTTCGCCGGAGCGGTGCAGGTCGATGTAGTGTAGCCGGTCCGCGGCCGGGTCGTAGAGGATGTTGTTGCTGTTGTAGTCGCCGTGGAGCAGCACGCCAAACGGCGCGGCCAGCGTCGCCTCCACGGCCTCGGCCTCGGCCAGGGCTCCGTCGAGGTCGGGCAGGGCGCAGCCGCCGATGGCCCGTTTGACGCTCCTGAATTCCGGGTGGACCGTCAGCACCTCGCCGAGCCGGGAGCGCAGCTGGCGCAAGGCCCCGGCCGGGATCGTTCCGTCCGACCGGGTCCTGGACCAGATCTCGCCGGCCACCCGGCACTGGGCGGCCAGGGCCCGGCGCAGAAGCGGCAGGTCGCCGCCCACGGCGATGTCCTGGATGGTCTGGCCGGGCAGCAGTTCGACGAGCATGGAGCTCGACTTCCTGCCTTCCCGGAAGGCCTGCACCTTGGGGGCGAGCCCGGGCATGAGCCGCTCCCATCGGTCGATGTTGGCCGCTTCCTTGCGCAGCTTGTCCGTGTCGCCGTCCTTGAAGATGACTTCGCGTCCGGCCTGGCCGTTCTCGTCGCGGTCGGCCACCCGGCCGATGCGGCAGCCCGAGCGCGTGCCCCAGATGGATTCGAAGTCGATCTCGGTCAGGGGCAGCTCGTGGCCGCCTTCGGCCAGGATGTCCTTCAGGGCCGTGAACTGGTGGATCTTGAACTTGTCGCCGGTGATGGCGAAGATGGCCGCCTCGCCCACGTTGAGCAGGGCGTCGCCCATGCGCTCCAGGTAGCGGAAGATGAACAGCGTGGTCAGCAGGTCGCCGGTCTGGAAGCCCGAGCGCAGCTCGTCGCGGATGCGGTCGAACTGCTCCTTGTAGAGCCGGTCGAGGTGCAGCTCGCAGCGGCAGATCTTGAGCGCCGCCGCCATGTCGCGCTCGAGCACGGCCTTGGGCGTCCAGTCCAGGGCCTTTTTGACCTCGGCGAAAAAGGGCTTGTAATCGTAGCGCTTGATGCACTCCGGCTCGTCGTAGTGCCTGGTCTGGCGCACCACGTTGACGAGGTGGTCGCCCACGCGCTCGAGGTTGTTGCCGATGATGTTGAGCGCCCGCACCCGGGCCATCTCGGGCGCGCTGAGCTTCTCGTCGCCGTGCAGGGTGGCGAAGCAGGCGTTCTCGATGACGCTTTTGAGATTGTCGATGTAGTCGTCTCGGGCCTCGATCTTGGCGATGGCCCGTTCGTCGCGCTTCTCCACTACGGCCATGGTCGCTTCGAGCTGGCGCTCGATCTCCACGAGCAGGAATTGGAAGTTCGTTACGATCTCATGCATCGTCCGCATCCCCTGGCGCGATGAGCAGGGGGGCGTCGGGCAGGGCGCAGTCCCGCTCCTTCCAGCGAAAGGTCAGCTTGAGCTTGCGGTCCTCGCTTTTCTGCTTCCCCTCGATGGTCACGGATACCAGCCCCTTGGGCGAAAGCTCCAGGGTCTGCTCGCCCTGGCGCAGGGTCAGCGTCCCCCGGGCGAAACCGTCGCGCACGGCCTCCAGATATTCGGCGACGGCGGCGCGGTCCTGCTGGCCGTCATATTTGAACAGCTTGTTCGTCACATTGCCTCCTTATGCCCGGTCGCGGGGAAACGCTTCCGGCCACGCCGTGGGTGACTAGCACCGAATTATGAAGATAAGATGAAAACCGGGCCGCAAATTGAGCGCGGCGCATTTTTCGCCTCACCCGGGTCTACACCGAATCGCCACTGTTTGTTGACGGTTTCACAACGCCCGCGGGAGTACCACTGCATCCGCAGGCAAGCCGCATCGCCAGGAGGCGTCCATGGGCCAGGAAGAAATCGACCGTTTCCTCGACTATCTGCGCGAAAACAAGGACAGGCTGCTCCTGGTCGGCGGCATGCCCCTGTCCGAACTCATCGAATACGCCGGGAGCCTGGGCTTCCATTTCACGGCCGAGGAACTCAAGGCCCGCCAAGCCCTGGTGCACCTCATGGAAGGGACCTGAGGCCCGCCCGGGCCCTGTCGCGGCCCGAAGCGCCCAGGCCGGGCCGCGGCTTCCCGCCGCCCGGCGAGACGATGCGAACCGAACGACCCGTCGGCCGGACCTGCCCGGCCGACATCCCAAGACCTTCCCCACGGAGCACGGCATGGACTTCCTTTGGGGCCTGGACGGCCATACCCTCCTTCTCCTGTTGGCTTCCCTCGGAATCGCCCTCTCCTTCGAATTCGTCAACGGCTTTCACGACACGGCCAATGCCGTGGCCACAGTCATCTACACCAAGTCTCTGCGGGCGCGGACGGCCGTGGTGCTGTCGGGCGTGTGCAACTTCCTCGGCGTGCACCTGGGCGGCATCGCCGTGGCCTACTCCATCGTGCACCTGCTGCCCGTGGATCTGCTGGTATCGGTCAACACCAACCTGGGCCTGGCCATGGTCTTTTCGCTTTTGGTCTCGGCCATCCTGTGGAATTTCGGCACCTGGTACCTGGGGCTGCCGGCCTCGAGCTCCCACACCCTCATCGGGGCCATCCTGGGAGTCGGGCTGGCCAACGCCGTGCGCGAGGGCCTGCCGGCCGGGTCGGGCGTCAACTGGCACAAGGCCATGGAAGTGGGGTTGTCGCTTTTGATCTCCCCGGTCATGGGCTTCGTCCTGGCCGGAGGCCTGCTCCTGCTGCTGCGCCGCTACCTGAAAAACGCCGCCCTGCATTCCCCGCCGGTGGGCGACGCGCCGCCGCCGGCCAGCATGCGCCTGGCGCTCATCGTCTCCGGGCTCGGCGTGAGCCTGGCGCATGGCTCCAACGACGGCCAGAAGGGCGTGGGGCTGATCATGCTCATCCTCATAGGCATCCTGCCCGGGGCCTACGCCCTGGACGTGGACACGCCCAGCCGGGACGTGCTGGCCGTGCGGGAGGCGGCGGCCCGGTTCACGGACTATTTCGACGCGCACCGGCTCGAGATCGAGAAGGCCTACGCCGCCGGCGCATTGGCCGAGCGGCCGGCCGACGGCCTGGCCCCGCGCTGCGACGTGCGCGGGGCGGTGGCCGCGGCCGAGGCCATCCAGGTGCGCCTGGCCCAGGCCGACACCATCGCCGCTCTGCCGGAAAAGGACCGCTGGGACGTGCGCACGGACATCCTGTGCCTGGACGACGCCTCGCGTCTTATGGAAGGCATGGCCGCCTCCGCCGGGGAGCGGGAGATGATCGAGGGCTGGCGGGAGGCGCTGCGCCGGCCCACGGAGTACGCCCCGGACTGGGTGCTCCTGGCCGTGTCCCTGGCCCTTGGCGTCGGCACCATGGTCGGCTGGAAGCGCATCGTGGTGACCATCGGCGAAAAGATCGGCAAGTCCAGGCTGTCCTATTCCCAGGGCGCGGCGGCGCAGGTGGTGGCCATGGCCACCATCGGCCTGGCCGACGGGCTGGGCCTGCCCGTGTCCACCACCCACGTGCTGTCCTCGGGCGTGGCCGGCGCCATGGCCGCGGGCAAAAGCGGGCTCCAGGCGAGCACCCTGCGCTCCATCGCCATGGCCTGGGCGTTCACCCTGCCGGTGGCCATGTTCCTGGGGGCGGGGCTCTTTTTCCTCTTCGCGCTCCTGGCCTGAGGGCGGTCCGTTCCGGCCAAGGGCCGGCGGCGGCGCGTGGCGCGGCCCCGGAGCGTCATGCGCCGGGAGGCGTTGGCGGGGCCGGCCGGCTGCCGATGGTCTTTCCGGCCCGGCGCAGGCTTTCCGTGAGTCGGTCCATGAGTTGGTCGGCCTGATCGTTGTCCGCCTGGCGCAGGCTTTCCTCCAGCCGGCCGGCGAGCTGCCTGGCCGATTCCGCCCCCACCGCGCCGGCGACGTTTTTGAGCGAATGGGCGGTCAGGGCGGCCTCGTCCCAGTTCTCGCTGTCGAGACAGAGCTTGATGCGGCGCAGCTTGCGCGGATACTGCCGCAGAAAATCCGTTTCCAGCTCCGCCAGCAGTTCCCAGTCCCCACCCAGGCGATTGAGGGCGCTTTCCGTATCCAGGCCCGGCACCTCGTCGGCCGACGCGGCCGCCGCCGGCAAGGGCGCGCCCGCGCCGGCGATGTCGCCGAGCAGGGCGTCGAGAGCCTGGAAATCCAGGGGCTTGGAAAGATAGTCGGTCATGCCCGCTTCCAGGCACTGCTGGCGCACGCCGCTTAAGGCATGGGCGGTCATGGCGATGACCGGGCAGCTTCGGTTGACGGGTCCGGCCTGACCGGAACGCAGTCTCCTGGTGGCTTCCAGGCCATCGCATTCCGGCATTTCCAGGTCCATGAGAATGACGTCGAACGGGCGGCTGGCCAGGACGTCCAGGGCCTCGAGGCCGTTTTGGGCCACGACGAAGGCATGGCCGCGCCGGCCGAGGTAAGCGGCGGCCACCTTGACGTTGACCGGGTTGTCCTCGGCCAGCAGGATGCGCAACGTCCGAAGTTGCGCAGCGGGCCGCATGGGGGGCGTCTCCGGAGCGGCCGGGCGCTCGCCGGGCAGGGCCGGGCCTTCGGTCAGGGGAATGGTGAAGCGGAAGACGCTGCCGCGCCCCGGCGCGCTTTCGGCGGTGATGTCGCCGCCCATGAGCCGCACCAATTCCCGACAGATGGCCAGTCCCAGCCCGGTGCCGCCGTAGCGCCGGGACACCGTGGCGTCGGCCTGGGTGAACATCTCGAAAATGCGGCCGAGCCGGTCGCCGGGGATGCCGATCCCGGTGTCGGCCACGACGAAGGCGAGGCACGCCGCGTTCCCATTCGCCTTGGCCAGGCCCAGGGACACGGTCACGCCGCCTTTCTCGGTGAACTTGACGGCGTTGCCGATGAGGTTGACCAGGATCTGGCGCAGCCGCACCTGGTCGCCGACCACCTGATGGGGCGTTTGCGGGGCGATGGCCAGGCGCAGGAAAAGGCCCTTACGCGCGGCTTGGGGCCGTATGGCCCGAACGACCCCGGCCAGGGTGCGGCGCAGGTCGTAGGGGTCGCGCCCCATTTCCAGCTTGCGGGCCTCGATCCGGGAGATGTCGAGGATGTCGTTTATCAGGTCGAGCAGGATACCGGCGGATTCCCGGGCGGTTTCCAGGGCGTCGCGCTGGGAGAGGGTGAGCTCGGTGCCGAGCGTCAGGTCGGTCATGCCGATGACGGCGTTGAGCGGCGTGCGGATGTCGTGGCTCATCTTGGCCAGAAAATCGCTCTTGGCCCGGTTGGCCTTTTCCGCCTCCTCCTTGGCCAGGCGCAGGTCGGCCTCGATGGCCTTGGTCGCGGTGACGTCGCGCACCACCGCGAAATAGCGGCGGCCGTCCCCGGGCCTGCCCGGATAACGGTGCATGCGCATGGCCACGGACAGGATCGTGCCGTCCTTGCGGCGATACTCCTTCTCGAAGATCGGCGAAAAGCCGAGCACGTCCACGGACTCGCGCAGGATCCGTTCTTCCGGGGCGTGCCATTTCTCGGGCGTGATATCCTTGTAGGTCATGCCGGAGAGCTCTTCGGCGGCGTAGCCGGTCATCTCGCAAAAGGCCGGATTCGTCTCCACCAGGCGGTCCCGGTCGTCCACCACGACGAAACCGTCGCGCATGGAGGTCACGAGCGAGCGGTAGCGCTTTTCCGAGGCGGCCAGGGCCTGCTCGGACTGATTGCGGGTGGTGATGTCCAGGCATACGCCGACGATGCCGGCCGGAGAGCCCGAGGCGTTGTAGTAAAGCGACTTGAAGACCAGCAGTTCGTGCGTCGAGCCGTCGCGGAAGACAATGGCCGTCTCGAATTGGACGGTATGGAACGGGGAGGTCAGCGCTTCCCGGTCGGTCACCCGGCAGTGGGCGGCCATCTCCGCCGCATCCACCTCGGCCGAGGTCTTTCCTTTGACCGTGGCCAGAGGGCGTATGAGCTCCTCGTAGGTCTTGTTGACCCCGACGTAGCGGCCTTCCAGGTCCTTGTAGAACAGCGGGGCCGGAATGGCGTCCATGATTTCCTGGGTGAAGCGGATGCGCTCGCACAGCGCGTTGGCCATGGCGTCCAGGGCCGTGCCCAGTTCGGACAGTTCGCCGTGCCCGGCGCCCAGGCCGCAGCGGCGGTCCAGGTCGCCCACGGCCATGGCCTTGGCCATGCGGGCCAGCTTGCGGGCCGGCAGCAGGAGCATGGTCCGGCTGAAAAGATAGGCCGCCAAAAGCGCCAGGGCGGCGCTTATGGCGAAAAGCAGCATGTCCTGGCGCAGCAGTGCGTCCAGGGGGGCGTCCACCATGCGCTTGGGTTGGCCCAGGCGCAGGTGGAGCGGCTCGTGGTCGCCGAACTGCACCGTGGCGATGGAAAAGAAGTAGTCCGTACCGTCCGGGCCCTTGGCGGTCAGGTTCGCCTGCGGCGAGACGGCCTGGCCGGCCAGGACCTCGATGGCGTCCGGCAGGGGGCGGCCGACGGCCTGCAGGTCGTCCGGCCAGGCGGCCAGCACCATGCCCCGGTCATCGAAAAGAACGGCCATGCTCCGGGGCGGCATGTGCTGGTTGGCCATGATGCGCGTGAGCCAAGCCGGACGCACGGCGATGGCGCATGCGCCGACGACCTCGCCGGAAGCGCCGCGCACCGGGCAGGCCAGGGCCATGCCCGGCAGACCGCTGCGCTTGCCCTTGGCGTAGGCGCCGAGCGTGAGGGGCTGCCCGACCAGGGCGTCGCGGACCCAGGGCCGGTCGGTGTAGTCGGCCGACGCCTCCTCGGGTTCCGTCGAGGCCACGATGTTTCCCGCCGGGTCGACCAGCGTGATGTTGGCGAAGCTGGGGAACACCTCTTTGGCTTTGTGCAGGGCGGCGCGAGCGGCCTCGGGCTGCATGGCCTTGATTTCAGGAAGGTAAGTCACTCCGGAAAGGGCTTCGCCGGCATACTGCAACATCGCGCCGATGTTGAAGGCGGTCAGTTCCGTCAGGATACGGAGGTTTTGGGCGGCGGTGTCGCGGGCCATGGAGCGCTTTTCCATGGCGGAGGTCACATGAAGCATGACGGCGGGAGTCAGGACGAGGAGAACCAGCAGAAGAATGCGCGTTTGCAGGCTTTGCATTCGAGGCCGTCTCATGATCGTCTCCGCGTGTCCCGACAGCACTCATTGAGAAGGGATTTTTTGTACAATAACATTGTTGTGCAGATGATGGCAAGCGGCATGCATGGTGGTTCGGAGCAACGTCAGGCCGCCGGCAGATAGGAGCGTCCGAGGAGGAAACCCCGGCTTTCCAGAAAGGCGGACCAAGAGTCGGCCGCTCCCCGGCTGGCCACGTAGGGCAGCACGAAGCAGTCCCCGGGATCGGGGACCGCCTCCGGGGCCAGCACCGGACGCCCGTCGAGGACGGCGCCCACCTTGCGGGGGTCGATGTCCAGCCAGGCGGCGATGGCGATGCCGTGGGCCAGGAGGTGTTCGGCTCGTCGTCTGGTGATCCGGCCGGCCCCGGCCACGAGGACACGGGGATGGTGGGGATTGAGCCGGGCCAGGGCCCGGGCCAGGTAGCCGGCCTTGACGCGGAAGAACGCCTCCGGGGCGTAGCGGGGGTCGGTGCGGGAAAGCCGGCCCGGCGGGTCGTTCCACACCACCAGTTCCTCGGGCAGCTTGGCCATGGCCACGCCGGCGTCGAGCCAGCGCAGCCACAGTTCGTAGTCTTCCGGGAAGGGGCCCTGGCGGTAGCCGCCGTGGCGCGCGACGAGCTCGGCCCGAAACATCACCGTGGGATGCGGCAGGGGCGATTCCCGAAACGCCCCCAGCCGGATGGACTCGGGGTCGCGCAGCCCGTTGGCCCATTCGATATGGGCGAGGTAGCCCCGGGCCCGGTCGGGATCGCCGCCGAAGACAGCCAGGCAGGAGACCAGGCCGATTTCGGGGTGGGCGTCGAGATAGGCGGCCTGCCGGGCCAGGCGGCCGGGGCGGCAGAGGTCGTCGGCATCCATGCGGGCGATGTAGCGCCCCCGGGCGGCGGCCAGGCCGGCGCAAAGGGCGGCGGCGACGCCGCCGTGGGCGAGGCGAAGCGGGCGCAGCCGGGCGTCCCGGGCGGCGAAGGCGGCGAGCACGCCCCATGTCGCGCCGTCGTCGTCGGAGCCGTCGTCCACGGCCACGACCTCGAAGTCGGCTCCGGTCTGGGCAAGAAGGCTCTCAAGGGCGGCGGGGAGCGTGACGGAGGCGTTCCTGGCCGGCATGACCACGGAAATCATGCGCCCATTCTACAGCCGGAAAGGCCCTGCGGCAAGGACTGCGGCCGCAGGGCCCCGCTGCGCGGCGGATGAGCATTGCCTTGGGGGTGCGGCTCTGGTAGCTTCCCGGAATTCCAACGGGGAGACGCCGTGCCGCCCATGTCTGACCCGCGCATCATTCTCGCCTCGGACAGCGCCGCCCTCGCCGCCGCGCTGGTCCGCCACTGCGGCGGACCGCCCGTGCCCGGGGCCGTCCGTTCCGGAGATCCCGACGCCGTGATCGAGCTGCTTTCCCGGACCGCGAGGCCCGGCGGGGCGCTGTGCGTGGTGGACATGGACCTGCCCCAGGCCACGGTGACGCGGCTGGCTGAGGCGGCCGCTGCCGCCAGGGTTCCCTGGCTGGCGGCCGGCAGCGTGTACACGTCCGCCCTTCGCGAACGGGCCGAGGCCCTGGACGCCATCGACTTCGTGGTGGCCGACGCCCAGGAGCCCGAGCGCGTGGCCGAGTATGCCTGTCGGCTGCTGAAAAACCGCCACAGCCGCATCCTGGTCGTGGAGGATTCCGCCTTCATGCGGATGCACCTGCGCGTGCTGCTGCGGCGCTACCAGTTCCGGGTGCACACCGCCGCCGGCGCGGAAATGGCCCTGCGCATTCTCGAGCAGCGTCCGGACATCGCCGCCGTCATCGTGGACTACGACATGCCGGGCCAAAACGGCGTGGAGCTGACCCGGGCCATACGGCGGTGCTTTCGCAGCCGCGAGGTCTGCCTCATCGGCATCTCGGGCAAGGCCCCGAGATCCATCTCGGCGGAATTTCTCAAAAACGGCGGCGACGACTACCTCCACAAGCCCTTCGAGCGCGAGGAGCTTTACTGCCGGGTGCTGCACGGCGTGGAAGCCGTGGAACGCATGCTCGAGATCAAACGCCTGGAGCGGCTGCGCCGCATGTTCCTGTCCATGCTGGCCCATGACCTCAAAAGCCCGGCCGGCGGCATCGTGGGCGCGGCCAACCTCATCCTCGACGGCATCTGCGGCCACGTGGGCGGCGAGGTGCGGGAAATGGCGGCCGTCATCAGCCAGGCCGGCCGGCGGCTGTGTTCCCTGGCTTCCAACATGCAGGACCTCACCCGCCTGGAGACCGGCCGGCTGGAGCCGGTGCTGGCCATTTCCCGCCTGGACGGGCTGGTGATGGAGCGGGTGCGGCTGGCCGAGGCCACGGCCTCGGGCAAGGGTATCCGCATCGAGGCCGAAGTGGAGCAGACGCCGCCCATGTCCTTCGACCCCGACCTTCTGGCCCGGCTGCTCGACAATCTGCTCTCCAACGCGGTCAAGTTCTCGCCGCCCCGGTCCCTGGTCAAGGTGGAGCTGCGTCTTATGGGCGCGGAGACCGTGGTTCGGGTGCGCGATCAGGGGCCGGGCATCCTGCCGGAAGAGCGCATGCGGCTTTTCAAGCCCTTCGAGCGCCTGTCGGCCCGGCCCACGGCCGGGGAGAAGAGCCTGGGACTGGGCCTGGCCATCGCCGAGGGCATCGCCCTGGCCCACGGCGGGCGCATCTGGGTGGAAAGCGAGCCCGGGCAGGGCGCCGCCTTCTGCTTCGCCCTGCCCATGCAGCCCGATCAGTCGCTGCTTTGCACCTGCGAATAGGCGTATTCCCGAACGCTCTGGATCCAGGGCCGGGGAATCCGGCCGATGGCCTCGGCCAGCTTGGCGTTGGACAGCACCGAGTAGCGCGGCCGCCAGGCCTTTTGCGGGTAGTCCGACGAGGGGATGGGCAGCACGCGACAGGGCAGCCCGGCCGCCATCACGGCCTCGGCGGCCAGCTCGCACCAGCTGGCCTGGCCCGAGCCCACGGCATGGTAGATGCCGGGGCGGCCCACGGCGGCCAGGTCGGCCGACCAGCCGGCCAGGTCCAGGGTGGAGGTGGGGGAGCCCACCTGGTCGGCCACCACCTTGAGTTCCTCGCGGGTCCTGGCCAGGTTCAGGATCGTGTCCACGAAATTCTTCTTTCCCGGCCCGAAGAGCCAGGCCGTGCGCAGGATCTGGCAGCGCAGGATCCCGGTCTCCAGGATGGCCGTCTCCCCGGCCAGCTTGCTCGCCCCGTAGACCGAGCGCGGATCGGTCGGGTCCTCTTCCGTGTAGGGCCTGTCCGCGTCGCCGCCGAAGACGAAGTCCGTGCTGTAGTGCACGAACGTCGCCCCGGCCGCGTCGCAGGCCCGGGCCAGCAGGGCCGGCAGGTCGCGGTTGAGCCGATAGGCCGCGTCCGCGTCGTCCTCGGCCGTGTCCACGGCGGTGTAGGCCACGGTGTTGAAGAGGTGCGTGGCCTCGAAGGTCTCGATGGCCCGGGCCACGGCTGCGGCGTCGAAGGGGTCGAGTTCGGTGCGGGTGGTGGGCGAGACCGCGAACCCGGCCGCCTCCAGGGCGGCGGTCAGGGGCCGGCCCAGCAGCCCCGTCCTGCCGCCGAGCACGATGGCGCGGCCTTTGGCCGCCGCGGGCGCACTCATGCCCGGGCTCCATACCAGTTGTCCATGAACTGGCGGTAGGCCCCGGACTTGACGCTTTCCAGCCACTCCCCGTTGTCGCGGTACCACTGCATGGTTTCGGCGATGCCGCGGGCGAAGTCGTACTCGGGCGCGAAGCCGAGCTCCCGGGCGGCCTTGGTGAAGTCCATGGCGTAGCGGCGGTCGTGGCCGGGCCGGTCGGTCACGAAGCGGACGAGGCTTTCGGGCTTGCCCAGGGCGGCCAGGATCGTGCGCACCACCTCGATGTTGGGCTTTTCCGCGTCGCCGCCGAAATTGTAGACCTCGCCGGCGCGCCCTTTGCGCAGCGCCAGCTCCACGCCCCGGCAGTGGTCCGTGACGTAGATCCAGTCGCGCACGTTCTGGCCGTCGCCGTAGACGGGCAGGGGCTCGTCGGCCATGGCCCGGGAGAACATGAGCGGGATGAGCTTCTCCGGGAACTGGCAGGGGCCGTAGTTGTTGGAGCAGCGGGTGACGACCGTGTCGTAGCCGTAGGTCTCGTGGGCGGCGCGCACGAGCATGTCCGCCCCGGCCTTGCTGGCGGAATAGGGGCTGTTGGGGGCCAGGGGCGTGTCCTCGCTGAATTTCCCGTCGGGTCCCAGGGTGCCGTAGACCTCGTCGGTGGACACGTGGACGAAGCGGCGCACGCGGCAGGCCCGGGCCGCGTCGAGCAGCACCTGGGTGCCGACCACGTTGGTGTGAATAAACGGCGAGGCGTCGCTGATGGAGCGGTCCACGTGGGTCTCGGCCGCGAAGTTGACCACGGCCTCGATGTCGTGGGCCGCGAACAGGTGGCAGGCGAGCTCGGCGTTGCCGATGTCGCCCCGCACGAAGACGTAGCGGCCGGCGTAGTCGGCCTCGACGTCGGCCAGACTCTGGCGGTTGCCGGCGTAGGTGAGGGCGTCGAGGTTGACGATGGCCAAGTCGTCGTGGCGGGCCAGCATGTCGCGGATGAAGTTGGAGCCGATGAAGCCGCATCCGCCGGTCACGAGCAGTCGCATCAGTGGTTTATCCTTTTATTCTTGTTAGTTGCATTTTGTCGTTGGTGCCGACGGGCATCTTTTTACCCGTTTGCCTCAAAAAAGTCTTGCCAAATCAAGGCGACCCACATACATTCTTCGACGGGCGATTAACTCAGCGGTTAGAGTGCCATCTTCACACGGTGGAAGTCCGGGGTTCAAATCCCCGATCGCCCACCACCGAACCCAAAAAAAACGCTCCGCTTGGCGGGGCGTTTTCATTTTGGGCCGCCCGGGGCTCATTGGACGCCGCGGGCGCGCATCTCCTGGATCTGCCGGTAGTCGTCCGCGATCCTGGCCTTGAGGTTCTCGATCTCCCGCACATAGTGCTGCTTGAGGATGCGGATCTCCTCCCGCCGGCGGGCCGAGGCCGGGTCGTTGGCCACGGTGGCCCGCATCTCGTTGTCATAGGCCCCGAGGATGCGCTCGTCGTCCGCGATGGTCTTGCGTGACGTCTCGATGGAGCGGGTGAGGTCGCCCGGGCCGGGCGGCAGGGCCAGACCGGGCGCGGCCGCGAGGGCCAGGAAGGCCCAGACGAGCAGGGCGAGGCAGGGACGTTCGAGCATGGCGTTCCCCCGGGGGCCGATGGCGGTTCCCCCCCATACCGACAATCCCACCGCTTGACAAATCCGCTCCCCGGGCGTTTCCATCCCCCGTTTCGCAACCTCTCGCCCAAAGGACTCGCCATGGACATGCAGTGGTTTCTCGATCGCGACCCCTTCGCCAGGATGCTGGGCATCCGCCTGATCGAGGCCGGGCCGGGCTACGCCAAGACGGCCATGGACATCGCGGACAATCTGAAAAACGGGGCCGGCATCGCCCATGGCGGGGCCGTGTTCACCCTGGCCGACCTGGCCTTCGCCGTCGCCTCCAACAGCCACGGCAAGCTGAGCCTGGCCGTGGCCGCCGCCATCTCCTACGTCAAGGCCGGCACGGGCGGGACGCTCTACGCCGAGGCCAAGGAGGTCTCCCTGGGCGCGCGCATGGGCACCTACGCCATCGCCATCACCAACGACGCCGGCGAGGCCGTGGCCGCCTTCCAGGGCACGGTCTACCGCAAGGACACGCCCTACACCCGGGAGACGGCGTGATCGAAGTCGTGCTCTACGAGCCCGAGATTCCGCAAAATACGGGCAGCGTCGCCCGGCTCTGCGCCGCGACCAAGACCCCGCTGCATCTCATCAAGCCCCTGGGGTTCTCCCTGGAGGACCGCTACCTCAAGCGCGCGGGCCTGGACTACTGGCCCCACGTGAACCTGACGGTCTGGGAGGACTTCGCGGCCTTCCGGGCGGCCCGGCCGGGGGCGCGCCTGGTGGCCGCCACCGCCGGCAATCGGGGCCACGACAGCGCTCCCTACCACCTGCTCGACTACGGCCCGGACGATGCCCTGGTCTTCGGCACGGAGAGCCGGGGCCTGCCCGAAGCCCTGCTTGAGGCGGCCGACGCCCGCGTGCGCATCCCCATATGGGGCCAGGTGCGCAGCCTCAACCTGGCCAACGCCGCCTCGATCGTGCTCTACGAGGCCCTGCGCCACGTGGGCGAACTGGACAGAAAATAGAACGGGCAGGGAGAACCTGCCCGTTTCGTGCCGCCCCGCCGTCCCCGCACCGGAACCCCGGCTGCCGGCGGGTCGCGAAATCACACTCGCACGCCACCCCGGCAAGGGAGTCCAGAGGGCGAAAGCCCTTTGACCGCCGGAGGCTTCTCCCATTTCCTCCAGCTCCCGCTAAAGAATCTGCTCCAAAAACTTCTGCGTCCGCGGGTGCTTGGGGCTCACGAAAAATTCCGCCGGCGTGGCCACCTCAAGGATCTGCCCCTCGTCCATGAACACGATGCGGTCCGCTACTTCCCGGGCGAAGCCCATCTCGTGGGTGACGCACACCATGGTCATGCCTTCCCTGGCCAGGCGCACCATGACGTCGAGCACCTCGCCGATCATCTCCGGGTCGAGCGCCGAGGTCGGCTCGTCGAAGAGCATGATCTTTGGGTTCATGGCCAGGGCCCGGGCGATGGCCACGCGCTGCTGCTGGCCGCCCGAGAGCTTGGCCGGAAACACGTCGGCCTTTTCCAGGATGCCGACCTTGTCCAGGAGCTTTTGGGCCATGGCATCGGCGTCGGCTTTGGTCATGCCCTTGAGCTTGATGGGAGCCAGCGTCACGTTTTGCAGCACGGTCTTGTGCGGGAAGAGGTTGAAGCTCTGGAAGACCATGCCCACTTCCATGCGCACCTTGTTGATGTCCACGGTCGCGTCGTCGAGGTCGAAGCCGTCCACCACGATCTTGCCCCGGCTGATGTCCTCCAGGCGGTTGATCGTGCGCAGGAGCGTGGACTTGCCCGAGCCGCTCGGCCCGATGATGACGACCTTCTCCCCGGCGGCCACGTCGAGGCTGACGCTCTGCAGGGCCGCCACTTGGTCGAAGTACTTGCTGACGTCCGTGATGCGGATGATGGGATTATCGTTTGACATGGTGGGACAACCGCTCCTCCATGATGCTGACCAGCTTGGACAGGATCAGGGTGATGATCAGGTAGATCACGGCGACCATGGTGAACGTCTCGAAGTACTGGAACGACTCCGAGGCGTACTCCCGGCCCCGGCGCAGCAGGTCGGCCACGCCCAGGATGGACACCAGGGAGGTGTCCTTCAAAAGCGCGATGAACTCGTTGCCGACCGGCGGCAGGATGGTGCGCCAGGCCTGGGGCAGGATGACGTGGTACATGGTCTGGGTCCGGTTGAACCCGAGGGATCTGGCCGCCTCGGTCTGGCCCACCGGAACGGCGGTGATGCCGGCCCGGAACACCTCGCCCATGTAGGCCCCGTAGCACACGCTCATGGACAGGACGGCCGCCAGCAGGTCCGGCACGTGCACGAGCCGGCCCAGGGCGTAGTAGATGTAGAAGAGCTGCACGAGCAGGGGCACGCCGCGCACGATCTCCACATAGGTGGAGGCGACGAGGTTGACGTACTTGTTGCGGGAAATGCGGCCGAGCCCGGTGATGAGGCCGAACACCAGGGCCAGGGCGATGGAGTAGACCGTGACCTGGAAGGTGACCAGGATGCCGTCGGGCACGAACTTGAAGATGCGCAGGTAGGGGTCCGGCTTGAAATAGAGCAGGCAGGCCAGGACGATCAGCGCTCCGGCGAAGGACAGACGCCAGGCCGAGACGAGCCCCTTGTCGGACGGCTTGGGTATGGCCGCACCGTCGCCGACGTCGATGACGACGTGGCCGGGATCAACGGAAGTCTTGCATTGCTTGGTCATGAGGCGGTTCCACCAAACGACGTCCGCCGGCTGCGGAGCCGGCGGACGGTGCGATGTCGAAATGACGCGGGGTTACTTGCCGCCGCCGATCCACTTGGCCAGCAGCTGCTTGTCGATGCCCTTTTCCTGGACGGCCTTGATGCCCTTGTCGATGAGCTCCAGGTCTTCCTTGTTTCCCTTCTGCAGGGCGATGCCGTAGTACTCGTCGCCGGCCTCGATGATGCAGGCGATCTTGAGCGCGCCCTTGTACTTGTCGTTTTGCAGGGCGTACTGGGCGGCGACCGGGTCGTCGCAGACCACGCCGTCGATGCGGCCGTTGTACAGATCCTCGAAGGCCAGGCCGACTTCGTCGTAGGACTTGTCCTTGACGCCTTCGGCCTTCTTGACGGCGAAGTGGCCGGTGGTGCTGATCTGCGCGCCGAGCGTCTTGCCCTTCATGTCCTCGATGCACTTGGCCTCGGACTTGACCGGCACGACCAGGGCCTGGCGCACCTTGAAATAAGGAGTGGAGAAATCCATGGTGTTCTTGCGTTCGTCCGTGATGGACACCGAGGAGCAGATGGCGTTGTACTTGCCGGCGGCCAGGCCCGCGAAGATGCCGTCCCAGGCCACGGCCTTGAATTCGGGGGTGAAGCCCGCCTCCTTGCCGGCGGCCTTCATGTAGTCGATGGCGTAGCCGGTGATCTGCTTGTCGGCGTTGACGAATTCCATCGGCGGCCAGGTGGCGTCCGTGGCGAAGACGATGGTCTTGGCCAGGGTGGGGGACGCCGTCATGGCGACGAGGGCCAGGGACAGGACGAGTTTTTTGACCATGGAGGACTCCTTTGTGGGTGTGCCGGATACTGCTGGGGACATCCCCTTGCGCGCCCGTGAGCTTTCCTTGCACTTGTGGCCGAAACGTCACCAAAATTCAAGATCGCCGACCGGCAAAACCCGCAATCGCGACGATTTCCCTAGGCTTTGCCGCAATGCCAGTTTTGGCAAAACGCGGCCAGCGCTTCCAGGTTCTCCGCGAAATCCGCCCGCCCGAAACCGATGCGGAACCGGTCCGGCCACTCCTTGCCGTAGAGCCGTCCGGGCAAAAGCAAGAGCCCGGCCCTGTCGAGGGCGGCTTGGCAGAAGTCGTCCGCGTCGCCGGAGAGCAGCCCCGGAAAGGTGGTCAGCCCGCCGCGCGGCGGCACGAAATGGAACAGGTCCGACCGGGCCAGGAAAAATTCCCTGAGCAGCGCGTGGTTTTTGGCCAAAAGGTCCCGCATCCGGCCGAGGATGGCCTCGCGGGCGGCCAGGGCGCACACGGCCAGATATTCGGAAACGGCCGAGCCGCAGATGGACAGGTAATCCTTCACCTGGGCCATGCGGGCCAGCTGCTCCCGGTCGCGGCAGGCCACCCAGCCCACGCGCAGCCCGGCCAGGCCGAAGGACTTGGACATGACGCCAAGCGACACCGCCCGCTCGTCGAGGTCGCAGGCCGCCGGCAGCCTGGGCACGCCCTCGGCCTCGGAAAACCGGTAGACCTCGTCGGAAAAGACCCTGGCCCCTCGCTCCCGGGCCATCCCGATCATGGCCGCGAAAGCCTCGGGCGAAGGCATCCAGCCGGTGGGGTTGTGGGGATAGTTGAGGACCAGCGCCTTGGCCCGGGCGCCGAGCAGGGCCCCGAGCTCGCCCATGTCCGGGGCGAAGCCCCAGGCCGGATCGCACCGCCAGGCGGACACGCGTGCCCCGAAGCCCGTGGCCGCGTCCGACAGGGACTGGTAGCAGGGCGTGGGCGCGACGATCTCGTCGCCTGACGCGAGCGTGGCCGCCATGAAAGTGTAGATGGCCTCCTCGGCCCCGACATGGACGAGCACATCGTCCGGGCCGATGGTGTCGTAGAGGCCGGCGATGGCCTGGCGCAGCTCCGGCGCGCCCCGGGAGTCGGTGTAGCCCAGCCGCAGCCGGGCGAGCCCGGCCTCGGCCCCGGGCACGAGATCGAAAAGTTCGGCCACGGACAAGGTCTCCCCGTCCGAGGCGCACAAGAGCCGCGGCGCGGTGAACTCGTGCCGGGCGAAGAACCGTTCCAGGCGGAAAGGGGGCAGATGCACGACGTTGCCTTCCTTTGACGATGCGGATACCAATGCCGACGAAAACAAGCGGACATACCGATGAATCCTTCTCCCGGCAAGCTGCTTTTGCTCCTTGGACTCGCACTGGCCTGCATCGGCGCGCTCATGCTCCTGGCGGACCGGCCGGGATTTTTGCGCGACCTGTGGCAGCGCCTGCCTTTGGGTCGCCTGCCCGGCGACCTGCACCTCGAACGCGAAGGATTCTCGGTCTATTTCCCCTGGGTCACGTGCCTCGTGATCAGCATCATCCTGTCGTTGCTGGTTTCCCTTTTTCGCAAGTGAGCGCGCGCATCCGTCACCGTACCGACATTGTCGCCCCGGGCGATTTGTGCTAGCCCTGCCTCCCTATGGCATGCGACATCACCCAGGTTTTCCGCACCAACAAGACGTTGGCCATCTGGGCCGCCTTTTTCGGGCTGGTCTGGCTGATCAATTATTACGGCTTGTTCGGACTGGTTTTCATCACCTACATCCTGTGCTTCCTCTTCAACGGCCCCATCGAGGCCCTGGCCGCCAGGACCCGGCTGCCGCGAACCCTGTGGGCCGCCGTGGTCTACATCGTTTTCATGGCCGTCGTGCTCTCGCTGCTCTCCTCGGTGCTGCCCAAGCTCGGGTCCGAATCCACGTCCTTCCTCAAGAAATTGCCCGACACCCTGGAAACCCTGCGCCGGCACCTCGACCAGTGGGCCTGGCTGGCCCCGGACATGGCCGCGCCCATCTCCAAGGTCAAGGACTACCTCACCCTGGAAGCCCTGGTCGGAGTCAAGACCGAGACGCTGTTCAGCCTGGCCGTCAATTCCTTCAACCAGATCTCCACCTACGTCTCCACCTTCCTCCTGGGCACGCTCTTCAGCTTCCTCATCATGCTCGACTTCCCCAAGCTGCGGGCCAAGACCATCGCCCTGCGCGAGTCCCGGCTGCGCGACATCTACGACGTCACCGCCCGCAGCGTGGTGCGCTTCGCCATCGTCGTGGGCATGGGCTTCCGGGCCCAGATGATGATCGCCGGGGTCAACACCGTGTTCACCGCCATAGGCATGTACATCCTCGGCATCGAGCCGGTCATGCTGCTGTCCACGGTAGTCTTCTTCTGCGGGCTCATCCCGGTGCTCGGCACCTTCATCTCCTCGGCCCCCATCGTGCTGGTGGCGGTCAACACCGTCGGTCCCAGCCACGCCCTGTGGGCCATCGTCATGATCATCATCGTGCACACCATCGAAACCTACGTGCTCAACCCCCGCATCGTGGCCGCCATGTTCAAGATCAGCCCCCTGATCACGCTCATGATCCTCTACGTCGGACACAAGCTGTTCGGTCTGTGGGGCATGGTGCTCGGGGTGCCGATTTCGGTGTTCCTCTACCGCCACGTCATCATGGGCACGGACTTCCAACTGCCCTCGCTCGGCATCCGGAAAACGGACGACACGCCGCCGCCGGCAACCCCTGACGCAACAAAGGATTGAGGTTTGGGACGCGCAGTGCATATCGTCGCGGCCGCGCTGGCGGTCACGTGTCTTCTGGCCGTGGTTCCCACGGCGCACGCAGGCATGGAAGAAGGCGTCAAGGCCTACCGCGAAGGCGACTACGCCAAGGCCCTGGAAGAATTCCTGCCCCTGGCCGCCGGCGGCGACGCCACCGTGCAAAACCAGGTGGCGGCCATGTACTACACCGGCCAAGGCGCGCCCCAGGACTTCGCCAAGGCGGCGGAATGGTTCAAACGGTCGGCTGCCGCCGGCAACCCCGACGGCCAGTACTGCCTGGGCAAGCTCTTCTACTACGGCCAGGGCGTACCCCAGAACTTCGTCGACGCCGCCAAACTGCTCACCGAAGCGGGACTGGCCGGCAAGGGCGGCGCGCAATACCTCCTGGCCACCCTTTACCTCTACGGCAAGGGCGTCTCCAAAAACACCGTCAAGGCCTACTTTTGGTCCGTCCTCGCCGTGGCCGCGCCGGACTTGCCGGCCGAAGACAAATCCGGCGCGACTTCCCTGCGCGACCAGATCGAAGCCATGCTCACCCCGCGACAAGTAGAATCCATCCAGACCATGGCCCGCAACTGGTCGCCGCGCAAGAAGAAGGTGGGATGAGGGGGAGAGAAGCGTTGCAAAGAGGGAAGATGCCTCCGGCGGCAAGGAGGGGGTGACCCCCACCTTGGCCTCCCCGATGGGTGGGGGTGGGAAGGCGGTCGGAATGGTGGGTGGCGGGGCGTCGGCAGTGGTGGTCGCGGAAATGGGCCGGGCGACGCAGGCCGCAAAGCCGGCCAGCACCGCCCG
>NZ_JARKOZ010000218.1 GCF_029978005.1 Solidesulfovibrio sp. | reverse complement strand
CACCGGCACGCCCGAGACGCCGCCGGTCTTGTAGTCCACGATGACCACGCCATCCTCGCGCCGGTCCACGCGGTCGGCCCGGCCGGTGAGCAGGCAGGCGCGGCCGCCGCTGTCGAGGCTCGCCGCAAGCTCGGTTTCGAGGAAAAGCGGCGTGGTGCGGGGCAGCGCGCCGGCCATGGCCCCAAGGCGCGCCCGCGCCGCGCGCACGAGGAGCAGGCGGCCGTCCGGAGGCAGGGCGGCGAAGGCCGCGTCGTCCTTCGCGCGCGCCTCGAACAGGTCGCCGAGCGCCGTGGCGCTGACGTCCGCCGCGTCGATGTCGCGCCCGAGCAGGGGCGTGAAAAATTCCCGCAACGTCTCGTGCGCGAGCACGCCCACTGAAGCCGGGTCGCCTTCCTCGGCCACCTCGGCCAAGGGGGCCAGCGGCGTCAGGTACTTGTAGAAAAAGCGCAACGGGCAGGCGAGGTAGGCGTCGAGGAACGTGGCCGAGATCCTGCCCTCCAGGCAGGCGGCGCGCCGCGCGGCCACGGCCGGGGTGACGGGCATGGCCGCGTCGGCCCGGGGGATGGGGCAAAGGGGCAGGTGAATCAGCGAGACCGGCGGTTCGCCCGGGGTAAGCACCCGGCCCAGGCGCTTTTCCTCCTCCCAGAGGAGTTGTTCGACGTAACGGCTGCGGCTGGGCTTGGCCTCCTCGAAAAGCCCGGCCCCGGGCGCGCCGGTGCGGTAGAAGAGCGTGATCTCCTCGGCCCCGAAGAAGAGCCGGTAGATGTTGTAGGCCGCCACGAGATCGCGCTGGCGGGAGTCGGGCAGCGACAGCAGCCGGCGCAGGGGATCGGGCAGCAGCGGCTCGTAGGGCGCGGCCCCGGGCAGCTTGTCCTCCACGGCGTCGAGCACGTAGACGCGGCGGAAGGAGAGCAGGCGCGTCTCCAGCACGCCGAGCACCTGCAGGCCGGTCAGCGGTTCGGCCTCGAAAGGGGCGCGCTCGTCGGCCACCAGCCGGCGCAGCAGGGAAAAAAGCGTGTCCCGGGGCAGGGCCGCGTCGGCCAGGCGGCCGTCGGAAAGGGCCGGGACCACGCCCGTGGCCAGGCGGAACAGGCACTCGGCGTCGATGAGGAAGCGCTCCCAGGCGTCGCCGCAAAGCTCGGGATCGAGCAGCAGCTCGCACAGTCCGGCCACGGCCCGGCCCAGGGCGCGCGGCGTTTCCACGGCTTCGAAGGCGGTCAGGCACGTCTCCAGCACCCGGCGGCCCAGGGCGGCCGCCTCGGGCGTGGCCGGGGCGCGCATCTCGTCCCCGGGCTCCAGGGCGAAGGGGTCGGCGAAGGCCGCGCCCTTGCGCAGGGCCGCCTCCATGTCGTGGAACACCCCCCGCAGCGGCTCGGCCTCGCCCGCGCGCAGCATCTTGAGATAGGGGTGGCGCAGCAGGGAGACGAGCTCCTTCCAGTGGTAGCGGCCGGGAGAGAGCGCCGTTTCCTGGAGCGTCAGGATGTTTTCCACCAGCCTGGCCAAAGACGACCGGGCCAGGGGATAGCCCATGGAGATGTTGACGTCCTTTCGCGGCAGGATGTGGAGCACCGGGGAAAGAAGGCCGGTGTCGGGCAGCACGATGGCCGTGTCCTCCAGGTCCGGGGCCTCGGCCAGGCAGGCTTCCAGGGCCTTGAGCTGGGCGTGGAGGTCGTGGCCCTCGAAGAAGCGCAGCTTTTTCGACGACAGGTTGGCGGCCGTGGCGTCGAGCATCAGGGTCGGCCGGGCCGGCCCGGCCTTGGCCCGGGCGCGCCGGGGCCGGCCGTCGGCCAGGACCACGGCGCGAGCGCTCAAATCGCCCAGCCAGCGCCGCTGCTCCAGGCAGGAGAAGTGCACCCGGCCGGCGGGATCGGCCAGGGCCGGGTCGCCGTGCCAGAGCATCTCCAGGTTGCCCTGCCGCCACAAGGCGGCGAAAAGCGCCTTTTCCGCGCCGGAGGGCACGGCGAAGCCGCAGGCAAAGATCTTTTTCCCGGCGAAGCGGGCCGCCGCCTCCCGGGCGTTCTCGGCGGCCAGGGCCAGGCAAAGCCCGGGCGTGGCCAGGCCCTCGGCCGTCAGGCGTTCGCGGTAGCGGGCGTGGATGGCCCCCAGGCGCGAGAGCAGGGCGGCGGCCGGCGGCATGACCTGGCCTTCCAGGTGCGTCAGGTCGCGGCCGGGCACGTTGTGGCGGAAAAGCTCCTCCATGCGCTCGGACAGCTCCATGCCCCAGGGGAAGAACCGGGCCATGTCCGTGGGGAAGTCCCCGGGCGCGGGCGAGGCGTCGGCGATCTCGCGCACGATGTCGTAGAGGATGGCCACCCGGTCCAGCACGTCGAGCATGACCGGCGGCGTCGGGGCGAAGGACGCGCCGATGGCCCCGGCCCAGTCGCCCACGGCCGTGATCTCGGGCAGCAGCAGCGGCTTCGGCAGCTCCGGCATGGCCGCCAGGCGGTCGCACAGGTGCCGCGCCGCCCGGCGCAGGGGAAAGACCACCAGCACGTCCGTGAAGTCGCCGCCCGTTACGGCCGCAAGCCGCCTGGCCACGGCCCCGAAGAACTCCTCGGTCCAGGGGATGACGCCGACGGGCTTCACGAGGCTTCCTCCACCGGCCGGCAGACGCGCCGGTCGAGATAGACGAGCAGGCCCCGGGCCGGCAGGGCGGCCCGGCCGGGCAGGGCCCGGGCCAGGGCCAGGTAGCGGCCGACCTGGCCGAGGTGGGCCGGGTCCTCGTGGCCGGTCTTGAAGTCGAGGATCACGGTTTCGTCCTGGCCGAGGTGGAGCAGGTCCGGCCGGAAGCGGCCGCCGTCCGGGTCGAGGAGTTCGCGCTCGGCCAGCCCCAGGGCCAGGGCCTGGCCGCATTGGGGCAGCCCGGCCAGCCACAGGAGCATGTCCGTGAACTGGCCGGCCAGGTGCTCGCGAAGCCCGGCTGGCAGCCGCGCGCCGCCAAGCGTCGCACCCACGGCCCGGCGGGCGGCCGGGGCCGGGTCGGTCGGGTCGAAGCCGGCCCGCACGAAGGCCTCGGCGGCCAGGTGGGCCAGCTCGCCGCGCCGGGCGTCGCTTAGGGCCATGGACTGGCGGATGTCGCGGGCCATGTTGCGGTAGACCTTGAGCCGGGGCAGCCAGGACATGGGCACGCCGGCCCGCACGGCCTCGGTCCCGGCCGCGCCGGCCGGGGCGGGGCAGGCGGGCGGCGGCGGCGGGGCGGCGGCCGGTGTCTCGCCCAGGCGCAGGGGGCCGGAATCGGCCGGATCGTGGCCGAAGGCGGCGAAAAGGACTTCCAGCGCCCGGGGCAGGGGATAGCGCTCCTCGCGCAACTTGCCGTGGCCTGGCACGAAGGCGTGCAGCTCGACCTCCGGCCGGGTCCAGGCCACGTAAAGCAGGTGCACCTGTTCGGCCAGCTCGCGGGCCCGGCGCAGGGCGTGCTCCGGGCCGAGCCCGGGCTGGTCCGGGGCCAGGATCGCGCCTTCCTCCAGCCGCGCCGCCACCAGATCGCCCGGCCCGGCCCGGCCGGGAAAGTGGTGG
>NZ_JARKOZ010000012.1 GCF_029978005.1 Solidesulfovibrio sp. | reverse complement strand
ACCATGTGGTCGGGGAATTTCGGGCAACCCGCAGGCCGCAAAGCCGGCCAGCACGTTGCCCGGAATTCCGCGACCACGGGCGCCAGCGGCAAAGCGCCGCATTTTATGCGCTTAGGACGGACGCTTGGCTGGCGCGGCCGGTTTTTCTTCCTCGGCCACCACGCCCAGCTTGTCCACGCCGGCGGATTTGACCACGCCCATGACCGCCACCACCGTGCCGTAGGGCACGGCCTTGTCCGCCCGCAGGAAAAGCTGCTTTTTCTGGTTGGTCACGAGTTGGCGCACCTGGCCTTCCAGATCGCCCAGCTCCACCTGGTACTTGTCGAGGAAAAGCGCGCCGTCGGCCTTGACCGTGAGCACCACGGAATCGCTCTCCTTGGGCAACGCGCTCACCGCCCGCGTCTGCGGCAGGTCCACCTGTAGCCCCTGGGTCATCATGGGCGCGGTGACCATGAAAATGATGAGCAGCACCAGCATCACGTCCACGAAGGGCGTGACGTTGACGTCGGCCAGCATGCGGCCCCGGCCGCCGACCTGCATGCCCATCTCAGCCCCTCCCCGGCGTCGCGGCCTCGGCCTTGGCCGGAGCCCAGCTCACCTCGCGCTGGATGCGGTTGAGAAACGCGCCGGCGAAATTGACCAGCTCCCGCTCGATGGTCTGCATGTAGCCCAGGAAGAAGTTGTAGGCGATGACCGCCGGGATGGCCACGGCCAGGCCGATGGCCGTGGCCACCAGGGCCTCGGAGATGCCCGGGGCCACGGCGGCCAGAGCGGCGGACTGCATGAGCCCGATGGAATGAAACGAGTTCATGATGCCCCAGACCGTGCCGAAAAGGCCGATGAACGGCGTGGCGTTGGCGCAGGTGGCCAGGAAACCGAGATTGCGCGAGAGGTTGCCGAGCTCCTGGGTCACGCCCTGGCGCAGGACCCGGCGGATGTTGTCCATGGCCACGTGGCCCTTTTCGGCCGGGCTGAGGGCCGCCTCCTCCATGCGCACCAGTTCGGCGAAGGCCAGCCTGCCCACATGGAAGGCCGGCGAGCGGCGCGAGGACGCGAGCTCCTGCATGGCCTCGCGCAGGGTGGCGGCCTCCTGGAACCGGGCGTAGTCCCGGGCCGCCTCGCGCTTGGCCCCGGTCAGGGTGAAGACCTTGACCAGGATGATGCTCCAGCAGCCCACGGACATGACCCCGAGCACGCCGAGCACGAAAAGCACCGTCGGCGTTGCGCCCGCCAGCATGCCCAGAAAACCGCCGTGCGGCGTGAACGTTCCCATGCGAAGCCTCCTCGGGCGACAGGTTTGCCACGGGACGATGGACGGCCGTGCCGGGAAACCGTCCGCGACACGACGCTTCAGGAATCAACGTGGAGGCATCCGTTGCCGAAAAACGCCGTTTTTTCCCGGCACGCGCCCAGAGAAAGCATCGACGCGAGAGCATTCCCGGCGCAACGGCGAGGAAGCGGCATGCTGTTTGTGAACAAATTCGTGGGACCCGTCAAGTGACACGAATTGTGGAAAAAACCTTCCTGAAGTGCGGCGCACGGACTTGCTTCACTTTTTCACGCAACAGTGTAAGGAAACACGGCGCACACAGACAACAGACAGCTCGAAGCCGCGCATCGGACGGCCACGTCCGGCGCGGCCGGGCCGGCCATCCGCCGCCGTGCTTCGCCCCCATACGAAACCTCCCACGTTCCGGAGGCCTCCATGCGACGACACACCGCCTGGCTTTTCCTGCTGCTTTTTTTGTGCATCCCCCAGGTCCTGCCGGCCGGCGAGCACGCGCCGGCTCCCGGGCAGGCCATCGACTTCGCCCGACTCCTGCCGCCGCCCCCGGCCCCGGGCTCGGCCCGGCAGCGCGAGGACCTCGCCGCCGTGCTCGACCGGCAGCGCCGGCGCACCCCGGAAATGGAAGCCCTGGTCCAGGCCGACGCGAAACGGTCCGTGCTGCGCTTCGCCCCGGCCCTGGGATCGGGTTTCACGGCCGAAAACCTGCCCCTGGCCCTGCCTTTTTTCGAAAAGCTCAAAGAAACGGCCGACGCCATGTTCGGCGACGCCAAGGAGCACTGGAACCGGCCCCGGCCCTCCCAGGCCGATCCCGAGGTGAAACCCTGCCTCAAGGTGCCGCGCGGCGCGGCGTACCCGAGCGGCCACGCGCTTTTCGCCGCCGTGACCGCCATCGCGCTGGCCGAGATGGTCCCGGAGCGGCGGGAGGAGATCTTCGAACGGGCCAGGGAATACGGGGAAAACCGGGTGATCGGCGGGGTGCACTACTTAAGCGACATCGCGGCCGGGCGCATCGCCGGCACGGTCGTCGCCGCCGCACTGCTGGAAAACGGGGATTTCGTCCGCGAACTGGACGCCGCCGGGGACGAGGTCCGCCGGGCGCTGGGCCTGGGGCCGAGGGACTGGCCGGGGCCCGGCATCGCGGCCCCGGGGCCGGCGACGCACGACCGCCAGCCCCGGAGCGTGAACTGAGCGAGCCCGACCGCTACGAAGCCAGGCGCAGGGTCCGGCCCCGGGAAAGGGCCGGGGGCGCGGCCTCGGCTTGCGGCCGGCCATGTCCCTGGAGCGTCCCGAGAAGGGCCGAGAGCGCCTCCACCTGGCGCGCCAGCACCTTGACCGCCTCCACGGACTGGCCCATGGACTCGGCCGTTTCCGAGGAAATGGCGCTGATTTCCCCCACGGTCCGGTTGATCTCGTCGCTGGTGGCGGACTGTTCCTCCGAGGCCGTGGCGATGGAGCGCACCTGGTCGGCCGTGGCGTCGACCAGGGCCAC
Source organism: Solidesulfovibrio sp. (assembly GCF_029978005.1). GTDB lineage: Bacteria > Desulfobacterota > Desulfovibrionia > Desulfovibrionales > Desulfovibrionaceae > Solidesulfovibrio. The sequence continues at coordinate 429 of NZ_JARKOZ010000012.1, read as the reverse complement.
GATGCGGCGCAGGGCCTCGCCGGCCTCGCCGGCCAGGGCGGCCGTCTCCTCCACGGCCGCGGCGGAGCGGCCCACGGCCTCGCCGTTGCGCCGCGTGCCGTCCTGGATGCCCCGGGTGGCCTCGCCCACCTCCTTGGTGGCGCGCATGGTCTTTTCGGCCAGCTTTCTGACCTCGTCGGCGACCACGGCGAACCCACGGCCGGCCTCCCCGGCCCTGGCCGCCTCGATGGCGGCGTTTAAGGCCAGCCGGTTCGTCTGGTCGGCGATGTCCGAGATGATGCCGAGGATGCGGCCCACGTCCTCGGCCCGCCGGCCGAGGTCACCCATGCGCTCCCGGGACTGGCGCGCGTCGGCCCGGACCCGCTCCATGGCCTCGGCCACGCGCGCCATGAGCGTCGTCCCCTCCTCGGCCTGGCCCCTGGCCTGGGC
>NZ_JARKOZ010000009.1 GCF_029978005.1 Solidesulfovibrio sp. | reverse complement strand
TACCAGGAATGGCTGAAGAGGAAGCAGGCCGATGAGACATAAGAAATCCGGACGCAAGTTTGGCAGGAACGCCTCCCACCGGAAGGCTATGCTGCGCAATATGGCGCGCTCGCTTTTCATCCACGAGCGTATCCGCACCACCGAACACAAGGCCAAAGAGCTGCGCGGCGTCGTCGAGCACCTCGTGACCCTGGCCCAGACCGACAGCGTCCACGCCCGTCGCCTGGTCTACAAGGTTCTCGAGAACCACCAGCTGGTGGCGCGCCTGTTCGACGAGATCGCCCCCCGCTTCAAGGGCCAGCCCGGCGGTTACACCCGGGTCGTCAAGATGGGCCTGCCCCGCACCGGCGACTGCGCTGCCATGGCGGTCATCGAGCTGACCAAGCAGGCCGGGGAAGAAGCCCCCAAGGCCGCCGCTCCCGCTCCGGCCGAGGCTCCGGCGACGCCTGAAGCGTCCCAGGATTAACGTGACTGCACAGAGCGGAACCTTCGGGTTCCGCTCTTTTTTGTTCCATCGCATAGATTTTTTCTATGGAGTGAATCTTTGTTATGGATATTCGGCGGCTTCAGGCCTTTGCCAAGGTCTACGACCTGCGCAGCTTTTCCAAGGCGGGGGAAGAGATGCTGCTGTCCCAACCGACCATCAGCGCCCATGTCATGGCCCTGGAAGAAGAACTCGGCACCCAGCTCTTCGACCGCCTGGGACGCACCATCCTGCCCACCCAGGCCGGCAACGTGCTCTACCGCTACTGCACAGCCATTTTCGGCCAGCTCGATCACGCCAGGGCGGACATCCTGGCCCTGTCCAAGCGGGTGGCCGGCGAACTGATCATCGGCGGCAGCACCATCCCTGCGCAGTACATCATCCCCAGGCTTGTCGCACGTTTTCTCGGCAACTATCCGGAAGTGCGCATCGAAGTGCGCTGCGGCGATACGTCCGAAATCATCGCCATGGTCGCGGAAGGGGCAGCGCACGTGGGCATTGTCGGCGCGCCCGCGTCCCAGGCCGAGCTCGTCTCCAGGCCCATCCTCCAGGACGAACTGGTGCTCATCGCGCCTGCCGCCCTGGCTGCTGCATCCGGCGCTGCGGCAACGGACCTCAAGACCAGGCTCCTCGGCGTGCCGTGGGTCATGCGCGAACCGGTGTCGGTCTCGGAGTTGGCCCTCGAACAGGCCCTGGCCCGGGCCGAAATGGACGGGCGCGACCTGCACGTCATGCTTCAGGTGCATTCGTCCGTAGCCATACTCGAATGCGTGGAGGCGGGCCTTGGCGTGGCCGCCATCTCGCGCATGGCTGCGGCGAATTATCTGGAACGCGGCGGCATCGCCATCCTGCCGGCCGAAGGCCTTGCCATGCGCCGTGATTTTTACGTGGTGCAGCACGGCCGCCGCTACATGTTTCCGGCCCAGCGCCTGTTTCTGCGCGCCTGCGACAGCGTACAGTAACCTTCTGGTTCCCCAACGAAAAAGGCCGCCCGGCATCCCGGGCGGCCTTTTTGTTTTGGCTTGTCTGGCGTTATTAACCGCCGATGAGCTGCATGGCCATCTTCGGCAGGGAGTTGGCCTGGGAGAGCATGGCCACTGCGGACTGGGTGAGGATCTGTTCCCGCACGAACTTGGTCATTTCCGTGGCCACGTCCACATCGGAAATCTGGGATTCCGCGGCCTGGAGGTTTTCGGCCTGGATCTGCAGGTTGGAGATGGTGTTCTCCAGACGGTTCTGCAGGGCGCCCAGGTTGGCGCGAATCTTGTCCTTGGAGACGATGGCCGTCTTGATGGCGTCCAGGGCTTCCTGGGCCTGCTGCTGCGTGGAGATGCTGCGGCCAGCCTTGCCTGCGGCAGCGCCGATGCCCACGCCCAGGGCCGAAGCCGTGGAGGTGCCGATCTGCACGTAGTAGTAGTCTTCCGCGCTGGCGTTGCCGGAGCCGAAATGCACCTTGAGCTTGCCGGTTGCGTTGATGCCGGAACCGTTGTGCGTCGCGCCGGACAGGTTGCCGTTGAGCAGGTAGATGCCGTTGAAGTCCGTGGCGTTGGCGATTCGGGTGATTTCCGAGGCCATCGCCTGGTATTCCGAGTCGATGATGAGGCGCTGGTCCGAGGTGTAGGTGCCGGTGGCGGCCTGTTCGGCCAGTTCCTTCATGCGGATGAGCTTTTCGTCCACGACCTGGAGCGCGCCGTCCGCCGTCTGGATCATGGAGATGGCGTCGTTGGCGTTGCGCACGCCCTGGTTGATGGAGGCGATGTCGGCGCGCATGAGCTCGCGAATGGCGAGACCGGCGGCGTCGTCCGCCGAAGAGTTGATGCGCAGGCCCGAGGACAGGCGCTGGGTAGAGGTGGACAGGGCGGAATACGAGTTGGACAGGTTGCGGGCCGCGTTGGCGGCCATTCCGTTGTAATTGATGGTCAGCGACATGGTTCGTTCCTCCTTGAAGGGATGCGGGCGTCCTTGCCCTTTTCGCGCTCCGGTCACGGCCGTGGGCCCTCGGCCGCCGGCGACCGGCATGTGCTTCTTTGTTAGGCTTATCGACCCCGGAAAATCGTTTCTTTAGCGGGGGCAATCGAAAGAGTGAAAAATTTTTTGCCGGGGCCAGGAAGGGGTGCCGGGAGGAGGCGCGTGGAAAGTTTTCGATGAAGTAATGACGCGAAGCAATAATGTATGGCGTATCATTTATAGTGGTGCAATTGATGTGGGCGGTGTTGCTGTTCAAAAGCGGTGCTTTGGAAGGATATGCCGCCTTTTGTGGACGATTTTGGTCGCGATGTTTTCACTTGCCTCACTATTATTGAAGAAGGATCGCTTCGGGCGGCGAGGTTGCTTGTCTGGTCGCTGCGGCGGCCAGCCCGGCAAAGCCCTGGAGCCGCGCCGTCCGTCGACGCACCGCGGTCACGGCGGCCGTTGCACGGACTGCAATGCGTCGTGGGCCGCACGACCGGGCCGAGGCGTCACGGAGGCGGAAAAGGAAGCCGGGAGCGGGTTTTGGCGCGCAACGCACCGGTCAGGGGCGGGGCCGGGCCGGCGGCGAGGCCGGCCGCGTGCGTCGTGTCGCGGAGAGGTCGGGATTATTCGCGGGCGATGGCCCGGGCCAGCAGGGCGTCGGCCGTTTCGGGAGAGAGCCCGCGCCCGGCGGCCAGGGTGGCCAGGTTCTCTTCGGCGTCGCTCGGGCGCAGGTACAGCGGCTCCACGGGGGCGAAGCCGTAGGCCGCGGTCCGGGCCGCGGCGAGGAGCGTGTCCGGATCCGGGGCGCAGGCCTCGGGGCCGAGGACCGTGGCCAGGGGCACGGCGCGCGAGAAGGCCTCGCGGTGGCGCACGGCCCCGTCGCCGACCAGCCACAGCGGGCCCACGGCTGCGCCGTCGGCCGCCCGGGCCAGGGCCGCATCGAGAAACAGCGCCTCGGGCCGGCCCATGGGGGCCAGGTCCCCGTCGGCCAGGAAGGCCTGGACATAGACCTGGCCGGCCCGGGCGTGGGTCACGGCCAGCACGGCCCCGGTGGCCGCCCGGGCGGCCGAGGCGGCCAGCAGCGGCAGGTAGTCGAGGCCGGCCATGGGCAGGCCCGCGCCAAGGGACAGCCCAAGCGCCGTGGCCAGGACCACCCGGATGCCGGTGAAGCTGCCCGGGCCGCGCACGCAGGCCACGCCGGCGAGCTGCGCCGGGCGCAGGCCCGCCTCGTCGAGCGCCTCGTCGATCATGGGGGCGAGCAGCTCGGCGGCGCGCCCGGAGGCCGGAGCCCGGCGCAGGATCGGGGCCTGCCCCGACCGGCCGAGCAGCACGGTCAGCTCGGGCGAGACGCCGTCGAGGACGAGCAGGGGGCCGTGGCCGGGCGTCGCCACGCCGCCCGCGGCCGTTTCCTTCACCGGGTCCATGCCTGTCGGTCGCTCCAGTTTCTCACAAATTGAAACGCTCCTAGCCGTCGAGCAGGCTCAACTGGCGGCGGATGTCGTTGACCGTGGCCAGGATCATGAGCCCGATGAGGAAGGCCAGGCCGATCTTCGTGGTCACGGCCCGCATGCGCGGGCTCACGGGCCGGCGCATGACGATCTCGATGGCGTAGAAGAGCAGGTGCCCGCCGTCGAGGACCGGGATGGGCAGGAGGTTCAGCACGCCCAGGTTGACGCTGATCAGCGCCGCCAGGGCCACCACGTTGCCGAGCCCCTCCGAGGCCTGCTTGCTGACCATCTGGGCGATCATGATGGGGCCGCCCAGGCTGTCCAGCGGCACCACGCGCTCGATGAGCTTGATGAGCCCCGTATAGGTGAGCACGACCACGTTCCAGGTCTGCTTGACGGCCTCGCCCGCGGCCGAGCCGGGGCCGAGCGGCACCGAGCGGGTCTTGCCCGAGGCCACGATGCCGACCAGGGGGGCGCTTTCCTCTTCGCCGAAGATGTTTTTGACCATGCGCACGGCCGGGGTCAGGGAAAAGGTCAGCTCCTGGCCCTCGCGCGAGACGGTGATGGTCACGGGCTTGCCGCCGCCGCCCCGGATGGCCTGGGCCATGGCCTCCCAGTTGGCCACGGCCTGGCCGCCGACGGAAAGGACCGTGTCCCCGGGCTTCACGCCGGCCGTCTCGGCCGGGCTGTCCTTCTGGACCTGACCGACGAGGGGCAGCATCTCGAAGCGGCCCTCGGCCACGAGCAGGCCCCAGAAGAGCAGCCAGGCCAGCACGAAGTTGAACACCGGGCCGGCGGCCACCACGATCATGCGCTGCCAGGCCGGCCGCAGGCGGAACTGGTCTTCGGGGGAAAAGCCGTCGGGCACCGGGTCGTCGGGGTCTTGGGCCACCAGTTGGACGTAGCCGCCAAGGGGAATGGCCGAGAGGACGTAGCGGGTGCGGCCCCGGGTGAAGCCCAAAAGCTTGGGGCCGAAACCCAGGGAAAAGGTGACCACGCCCATGCCGAAGGCCCGGGCGGCCAGGAAGTGCCCCAGTTCGTGGAAGAAGATCAGGCCCCCGAGAACCAGGGCCACGGCGAGGATGCTTTCGATCATGCGCGCTCGGTTGCGCCCGTTTCGCGCGTTGCGCGGGCGGGCGCGGGTTTGTCGCGGCTGGCGGTTCCCGGTTTATCCGGCCGCCGGCCGATGGATTTAGTATAAGCCGTCTGGGCGGCGATGCAACGTCAGGCGCGTTTGCGCGCCCAGTCCTTCGTGTCCCGCCGGACGCGGGCGTCGAGGTCCATGACGGCGTCGGCGTCCGGCACGGCCTCGCCCGGGTGGGCGCAAAGGGCCGCCTCGATGGCGGCGGGGATGCCCATGAAGGGGAGCCCCCCTTCCAGGAACAGGGCCACGGCCGCCTCGTTGGCGGCGTTTAGGACCACTGTGTGGCTGGGGCCGGCGCAAAGGGCCCGCCGGGCCAGGCCCAGGCAGGGAAAGTCCTTTTCGCGCGGGGCCTCGAAGGTGAGGCTCCCCAGCGTCACCAGGTCCACCCGGGACACGGACAGGGGGAGCCGCTCCGGGTAGCCCAGGCAATAGGCGATGGCCACGCGCATGTCCGCCGGGCCCAGGTGGGCCAGAAGCGACCCGTCGTGGAGCTGGGCCAGGGAGTGGACGATGCTCTGGGGATGGACCACCACGTCCACCATGGACACGGGCAGGCCGTAGAGCCGGCAGGCCTCGATGACCTCCAGGCCCTTGTTCATGAGCGTGGCCGAATCCACGCTGATCTTCGGACCCATGGCCCAGGTGGGGTGGGCAAGCGCCATGGCCGGGGTGACCCGGTCGAGCTCGTGGCGCGGCCGGGACCGGAAGGGGCCGCCCGAGGCCGTGAGCACGAGTTTTTCCACCAGGGACAGGTCCGGCAGCCCCGGGCCGCCCAATGCCTGGAACAGGGCGTTGTGCTCGGAATCCACGGGCAGGATGACCGCGCCCGAGGTCCGGGCCATCTCCCGGATGAGGTCGCCGGCCAGGACCAGGGACTCCTTGTTGGCCAGGGCCACCACCTTGCCGGCGGCCACGGCGGCGAGCGTGGGCGCGAGCCCGGCCGCGCCCACGATGGCCGAGACCACCACGTCCACGTCGGCCGCGCCGGCCACGGCGGCGTAGCCGGCCGGACCGACCAGGATGTCCGGGGCGTAGCCGGCGGGCAAAAGCGCCCGCAAGGCCTGGGCCCGCTCTTCCGTCAGCACGGCCAGGACGGGGGGGCGCAGGGCCGCGGCCTGTTCGGCGAGCAGGGCCACGTTGGTCGCCCCGGCCAGGGCGGCGACGATGTAGCGGTCCGGGTGCTCGGCGGCCACGCGCAGGGCGGACACGCCTATGGAGCCCGTGGCCCCGAGCACGGCCAAACGGCGGGGCCGGTCGGCCGGGAGCACGGACAGGGACGTGATGTAGCCCGAGGGCGCGGCCTCGGGGGGACAGGCGCGGGGACAGGACTGGGTCATGTGGGATTTTTCGTCCGGGCCGGCTCCTGGGCCCCGGGAGGGGCGATGCCGTAGCGGCCGAGGACCTCGGTGACGCGGGCCGGCAGGTTGGTGGCCACCTTGCCGAGCGCCGTCAGGTTGATGCACACGAAAAGTTCCACCTTGAAGGAGGCGTTCTCCCACAGGGCGACCAGGGAACGGGCCAGTTCCGGTTCGATCTGGAAGAGCTTCAGGCGCTCCTGGAATTCTCCCGGATTCTTGGGGCGCAGGAGCAGGGAGTCGGGCCGGTCGGCGTCGTCGTCGAAGAACTGCTTGCGCCGGACTTTGCCCAGGCCCGTTTCGGCCAGGGCGTCCACGGCCTCGCGGGAGACGCGGCGGGCCCGGGCGGCGCGCACCTGGATGCGCCCGGCGTCGGCCTCGCCCTTTTCCCGCAGCAGGGAGGCGAAGTCGAACTCCATGATGTTTTCGAGCACGAGGCCGAGGCGCGCGGCGTCGAAGGAGCCGGCGACCTGGAGGATGTAGGCCCGCTCCTTGGGCGCGAAGTCGCGCAGCGCCCGGGAGAAGTCCTCGCGCACCACCCGCAGCGAAACCGCCGCGCCCACGCACAGGGCCACGGTCTGCTCGTACAGGGCTTCCAGCCGGGCCTCGGCTTCCGGAGTCGAGATCCCCTCGGCCATGGCGGCGCGGTAGTCCGCGGCGGCGGCGTCCATGGCCGCCACCTGGGCGGCGAACAGGACCTCGTCGCGGTCGGCCCGGCGGTCCCAGCCGGGGATGTCGGCCCGGTTGAGGGCGGCCAGGGCCGCTTCGGTCACGGCCCGGCCCTCGGGAGCGGAGGAGGCCTCCTCGAAGGCGGTCTGGACCCGGGTCTTGGAGATGGCCTTGGTCGTGCCCTGGAGCTTTTCCAGCACCGCGTCGAAGGGAAAGGCGACGATGAGCAGCTGTCCGTCGCGCGACAGGCGGTAGCGGCGGTCGGCCAGGATGACGTCGTAGGCCCCGCGCACCTCCTCCTTGATGAACCGCTCGATGTAGGCCTTCCAGTAGTGCTCGTCGAAGACCAGGGTGGAGGTGATCTCCTCGATCTTGGCCAGGGAGTCCTCGCCGAAGTGGCGGATCACGGCGTCGCTGAAATGGTCCTTGATGAGGCTCGAGGCGTAGACCGCGCCCTGCAGGCACTTGGCTAGCACGGTCTCCACGCGCTCCAGGCGGCGGGCCAGCTTTTCCTGCTCCCCGGCGTCGCCCACGGCCTTGGCCTTGCCGTAGTGGTTGAGCTCGAGCAGGTAGGCCGAGAAGCGGTCCTTGACGTGCTCGTGGCCGCCGTGCAGGCCCTCGGCCCGGCGCAGCAGCATGTCCATGAGGCTTTGCTGCTCGGTCTCGAGCAGGGGGAATTCGTTGATGCGGCCCCGGTTGGAGCGCAGAAACTCCAGGAAGACGCGCTCCTCCAGCACTTCGCGCCGGGCCTTTATGGCCTTGAGCTCCTCGAGCCGGGACAGGCAGGCGGCGAAGCGCTCGTCGCGGCTTTCGGGGGCGGATTGGGCGGCGTCTTCCATGCGGCTGACCCTCCTTTAACCGAGCCCGACCAGGGGGCGGACGGCGGCGTAGGCCAGGATCGCGGGCAAAAGCCCGTCGATGCGGTCGAGGATGCCGCCGTGCCCGGGCAGCAGCGTCCCCGAGTCCTTGATGCCGGCGGCGCGCTTGAGCGCCGATTCGAAAAAGTCGCCGAGCTGCGACACCACGGCCAGCCCCGCTCCGATGCCGGCCAGGAGCCAGACCCCGGCCGGGGAGAAGAGGGCGAAGGCGGCCGCCACCAGGCCGGCGGCGGCGACGCCCCCCACCGTGCCGGCCCAGGTCTTGCCCGGGCTCACCGCCGGCCAGACCTTGGGGCCGCCCACGAGGTGGCCGGCGAAATAGGCCCCGGTGTCGGCGGCCATGACGGCGGCCAGGACGTAAAACGTCTCCAGGGGCGTGAAAAGGCAGAGGAACCGGAGGGAAAAGGGCACGTAGAGCAGGGCGGCGACCAGCACGGACCGCGGCGGCGCGGTGTCGCCGTGGCGAGCGAAGCGGCACAGAAAAAGGAATTGCTCGATCCACAGGGCCGCGCCCAGGCAGGCGAGAAAGATCGGCCAGCCCCCGGCCGCGGCGCTGCCGGCGGCCACGGCCCCGAGCGCCAGGCCGCAGGCCTCGATCACCGGTCCCGGCCGGCCGCGCATGGCGAAAAATTCCCGCATGCCGACCACCGAGGCCGCGGCCACCAGCACGGCCAGAACCCAGCCGCCGGCCCAGACCGCCGCGACAAGCAGCGGCAGGCCGACCAGGGCGGTCAGCCAGCGAGTCTTGAAGGATGCGCCGAACATGCTGTCCTCAAATCTCCCGGAATCCTCAGGATCGCCGTCCCCGGACGCAGGGCCTTTCCCCCGCGCTGCGGACGCAGGGATTCTTGGTAGAGCAAAAGCGGCCGGGCGTCCAATGCCGCGCGCCGCGTCCGGGAAATGCGCCCGGGAGCGCGTCGCAGGCGGCATGTCCGAAGGGCCGCTTTTCCCGGACGCGCCGGCCTGGGCGGCGAAGAGGCGCGCGGGGGGCCCGTCACTCCCACCAGGTGACGGGCTCGAAGGCGGCGGGCATGACCGCGGCCAGCCCGGGCAGCACCGATTCCTCGATCAACCGGCGCAGCCGTCCCTTGAGCGTCTTGTAATACACGTCGAACTCGACCACGAACCAGGCGTCGCCTTCGACCAGGCCGTCGGAAACGACCATGAGGTATTCGAAGCCCTGGCCGAAGCGGGACGGGCCCGTGACCGCGTCCGCGGCCTGGGCGAAGCGGGAGAAGCGCTCGAACAGGCCGAGCAGGGCCTCCCGCGCCTGCGGGGCGTCGTCGGGCTCGGTCTGGAAGGTCAGGGTGACGTAGCCGGAGCCGTCGGGGCGCACGAACTCGGCGATCTTGAGCACGCCCTCCTTGGCCGGGCCGCCCAGGCCCAAATCCAGGGAGAAGCCCGTGAACCCGGACAGGTGTTCGTGGGCCTTGAGTTCGCGCAGCTGCTTTTTGAGATCGATGACGTCCTCGGCCATGGCAGCCTCCGGGGGACGGGTCGTTTCGCGGAATTGGCGTCTTGTAAAAGCCTTTCCGGAGACGTATGCTTTTTTCATGCATTTGGCCACCGCGTTCCCGCCCGTCGCCGTCCGGGGGCTTCCTTGAGCGACCGGCATTACTACCAGTCCCTGACGCGCGTCATGGTGGCCTGGATGTCCGCCGTGGCCCTGGCCCCGCTTCTGGTGTGCGCGGCCGTGCTCGGCCACCAGTTCCACACCGCCTACCGGGCCAAGGTGGTGGCCCACCTCGAGGAGCTGGTGCTCAAGCACCAGCAGCAGGTGGGCGCGTTTCTGCGCGAGACCGCCGCCGAGCTGCGGGTGCTGGCCGAGATCGCTCCCTTCGACGATTTCGCCGACGACCGCCGGCTGGCCGCGCTGCTGTCCACCATGCAGCACGAGCACGGCGGCGTGTTCGTGGATCTGGGCCTGGTGGACGCCTCGGGCGCGCTCGTCTCCTATGCCGGCCCCTTCCGCCTGGGCCGGGCCGACTACGCCGAAGCGCCCTGGTTTCTGGCCGCCAGAAAGGGCGACGTGACCGTCTCCGACGTCTTTTTGGGCCTGCGCGGCCTGCCGCACTTCGTGGTGGCCGTGCGCGTGTCCCACGAGGGCCGGGACTACCTGGTGCGCGCCGCCATCGACTTCGCCGCCTTCAACCGGTTCGTGGAGAACATCGGTCTGGGGGCCACGGGCCAGGCCTTCATCCTCAACGCCCGGGGGGAGCTCCAGACCACGCCCAGGCGCGCGCCCAGGCTCGACGCGCCGTTTTTGCGCGAGCGCATCTGGGCCGGGCCGGGCGGCACGCCGGTTCAGGCCGGGGACCAGCCGCTGGTGTTCACCCACGACGACCCGGAATCGGGCCGCCAGATCCTGTACGTGGCCAGCGTCTTCAAGGACGGTCAGTGGGCCCTGGTCTACCAGCAGGACGAGGCCGACGCCTTTCCGGCGCTCTACCGGACGCGGCTTCTGGCCATCCTCATCGTGGTCTTCGGCGGCATCGGCATCCTGGCCGCCTGCTGGGTGCTGGCCCGCCGCATGGTGTCGCGGGTGGCCGCGGCCGACGCCGAGCGCGACCTCTTAAACGACCAGGTCATCGAGGCCGGCAAGCTGGCCTCGGTGGGCGAGCTGGCCGCCGGCATCGCTCACGAGATCAACAACCCCGTGGCCATCATGATGGAAGAGGCCGGCTGGGTGTCCGACATCCTGGCCGACGACGATCGCGACACGCCCGAGAACATGACCGAGATGCGCCGGGCCCTGGACCAGATCCGCCAGCAGGGCGCGCGCTGCAAGGAAATCACGCACAAGCTCCTGAGCTTCGCCCGCAAGACCGACGAGCGCATAAAAGAGCTCGACCTCAACGACCTCGTCGCCGAGATGGCCGAGTTGTCGGAAAAGCGCGCCCGCTACGTCAACGTGCATATCGCCACGGACCTGGGCGGGAATCTCCCCCACGTGGCCGGCTCGCCCTCGGAGCTGCAGCAGCTCGTGCTCAACCTCGTCAACAACGCCATGGACGCCATGGAGAAAAACGGCGGCGACCTGACGCTTGCCACGCGCCTGGCCGGCGACCGCGTGGTCCTGACCGTCTCGGACACGGGCCACGGCATGCCCAAGGCCGTGGCCGCCCGCATCTTCGAGCCCTTCTTCACCACCAAGGCCGTGGGCAAGGGCACGGGGCTCGGGCTTTCCATCTGCTACGGCATCGTCAAAAAGCTCGGCGGCGAAATCACCGTGGAATCCGCGCCGGAGCAGGGCGCGACCTTCAGGGTCTTCCTGCCGTCGGCGGGAAAGCCCGGCGAGGACGCGACGCCCGATCGCACCCCCCAGGCCTGAAGCCCGGCCCGAGGAACAAGCATGAGCGAACAGAACCCCTTGCGGGTCCTTCTGGTGGACGACGAGGCGGGCTTCACCGACGTGCTGGCCAAGCGCCTGCGCCGCCGGGGGCTTTTCGTGTCCGTGGCCCTGTCCGGGGCCGAGGGGCTGCGGCTTTTGCGCGAGAACGACTTCGACGCCGCCGTGTGCGACCTCAAGATGGTGGACATGGACGGCATCGAGGTGCTCAAGGTCTTCAAGAAGATGGTGCCGGCCATGCCCGTGATCATGCTCACCGGGCACGGCTCCGAGGAGGCGGCCAAGGACGGGCTTTCCGCCGGGGCCGCCGACTACCTGCTCAAACCCTGCGACATCGACGAACTGCTGGCCAAGCTCGCCGAGGCCGTGGCCAAGGCCGCCGGCTCCGGCCCCGCCTGATCCGCCCCTCCCGAGGGCACGAGAGGAACCCCCCGTATGGACGACGCCGCCCGTTTCGACGCCAGGGCCGCCGCCTGGGACGCCAGTCCCCACCGCCGCAAGCTGACCGCCGACATCGCCTCGGCCATGGAGCGGGTCGGCCTTTTCCGCCAGCCCGTGCCCGACGCCCTGGACTTCGGTTGCGGCACGGGCCTTTTGACCCTGGAACTGTCCCGGCGCTGCGAGCGCGTCACGGGGCTCGATTTTTCGCCCGGCATGCTGGCCGCCCTGGACGCCAAGATCGAGGCGGCGGGGCTTTCCAACGTCGCCACCATCCTGGCCGACCTGGCCGCCGGCGACCCTGTGCCCGGGCGCTACGACCTGGTGGCCAGCGCCATGGTCCTGCACCACGTGGCCGAGCTCGACGCGGTGCTGGCGCGCCTGTTCGCCGCCGCGCAGAAAGGCGGCCGCATCGCCCTGGCCGACCTGGACAGCGAGGGCGGGGCCTTTCACGACGACAACGCCGGGGTGCACCATTTCGGCTTCGACCGGCTGGAGCTGGCCGACATGCTGGCCGGCATCGGCTTCACCGCCATCGACGCCGTGGACGCCGCGGTCATCGAAAAGCCCGGTCCCTGCGGCGCGGTGCGCTCCTTCACGGTTTTTTTGATGACCGCCATGCGGCCCTGACGCCGCTTGCCCCGACATCCCGGGGGGTTGCCGCCGCGCCCGTGTTTGCCCCGCCCCCTACCCCGTGCCGGGAAAATGTATTATAGGGCCTTCCCACCCAACGAAACAGAGGACTGTTCATGATCGGCATATCCAAGCTTTACTGCGGCGGGGTCGAGCCCTCGGACGCGTTGCGCTACGGCCGCCACTCCGGCAAGCTCCCTTCCCACCTGCTGCAATTCTCCAAGGACAAGAAGCCCGTCGTGGTCTGGAACATGACCCGCCGCTGCAACCTCAAGTGCGTGCACTGCTACGCCAAGGCCGTGGACCCGGAAGGCGTCGACGACATCGGCACGGCCGAGGCCAAGGCCATGATCGACGACCTGGCCGCCTTCGGCGCGCCGGTCATGCTCTTTTCCGGCGGCGAGCCGCTGGTGCGCAAGGACCTGACCGAACTGGCCTCCCACGCCACCTCGCGCGGCATGCGCGCCGTCATCTCCACCAACGGCACGCTGATCAGCCGCGAAAAGGCCCGGGAACTCAAGGCCGTGGGACTTTCCTACGTGGGCATTTCCCTCGACGGCGGGGAAGAGGTCCACGACCGCTTCCGGGGCGTGGCCGGTTCCTATAAAAAGGCCCTGCAAGGCATCGAGAACTGCCAGAAGGAAGGCCTCAAGGTGGGGCTGCGCTTCACCATCAACAAGCGAAACGCAAGCGAAGTGCCGCTGCTGTTCGACCTCCTGCGCGACCTCGAAGTGCCGCGCATCTGCTTCTACCACCTGGTCTACGCCGGGCGCGGCTCGGAGCTCATCAAGGAAGACCTGGACCACGCCGCCACGCGCGCCCTGGTCGACCTCATCATGGACCGCACCCGGGCCCTGCACGACGCCGGCCTGCCCAAGGAAGTGCTCACCGTCGACAACCACGCCGACGGCCCCTACGTCTACCTGCGCCTTTTGCGCGAGGACCCGGCCCGGGCGGCCGAGGTCAAGGAACTGCTGTCGTTTAACGAAGGCAACAGCTCCGGCCGGGGCATCGGCTGCATCTCCTGGGACGGCAAGGTCCACGCCGACCAGTTCTGGCGCAACCACGTGTTCGGCAACGTGCGGGAGCGGCCGTTCTCCCAGATCTGGGACGACCCGGCCATCGAACTGCTGGCCAGGCTCAAGGACAAGAAGCGCCACGTGACCGGGCGCTGCGCCGGCTGCCGTTACCTGGAAATCTGCGGCGGCAACTTCCGGGCCCGGGCCGAGGCCGTCTCCGGCGACGTCTGGGGGCCCGATCCGGCCTGCTACCTGACCGACGACGAGATTCGCCCCGAAGAATAGCGGGACGCCGGGCGAAAGAAACGAGAAAGGGCCGTACGCGTGGCGTACGGCCCTTTTCCTGTTGGTCGGCGAGGCAAACGGTGAAGAGGCTCTCGCGGGGAGAGGGGATCGCGACCCCCCTTGGGGTGGTCCAGGCGGGGGGCTCGCCCCCTCCTGGCCGCCGGAGGCTTCCCCCTGCGAAATTAAAACAGCGTATGCTGGTCGAGGTGCACGCCCCGGATGCGCAGCAGCGCTTCCTCGGCCCGGCGGCGCATACGGAAAAGGGCCCGCAGGCAGGTCAGGTCGTTTTCCCCGGCGATGGCCGAAAGGGCCTCCATGGCCACGGCCAGCTTGGCCGTGTCGTCCATGACCGGGGCCGGCCCGGCTTCCGCGATGGTTTTGATGTCCTTGACCCTGGCCAGCGATGCCGCATTCGCGCTCATGACGTCCTACTCCCCCAGGCCACGCCCCGTGGCGGTTGATTTCGGCGGCGGTCATACTCCCGGCCCGCGGCGGTGTAAAGCGTTGCCGGCCAGTTGACCATGGCCGGGGAAAAGGAATATGGGACAATGGAAGCGCCGCTCAGCATCCAGCACGGCCACACGGCCACACGGCAACACGGCGGCGCGCGAAGGACCGTATCGTGGGCAGGCTTCCCGTGGACGCGCTCGAACCGGGCATGGTGCTCGCGTCGGACCTCATGGGTTCCGACGGCAAGATGCTGTTGCCGAGGGGCATGACGCTCACCGACAGCCTCATCGGCAGCCTGCGCAAGCGCGGCGTGGTCGGAGCCGACGTGGCCGCGGCCGGCGACGGCGACGAGGGAGGCATGGCCGACATCGACGAGGTGCTGCTCCAGGAGAGCGCCGCCCACGTGGCCCGGCGGTTCCTGGCCGGCGACCTGTCCCACCCGGCCATCGCCGCCCTGTACGAGATCGCCGTGCAGCAGCAGGCCCGGGCCCTGGCCTCCGGCGTGCCCATCCTGCCCGACATCGCCCCCGGTCCCCGGGCGGAGTCCATGACCGACATGTTCTTCCGCGAGGAAGGCGGCGTGGAGGACCTCGTGGACAGCGAGGTCAAGCTGGCCTCGTTCCCGGACATTTACTTCAAGATCCGGCAGGTGCTCGATTCGTCCGTGAGCACCTCGGCGCAAGTGGCCGACGTCATCAGCAAGGACACGAGCCTCACGGCCAAGCTCTTAAAGCTCGTCAACAGCCCCTTCTACGGCCTGCCCCACCGCGTGGACTCCATCAGCCGGGCGGTCATGGTCCTCGGCAGCCAGGAGGTCTCCACCCTGGCCCTTGGCATCGCGGCCATGAACGCCTTCAAGGATATCCCCCCGGAACTGATCAACATGCGCACGTTCTGGGAGCACTCCATGGCCGTCGGCGTCTTCGCCAGGCTCCTTGGCGGCGCGGCGGCGAAAAACGGCTCCGAGCGGCTGTTCGTGGCCGGGGTGCTCCACGACATCGGCCGGCTGGTCATCTTCAAGAAGCTCCCCCACGCCGCCGTGGAGGCCATCTATTACGCCAAGGGCAACATGACGCCCCTGTGCGTGGCCGAAAACGAGGTGCTGGGCTTTTCCCACCCGCTCATCGGCGGGCTCCTGCTCAAGGCCTGGAAGTTCCCCGAGGCGCTGGTCGCGGCCGTGTCCTGCCACCACACTCCCTCGGCTTCCCCTGGCGACGTCGAGGCGGCCATCCTGCACATGGCCGACATCATGGCCGTGGCCCTGGGCTTCACGCCGCCGGCCTCGGTCATGGTGCCTCCCCTCGAGCCCGCGGCCTGGGACCTGTTGGGGCTCGACCCCGCCCGGCTGGCCGACGTGGCCGCCGCCGGCCAGGACCAGATCGACGACATCGTGGGCTCCTTCTTCCCGGCCCGCAAGCACTGATCCAACGCAAGCAAGCGAGGTTTTGCCATGGCTTTCGGCGAGTTTCATCGCGGCCGCAGGTTGCGCCGCACGGCTTTTCTGCGCGACATGGTGCGCGAGACCGAACTGCGTCCCGCCGACCTCATCCAGGGCTATTTCGTGGTGGACACGCCCGATGCGAATTTCGAGAAGCCGCTGGGGTCCATGCCCGGCCAGTCCCAGCTGTCCGTGGAGAAGCTCGTGGCCCGGGTGGGCGCGGCCATGGACGACGGCCTGCGCTCGGTCATCGTCTTCGGCCTGCCCGAAAAAAAGGATCCGGTCGGCTCCGGGGCCTACGCCGACGACGGCATCGTGCAGCGCGCCGTCATGCGGCTCAAGGAGACCTATCCGCAGCTGGCCGTGGTCACGGACGTGTGCCTGTGCGAATACACCAGCCACGGCCACTGCGGCCTGCTCGACGGCCACGGCGAGGTGCAAAACGACCCCACCCTGGACCTGCTCGCCAGGACGGCCGTGAGCCACGCCCGGGCCGGGGCGGACATCATCGCGCCCTCGGACATGATGGACGGCCGGGTGGGGGCCATCCGCATCGCCCTGGACGAGGCCGGCTTTTCCCACATCCCGGTCATGTCCTACGCCGTGAAGTACGCCTCGGCCTTCTACGGCCCCTTCCGCGAGGCGGCCGAGAGCGCCCCGGCCTTCGGCGACCGCAAAGGCTACCAGATGGACCCGGCCAATGTGCGCGAGGGCCTGCGCGAGGCCGCCGCCGACCTGGCCGAGGGCGCGGACATCCTCATGGTCAAGCCGGCCATGCCCTACCTCGACGTGGTGCGGCTTTTGCGCGACAGCTTCGACACGCCCATCGCCGCCTACCAGGTCAGCGGCGAATACGCCATGCTGCAGGCGGCCATCGCCAACGGCTGGCTCGACGAGAAGCGGGCCATCCTGGAATCGCTCACCGGCATCAAGCGCGCCGGCGCGGACATGATCATCACCTACTTCGCCGAGAAGGTGCTGCCCTGGCTCTAGCCCCGCGCCTTGCCTCGCCCCGGCCAACCATTATATCAGACAGACCCGAGCGGCCGCTGCCTTGGCGGCGGCCGCTCCAAATCCCGTCCAAGGAGGGGACCGCCGCGCGCCCCGCGCCGCCGGTCCGCGACCCCCTATGCAGCATCCCCACGGCAAGGGCCCCGGGCACCCCGGCGGCCACCCCCTCGGCCACCCCGGCGGCCATCCCCACGCGACGTCCGGCCCCGGCGGCATGCCGCCCCTGCGGCTCATCGCCTGGGAAGTCACCCGGGCCTGCAACCTGGCTTGCCGGCATTGCCGGGCCGAGGCCTGCCTCGACCCCTGGCCGGGCGAGTTCGACACGGCCGAGGCCAAGGCGCTCATCGACACCTTTCCCGAAACCGGCAGCCCCATCATCATCTTCACCGGCGGCGAGCCGCTGCTGCGCCCGGACATCTTCGAACTGGTGCGCCACGCCCGGAGCCGCGACCTGCGCTGCGTCATGGCCCCCAACGGCACGCTGGTCACGGCGGAAAACGCCCGCGAGATCAAGGCCTCGGGCATCGCCCGCTGCTCCATTTCCATCGACGCGCCGACCGCCGCGGACCACGACGCCTTCCGGGGCGTGCCCGGGGCTTTCGAAGGGGCGCTGCGCGGCATCGAGTTCCTCAAGTCGGCCGGGGTGGAGTTTCAGATCAACACCACGGTGACCAAGCACAACATGGGAAACTTCAAGGAGATCTTCAAGCTGGCCGAAAAGCTGGGCGCGGCCGCCTGGCACATCTTCCTGCTCGTGCCCACGGGCCGGGCCGCGCAGCTCGGAGCCGAGATCATCACGGCCAGGCAGTACGAGGAAGTGCTCAACTGGTTCTACGACTTCCGCAAGACCACGAGCATGCACTTGAAAGCCACCTGCGCCCCGCACTACTACCGGATCATGCGCCAGCGGGCCAAGGCCGAGGGCGTGTCCGTGACGCCGGACACCTTCGGCATGGACGCCATGACGCGCGGGTGCCTGGGCGGCACGGGCTTCTGCTTCATTTCGGCCGTGGGCCAGGTGCAGCCCTGCGGCTACCTGGACCTCGACTGCGGCGACGTGCGCAAGACGCCCTTTCCGGAGATCTGGCGCACCTCGCCCCAGTTCCTGCAGTTTCGCAACAAGGACGACTACAAGGGCAAGTGCGGCGTGTGCGAGTACCACCGCGTCTGCGGCGGCTGCCGGGCCCGGGCCCAGACCATGTCCGGCGACTACATGGCTCCGGAGCCCCTTTGCGACTACACGCCGCCCAAGGCGACCGCAGAAGGCCCGGGCGCATGACCGGCCCGGGGCGTCCCGATGCCGGGGCGGACCCGGGCGACGCCGCCTCCCCCCGGGAGCGGGCGCGGCGGCGCGGCCTGCGCGCCTTCGGCGTCGCCTGCCTGCTGCTGGGCCTGGGCCTTGGAACCTTGGTCTGGCAGCGGGCGGGGCAACAGCCCGACGCCTCGGGCTACCAGGTGATCGACGGCGTGGCCTACCCCGTGCCCGTGGAGGACACCAAGGCCTACGCCCGGCGCATGGAGGTCTTCGGCGGCAAGGGCCTGATGGCCGCGGACGCCTTGCTGGATTTTCTCGCCGGGCTCACGCGCTCACGCACGTTCGCGGCGCTGCTCGCCCTGGCCGGGGCCGGGGCCTGCCTGGGCTTTTTCCGGGCCGCCGCCCGGCCGGCCCCGGAAGAGGCGGACGACGCCGACGAAAGCTAGAACCGCACCGCCCGGTCGAAGAGTTCGAACACCGTGGTCACGCCCACGTCCGTCTCGTGGTAGTCGGCCAGCTGCTCGATCTGGCGCAGGCAATTGAAGCACGGGGCCGCCACCAGGGCGGCCCGGCAGGTCTTGATCTGCTCCATCTTGCGCCTGCCCGACACCCGCATGCGGTACTCGTAGAAGGTGTCCTCCCGGATGGTCCCCTCGGCCGTTTCCAGCACGGCCAGCCCCCCTCCGCCGCCGCAGCAGAAATTGGCCTCGCGGTTGGGCGACATCTCGCGGAAATCGGCCACGCAGGCCCGCAACACCTCGCGCGGGGCTTCCATGATCCCGCCGCTGCGGCCGAAGTTGCAGGGGTCGTGGTAGGTCGTGGCCAGGGCGTTGCGGGCCGGGTCCAGGCGGATGCCGCCCCGGCGCAGCACGTCCGCCGCCACGGTGAAGACGTCCGTGACGCGGTAGGGCAGGCCCGGGGCGCTTGTGCTCCCGCCCATGTACCGGGCCACCCGGTAGGCGTGGCCGCACTCCCCGATGACCAGCCGCCTGGCGTCGAGTTCCAGGCAGGCTTCGTGGAGCAGCCGGTTCTTGCGGCGCATGTGGCCGTCGTCGCCGGAGAAAAGTCCGAAATTGGCCGCGTCGAAGGCCTTCGTGGAAAGCGTCCAGGAGATGCCGGCCAGATGGAAGAACGTGGCGCAGCCCATGAGGTTTTCCGGCCGGGCCATGATCTCGCTCGAAGCCGTGGCGAAAAGGACGTCCGCCCTCTCGTCGAGGGGAATGCGGATGTCCGCGCCGTGCTCCTCCCGCAGCTCCCCCTCCAGAAAGCGCACCATGTCGCGGATGGCCGCCTCGGACGCGCCTTCGTTGTTGCCGTGACGGTCCGAGGCCTCCTGGGTGGCGGCGATGCGGCAGGGGGTCAGGCCCAGGGCGTCGAGCACGCCCCGGGCGGCGCGGCTGATCACGGAATTGTCGAGCCCCAGGGGACAGAAGACCGCGCAGCGCCGGCAGCCCGTGCATTCGTAGAAATCGCGCATCCACACGGCCAGTTCGGCGGCGTCGGGACCTTTTCCCCGGCGGTAGGGCCGGCGCAGGAGTTCGGCCCGGCGGGCCGGGTGGAGCCTGGCCGCGTCGTTGCCGCTGCTGGCGTGGCAGGCGGCGGCGCAGCGGCCGCAGCCCACGCAGACCTCCAGGGCCAGTTGCAGGGCCCGGGGACCGTTTCGCATGTTCCGCACGGCCTTTCGGGCCAGGGCCAGCTCTTCGGGGCCGAGACGGGCGAGCAGGGGGTGCATGGGCGTCTCCCGGGTTCAGGCTCTGCCGTCGGCGACAGGGGTGGGAAGGTCGCCAAGGCCCGCCTTGGCCGGAAAGGCGCCGAAGGCGTGGAGCAGCTTGCTCCAGGGGAAGACCACGGCCAGGGCCTGGGCCAGCAGGAAGTGCACGACAAATCCCGGCGAGGCAGGCAGGAGGCCGGGGCGCAGGGAGAGCAGGCCGGCGAGGTAGGTCCGCACGACCGGGAGGTCGGTGCGGCCGTCCAGGCGCAGCCAGAGCCCCGAGACGAGGACCGCCGCGAGAAGCGCCAGGACGAGAAAATCCGCCGGTCGGCCGGCGCGGCGCACGGCGGGGACGACGAGCCGGCGCAGGGCCAGGGCCAGGGTCGCTGCCAGGGCGACAAGCCCCGCCGCGCCGCCGGCCACCGCGCCCAGGCGGTCGATCTCCGGGACGGTCAGGCCGAGGGCCGCCCACAGGCCGGGGAAGTCGGCCACGGCGCGGACATGGCCCACGGCCAAAAGGACCAGGGCGGCGTGCAGGCACCAGGCGGCGACGATGCCCGGGGTGGGCACGGTGCGGCGGCCGCCGAGCAGACAGACCTCGGCGGCGATGCCGGTCCAGACGGCCAGGGGCTCCGTCGGCGCGGGGAAAAGCGGCGCGGGCCGGGCCTTGGCCCGCAGCCAGCGGCCCAGCCGCCAGGCCAGCCCGGCGAGCAGCAAGGCGGCGGACAGCCAGGGCAGGACAAAGGGGAGCAGAAGGTCTCGGATCATGGACGGACCTCCGTTGCGGACAGGTGTCGGCGCGGCTTCGGGAGGGGGCGTCGGGATATGTGCTTGACTGGAAGCGTATTTCATGCATAATAACAAATTTTGGTCTTGTCTATTGACGCAAGGTGCTCTTTCGCCTGTAACCGTGCTGCCTCCTCCGGCGACAGGTTCCGATATCGGGGCCGCCTCCCGCACCTGGAGCGCCCGCCCGGCGACCGCTTCCCGGAGTACCCTTGCCATCGACCATCCGTTCCCCGCGTCCCCTGGACCCCGTCCGCGACCCCGTCGATCCGGACGTCTCGGCCCGCATCGACGTGCTGCGCGCCGTGCTCATCGGCCTGATCGTGCTGTGCCACGGCGGCCGCTACCTCGGCTCGGAGCTCCCCTTCGCCTCGCCGGCGGCCGAGTTCGCGCTGACCGTGGTCAACCGCGGCCTGGCCTGCGTGGCCGTGCCGCTTTTCTTCGCCATCTCGGGCTATCTGCTGCTGCGAAAGCTCGAAGCCACCCCGGTGGCCTACGCCCGGCTCCTGCGCACCAAATTCATGGCCATCGGCGTGCCGCTTATCCTGTTCAACGCCATCTGGATCGCCTGGGTGCTGTGCATCGGCAGCATCCCCATGTTCGGCGGCCGGTCCTTCGTGCTCTCGGCCGGCATCGTGCCGAAGCTTCTGGGCATCGGTACGGCCCCGTTCAACTACCCGCTGTGGTTCTTGCGCGATCTGCTCGTGGTCTTCGTCGCCGCCCCGGTCTTCCTCGTGTTCTTCCGCCGGCTGCCGGACCTCGGGCTCGTGCTTCTCGGCCTCGCCTGGTTCTTGGAGACCGTGGACAACGAGTATTCCCTGGCCGGGTTCGCCTTCGCCTTCTACGCCGGGGGCTGGCTGGCCCGCCGGCGGGCGAACCTGCGCGACACGGCCGGCTGGGACAAGTGGGTCCTGCCGCTTTACGCGGCGGCTACCGTGGTCGTGGGGCTGCAACCCTGGCTCGGCCTCGAGCCGTACGCCCTGGCGGCGTTCAAGAAGGTCTACCAGATGCTCGGCGTGGCCGCCTTCTGGTGCCTGTCGCGCCGGCCCTGGCTGCGCGACAGCCGGCTGCTGCACGGGCTTGCCGCCATGAGCTTCTTCGTCTTCCTCACCCACGAGCCCACGGTTTCCGTGCTCCAGGCCAAGCTTTTGACCGTCTGGCGGCCGGCGACGACGTTGACCCAGCTCGCCGCCTATCCCCTGGTCGGAGTCGCGGCCATGGCCGGCCTGTCGCTTCTGGGGTGGGGGCTGGCCGTCTACGTGCCGCGCCTTTTCGCGTTTCTCACGGGCGCGCCGCTGCGCCTGCGCTTCGAGCGCCCCCCGTCCGAGCGCAGGCCGCTTTGCGAAGCCGGCAAGGTCGCGGCCGGCCTGGAGACGTCCGCCGGGGAAGCCGGCAGGGAGTAGGCACGTGAAAAACCCCGCCCGGACCACTGGCCAGGTCCGGACGGGGCGCGGCGAGGCGGGAGGGGACCGCCTGGGGCTGCTTTTAGCGGAACTTCGCGTTTTTGTTCTTCAAGACAGGGCGCACGCCCTTTGTTGATTCGCTCAGGGGTGGTTCTGGAATTTGTTCTGCGTGTGCTCGCTGCCGCTGTGGCAGGGCCGGCAGTCCATGAGACCCTTGGCGTTGTCCGCCGCCTTGCCCTTGTCGTGGCATTCGCCGCAGTAGGCCACGGCCTCGGACTTGCCTTCGGGCTTGAACGCGCCGTCGATCTTGGCGTTGAGAATGGCGATGCCCTTGGCGGTCACGTCGGCCGTGATGCGGGAACAGCGCTCGCTGCGCTCCTTGGAGCTCTGGGCCAGCTTGGACGTGTAGCACCAGCGGCTCACGGAAATATGGCACAGCACCGAATCCGACTTGCTGGTCGGCAACTCGCCCTTGACGCCCTGGGCCGCCTCGCCCGGGTTGTACATGGGGAAGGCGGTCTGCTCGTACCAGCGGAAAAGCTCCGTGACCATGGGGTTTCGCTCTTTGCGGCCCCAGAAGAGCGAGTAGGCGCTGGCCACGCCTAAAAGCGCCCCGCAGATGGTGCCCCACTCGGAGATGCCGCTTTTGCCCACCTCCATCATGGTGAAGGGAAACTGGTTGTAGGGCGCGCCGAACTTCTCGGCCATGGTGCCGACGATGGCGTAGAAGGCTCCGTAGCAGCAGCCGTAGTCGTTGAACCAGTAGCCTTCGTAGGCCGTCTTGGCGCAGGCGGCCGCGTCGAGCTTGTGGGGCGTCCAGCCGAAAGGCTTGGTGCTCTGGTCGAAGGGCGCGGCCGCGACCTGGCCCACGGTTGCGGCCAGCGCACCGCCGAAGGCCAGCCCGCCCAGGGCCCCGAGAACCGCTCGTCTGTTCAAGTCCATGCCATACTCCTTTCTCGTCCTTTTTCTCCCGCCTGCATGGCCGGGAGTTCCGAACATATTGTTGCCCGCCATCCCTCACAGGGATTCCAGCAGGCTTTTGAGCGCATGGGTCTGGCCGGCCATCTCGCCGGCGGCCTGTTCGGCCATGGTCATGGCCTCGGCCGTTTCCACGGCCAGGGCGCGGATCTGTTCGATGGAGCCGCCGACGCGTTCACTGGCTTGCGACTGTCGGCCGGAAGCGGCGGCGATGCCCGCGGCGAGGCTCGCCGCCTCGCTCACCTGTCCGGCGATCTCGCGCAGGGCGTCGCGCGAGGCCACGGCCAGGGCGTTGGCCTGGGCGATGCCCTGGACGGCCTTGTCCACGTTGGCCACGTTTTTCGCCGTGCCGTCCTGGATGCCGCGCACGGCCTGCCCGACTTCCTTGGTGGCGGTCATGGTCTTTTCGGCGAGTTTTCGCACCTCGTCGGCGACCACGGCGAAGCCCCGGCCGGCCTCGCCGGCCCGGGCCGCCTCGATGGCGGCGTTTAGGGCCAGAAGGTTCGTCTGGTCGGCGATTTCGTTGATGACGTCGATCACGCGGCCGATGCTGTCGGCGCTGCGGCCGAGCTCGGCCATGTCGGCCTTGACGGCCTGGGACTGGGCGTTGACGTCCACGATGCAGGCCACGGCCCGGCCGACCACCTCCTCGCCCTCCAGGGCCTTGTCCCGGGTGCGGCCGGTGGCCTGGGCGGCCGCCGCGGCGTTTTTGGCGATGTCCTCCACCGAGGCGTCGAGGTCGGCCATGGCCGCCTCGGATTCGCCGGCCAGGGCGGTCATGGTGGCCGCGCCCTGGCTGCACCGGTCCACCTGGCCCGAAAGCTCGCCGGACTTGTCGGTGACGACCCGCACCACGCCGCGCAGGCTTTCGGCCGCTTGCAGCATGCCCTCGCGGCGGCTGCGCTCGGCCTCGGTCCGGGCCTGCTCGGCCGCGGCCTTGGCCGTGTGGGCCTCGTCGGCCTGGCGGCGGGAATCCTCGGCCAGCCGGCCCGATTCGGCGATGCGGTTTTTAAGTTCCCCGACCATGCGCTCGACGCAGTCCTTGAGCCGCTTGAGCCCGTAGCGGAAGATGCCGTGGGGCGCGGCGTCGAGGTTGCCGCGCTCGATCTGCGTGGCGTAGTCGCCGAGGTTGGCCAGCGGCCGGCTCACCAGCACGCGGAAGGCGTAGGTGGTCGCGCCCAGGATGACCACGAGTCCGGCCAGGCAGACCAGCACGAGCAGGGTCGTGGAGCGCTTCACCGAGGCGTAGAGCTTGTCGATGGGGATGGTCACGACCTCGGCCGACTCCACCCGGTCGGCCAGGCGCGGCGGGCTGTCGAAGGCGTACTTGTCGCGCAGGCTCGTCGGCGCGTCCTCCTTGTGCTTGTGGCAGGGCAGGCAGCTTTGCTTGTTGATCTCGCCCACGGCGATGACGAAGCAGTCCACGCCGCCGACCTTGCGCACGCCCTTCCAGACGAGTTCCTTGGCCCCGGCCGTGTGCATGGCGTCGAGCCTGCCGATGAGGTCGGCCTCCACGTCGCTGGCCCGGTTGGCCGGATTGAGGGGCTTGGTCGAGGGGGTGCGGAAGGAGATGTCGTATTTATGTTCCGGGGCGATGACGGAAAAAACCTTGTTGGCGGCGAAGGAGGTGGATTGCAGTTCCACCTGGAAGCCGTCCTTGCCGATGAGCTGGGTGGCGGCCGGGCGCACCACGCCGCCGATGTGCGCCCGCACGGCTTTCATGGCCTGCAGGAGAATGTCCGCTTTCTGCTGGTATTCCTGGATGATGGCCTTCTCTGTGTCGGTGTTGACGATGACGACGATGACGGAGAAGGTCGCGATGCAGATGCACCCGCACAGAAGCATGAACATTTTCTGCAGATTCATCTGGTGCTCCGGGTGGAATGTACTTTTTGCATCCGGCCGTCATGGTGGACGGCATATCCACTGTTTTTCCGAAAAGTTCTCCCCTTGCCGCCTGCCGCAAACGTCTTGCGGCAAGTGGCCGATGTTGCGGTGAGTGTGCGTTCCTCGCCGCTGTATGGGGGGCTTTATGCTTGGACTCAGGTATAGCAAGGGTCGTACCAACGATAACGATATTGTAACATGCCAGAATTCCGCGATTGTTGTCGCGAAACCGGCCAAAGGTGCA
Organism: Solidesulfovibrio sp.; assembly: GCF_029978005.1. Taxonomy (GTDB): domain Bacteria; phylum Desulfobacterota; class Desulfovibrionia; order Desulfovibrionales; family Desulfovibrionaceae; genus Solidesulfovibrio. The sequence goes on along the minus strand of NZ_JARKOZ010000009.1, from coordinate 5,034 downwards.
AACTTGGGTTAGCGCGGGGAGAATGGAAAGCAGCACCGCCGGGCGGCAGGCGGCGGGGCGCAGGCGGCATCTTCGGCACGTCGGGGGGGCCGCGTCGCGGCGGCGAATCGTGACACAAGAGGAGACTTCGGCGGCGATGGTCACGAAAAAGGGCCGGAAGGACGTTCGTCCTCCCGGCCCTTGGTCGGCGATGTCGCGGCGGCCCTAGCCGGCCACCACGTTGACGAGCTTGCCGGGCACCACGATCACCTTGCGGACCGTCTTGCCCTCGAGGTGCTTGGCCACGTTGGCGTCGGCCAGGGCGGCCCGCTCCACGTCCTCCTTGGAGGCGTCGCGCGCCACGTTCACCTTGCCGCGCAGCTTGCCGCACACCTGCACCACGATCTCCACCTCGTCGGTGACCAGCGCCGCCGGGTCGTGGGTCGGCCAGGGCTGTTCGATCAGCAGCTTCTCGTGGCCGACGCGCTGCCACAACTCCTCGCAGATGTGCGGGGCGATGGGCGAAAGCACGGTGAGCAGGGTGGCCACGGCCGAGGACGCGGCCTTGGCCCCCTTGGGCTCGGCCTTTATCGCCTCGACGTTGGCGTACAGGAAGTTGACCAGTTCCATCGCCGCGGCGATGGCCGTGTTGAACTGGAAGCGCTCGCGGATGTCCGCCCCGGCCTTGGCGGCTGTCGCGTGCTCGCGGCGGCGCAGCTCGGCGAAAAGGGGCGGCAGGGCGGAAAGGCCCAGCTCGGCGGCCGGCGCGCAGGCGGACACGGGCGACAGCACGCCGTCGAGCTCTTCCGTCACCAGCCGCCACAGGCGCGACAGGAACCGCGACGAACCCTCAATGCCGGTGTCGCTCCATTCGAGGTCCTTTTCCGGCGGCGCGGCGAAGAGGATGAACACCCGCACCGTGTCGGCCCCGTACTTGCCGATCATGAGGTCCGGGTCCACCACGTTGCCCTTGGACTTGCTCATCTTGGAGCCGTCCTTGATGACCATGCCTTGCGTCAGCAGGTTGGCGAAGGGCTCGTCGAAGGCCACATAGCCGCAGTCGCGAAGCGCTTTGACGAAGAAGCGCGAGTAGAGCAGGTGCAGGATGGCGTGCTCGATGCCGCCGATGTACTGGTCCACGGGCAGCCAGTAGCCGATCTCGGCCGGATCGAAGGGGCCGTCGGCCTTGCGGGCCGAGGCGTAGCGCGCGAAATACCAGGACGACTCGAAGAAGGTGTCCAGCGTGTCCGTCTCGCGCCGGGCCGGCCCATTGCACAGCGGGCAGGTCACGTCGGTAAACGACGGCGACACGGGCAGGGGCGAGCGGCCGTCTGGCAAAAGCGCCAGGTCGCGCGGCAGCTCCACGGGCAGATCCTTGCGCGGCACAGGCACGACGCCGCACGTGTCGCAGTAGATGACCGGAATGGGCGCGCCCCAGTAGCGCTGGCGCGAGATGTTCCAGTCGCGAAGCTTGTAGTTGACGCTGCGCTTGCCGCGCCCGGTCTCGGCCAGCCAGTCGATGATCTTTCCTTTGGCCTCTTCGTTGGGCAGGCCCGTGAAGTCGCCGGAAGCGACGAGCAGGCCCGGGTCGGCGTAGGCCTCGGTCATGGCCGCCGGGTCCAGGGTCTGGCCTTCGGGCGAAATGACGACCTTGAGCGGCAGGTCGTACTTGCGGGCGAACTCGAAGTCGCGCTGGTCGTGGGCCGGCACGGCCATGACCGCGCCCGTGCCGTAGCCCATGAGCACGAAGTTGGCGACATAGATGGGGATCGGCGCGCCCGTGGCCGGATTGACGCAATAGGCCCCGGTGAACACGCCTTCCTTTTCCAGGTCCTCGCCGCCGCGCACGATGCGGTCCATGTTGCGCACGCTCTCGACGAAGGCGGAAACGGCCGTTTCCTGCGGCTTGCCCGCGATGAGCTTCGGCACCAGCGGATGCTCGGCGGCCAGGCTCATGAAGGTCGCGCCGAAAAGGGTGTCAGGCCGGGTGGTGAACACGGTGACGCCTTCCTCGCCGGCGACGGGTTCGGCCAGGGCGAAGGTGAGCTCCGCGCCCACGGACTTGCCGATCCAGTTGCGCTGCATGGTGAGCACGCGCTCGGGCCAGCCGCCGGCGAGCTTGTCCAGGTCGGCCAGGAGCTCCTCGGCGTAGGCCGTGATGCGCAAAAACCACTGCTCCAGGTCCTTTTGCACCACCTTCTGGTCGCAGCGCCAGCAGCAGCCGTCGATGACCTGCTCGTTGGCCAGCACCGTGCCGCAGGTCTCGCACCAGTTTTGCGGCGAGTGCTTGCGGTAGACCAGGCCCTTTTCCAGGAAGTCCAGGAAGAAGCGCTGCTCGTGGACGTAGTAGCCGGGGTGGCAGGTGGCGATCTCGCGCCGCCAGTCGTAGGAGTAGCCCAGACGCTTGAGCTGGGCGCGCATGGAGTCGATGTTGGACACGGTCCAGGAGGCGGGGTGCAGGCCGTGCTTGATGGCGGCGTTTTCCGCCGGCATGCCGAAGGCGTCCCAGCCCATGGGGTGGAGCACGTTGCGGCCTTCCATGCGCTTGAACCGCGCCACCACGTCGCCGATGGAGTAGTTGCGCACGTGCCCCATGTGGATGCGCCCCGAGGGGTAGGGGAACATTTCGAGGACGTAGTATTTCGGCCGCGAAGGATCGGCCTCCACCTTGAAGTGGCCGCCGTCCTCCCAGACGGCCTGCCATTTTTTCTCGACGTCCTCGGGCACGTACTTGCTCATGGGGGGCTGCTCCTTGGGGAAAATGCATTGCGCCATGGCTGGCGGCGGGGCCGTGCGGCGCATGGCATTACGTTGCTGGATAGGGCGGCAGGTCCAGCTCGTCTATGAATCGGTAATCTTTCTGGTTTTTTGATACAAGCGTCAAGCCCTGGGCCAGGGCGCAGGCCGCGATGAGCGCATCGGGCAGGCGCAGGCCGTGGCTCAAGCGGTAGCGGCGCATCAGTTCGAGCGCCCGATTGGAAACGGATTCGTCGATGTGGATGAGGACAAAGGCGGCCATGAAGGCGTCCAGGGCGGCCTGTTCCCGTTTGTCGCGACAGCCGGCGAGAAGCTCCAGATAGGTGACGACGCTTACGGCGGCCAGCTTGTCCGGCAAAAGCGAGGCGAGGACGTCGACCGCCGCCGGGACGTCGCGCCCGTAGTCGATGAGCACGTCCGTGTCGACAAGCGCCAGGCGCGATGCGGTCATCGCGTCCATTCCCGTCGGCGGTGCTCCGCGACCCAGGCCGAGGCGTCCCCCATGTCGTCCCTGTCCTTCCACATGCCGCGAAACGCAAGCCCAGCCGCTTCGTCCCGCGCGTCCGCGCTCCCGATCGGGGCGGTGTGGCGGGCTTTCAAAAACGCGATGAAATCGGCGGCCTCCTGCTGGGCCTGGGGCGGCAGGGCGGCGAGATCGGCGAGGACCGTGGCGATGTTCATCGTGGGCTTCCGGACGCGGGCTTTTCCCGTCTACAAGTCCTTGTGGATTTCGAACTCGCCGCTGTCGACGGCCTTGGCGATGGCGTCCAGGATGCCGTTGATGAAGTTGCGGGAGTTCTCGTCGCCGTAGCGCTTGGCCAGCTCGATGGCCTCGTTGAGGGTCACGCGAAGGGGAATGTCCGGGCGGTGCAGGATCTCATAGACCGACAGGCGCAGGATGGTCAGCTCCACCTTGGCGATGCGCGTGAGCTTCCAGTTCTTCGAAAAGCGCACGATGAGCGCGTCGATGTCCCGTTCGTTGTTCCAGACCCCGGAGACGAGCTCCCAGGCGAAGTCCCGGCCGGCGTCCTCGGCCTCCCCCTCCGTCACGTCGTGGGGGCAGCGGGAAAAGACCCGGCGCAGGGAGCGCTCGTCGGCGGCGGATTCGAAAATGAGGCCGTAGAGGCACTCGAAGGCCTGCTTGCGGCCCTTGCGGCGCGAGGCCACGGGCTTTTTGTCTTCTGATTCAGGCATGATGCGTATCGCGGCTTGGGTCATGGGTTAGAGTTGCTCCAGCACGCGCACCATCTCCAGCACGGCGGCGGCGGCTTCCACGCCCTTGTTGCCCGCCTTGGAGCCGGCGCGTTCGATGGCCTGCTCCAGGGTGTCCACGGTCAGGACACCGAAGCCCACCGGCACGTCGGTGTCGAGCATGACGTGGGCCAGGCCCTTGACGCACTCGTTGGCCACGTACTCGAAATGGGGGGTGGCCCCGCGGATGACCGCGCCCAGGCAGACCACGCCGTGGTACTTGCCCGAGGCGGCCAGCTTCTTGGCGGCCAGCGGGATCTCGAAGGCCCCGGGCACGCGCACCACGGTGATGTCGGCATGGTCGCCGCCGTGGCGGGTCAGGTAGTCCACGGCCCCGCCCACGAGGCGTTCGGTGATGAAGTCGTTGAAGCGGCCGGCGACCAGGGCGAACTTGAGCCCTTTGGCGTCGAGCTGGCCTTCGATGGTGGCGATGTGGTGCATGCTCTTCTCCCGGGCGGCGTGCCGCCCTTGGCTGATGAAAAAGGGAAACGACCCTAGCTGGCGGCCTGGTCCGGCAGGTGGAGCAGATGCCCCATGCGGTCGCGCTTGGTGGTCAGGTAGCAGGTGTTCTCGGCGCAGGGGCAGGATTCGATGGGCACCCGCTCCACCACCTCCAGGCCGTAGCCCTCGAGGCCGACGATCTTCTTGGGGTTGTTGGTCATGAGCCGCATCTTGGACACGCCCAGGGCCACCAGGATCTGCGCCCCGGTGCCGTATTCGCGCAGGTCCGCCTTGAAGCCCAGGCGCAGGTTGGCGTCCACGGTGTCGAGGCCCTGTTCCTGGAGGGCGTAGGCCTTGATCTTGTTGGCTAGGCCGATGCCCCGGCCTTCCTGGCGCATGTAGAGGATCACGCCCTTGCCCTCGGTCTCGATCATGCGCATGGCCTCGTGCAACTGGTTGCCGCAGTCGCAGCGCAGCGAGCCGAACACGTCGCCGGTCAGGCATTCGCTGTGCACGCGCACGAGCACGGGCTCGTCGGGGTGGATGTCGCCCTTGACCAGTGCGATGTGGGTCTTGTGGTCTTCGCTTGCCGTGAACGCCACGGCG